>JBEKNW010000246.1:0-5446 GCA_049522435.1 Xanthobacteraceae bacterium
TTCTGGGATTACCTCGGCTCAAGACTGGCTGTCCCGGGCAGCCCGGCCATCCCATACCTGCCGGAATTGGTCGCCACCCAACCCCGACCGCCCTGACCGCCGCGAGTTTTGCCCCTATTACTAATCGACCACCTAAGTCATTGATTTTATTAGCTGGCGCTCCCTAGGGGACTCGAACCCCTGTTTTCGCCGTGAGAGGGCGACGTCCTGGGCCGCTAGACGAAGGGAGCCGTAAGGCCGCGGTCCCCGCGAGGTACGGATACTTGACTAAAGCGGGCCAGCTAGTAATGAAGTCGTTCTTAATAAGCCGCGCTAATCACGTTTTCGTATCTAGGCGGTCCCAATCAGCAATTCCATGACCCAGCGAGCGACCGGACGATACGAGCGCAACACAGTTGGCGAGGAAGACGTCGCGGCTTTCATTCCTTTGCCCTTGCCGCCTTCGGCGCCACCGTTTGCCGTCGAAGGCAAGCTTGCCGAGCGGCTCCGGCAGGCCGAGCAGGCGCTGACCCGCCTCGATCTCGCCGGCGAGATGGTGCCTTCGATTGATTGGTTCATCTACGCCTTCGTTCGCAAGGAGGCCGTGGTTTCATCGCAGATCGAGGGAACGCAAGCGACGCTCGTCGACCTGTTAGCGTTCGAAGCTGGAGGACAGGGCGCCGCAAACGCCGATGTAGAAGAGGTCTGCAACTACCTCGATGCGCTCAACTTCGCGCGGGCCCAGATTGCTGATCAGCAGGGGCTGCCGCTCTCGACGCGCCTGCTCAATCAAGTTCACGAGCGCCTCATGCGAGGCGTGCGTGGATCGAACAAGCAGCCCGGCCAAGTTCGCACCAGTCAGAATTGGATCGGTGGCAGCCGGCCAGGCAATGCGATTTACGTGCCTCCGCCGCCCCAGCTCCTTAACGATCTCCTCAGCGCGTTCGAAAAATACATCCACGCCGACGACACGCTTCCCAAGCTCGTGCGCGTCGGGCTTCTGCATGTCCAATTCGAAACGATCCATCCCTACCTTGACGGAAACGGGCGCATTGGCCGTCTCCTGATCACGCTGCTTTTCGAGCACTGGCGGCTATTGTCCAAGCCTCTTCTCTATCTGAGCCTCTTCTTCAAGCGTCATCGCGACGAGTACTACCGCCGACTCAACGCCGTTCGTCGCGAAGGCGACTGGGAGGGTTGGACCGACTTCTTCCTGGATGGCGTAGCGACAATTGCCGATGAGGCAGTTGCATCAGCGCGCGAACTTTTCGCGCTCGTTACCGCCGATCGCACGCGCGTTCTCAAATCCGGAACGACCTCGGTCGCGGCCGTGCGCCTCTTCGAGCTTTTGCCTCGGCACCCGATGGTGACTGTCGCGTCGGCGATCAAACTGATCGAGACGAGCAAACCTACAGCAACGCGTGCCATCGAAACGCTTATCGAGACCGGTGTTCTGATGGAAACGACTGGAAAGAAGCGCGACCGGTCGTTTGCGTATCGCGCTTATCTTGATCGACTGCGCACTGGAACTGATCTCGATACAACGCGGGGGGCGATACAGCGACAAACTTGACGGGCACGACACCGCCGGGCCAAAACCCGACGGCCGCACAATGGCGGCGCGGTCATTGCGTGGTGGTTTCTCGGCCATGGTGGGCGCCGTATTGTTGGCGTCGTCGGTGGATTTCTTTTCCTGTTCGGCGCGTACCTACTGTGGATGGATATTCTCAGTCCAAACCGCGAGGCCCTGTGAAATGAGTCGCCGCGCCCCTTGTGCCCGACGCGCCTAAAGAAGCTGGGTCAGCCATTGACATCTATACGGCGCTGCCGTATATGCAGGCATGCATACGGTCATCCAAACGCCGACGTTCCTCGCGGACTGCCGTAACGCCGGTCTATCGGAGGACGACCTGTCCGAGATAGTCGGGGCAATCTCGTCGGAACCGCTGGCGGGCGACTTGATTCCAGGCACGGGCGGCGCACGGAAACGTCGCTTTGCGGGACGCGGCAAGGGTAAATCGGGCGGTTACCGCACGGTGAGCTATTTCGCGGGTGAAGACGTGCCAGTGCTGTTGCTTGCCTTAATCGACAAAGGTGAGCGCGCTAATATCTCGAAGGCTGAACGCCGCGAGTTGAGAAAGGAACTGGCGGGATATGCCAGCGATTATCGCCAGAGTGTCCGCAAACGTGTAGTCGCCCTAAGAACGAGAGGAAAATCATGAGCAAGCTTGGCAGTCGTCTAATCGGGGCAGCACGTGAAGGCCGCTCGATCGCTCGGGGCGAGGCCAACCCTGCGACTTATGGGGTATATGTGCCTGCCGAGGTGGACGTGCGCAAAATCCGCAGCGCCCTAAAGCTGAGTCAGGCGCAATTTGCGGCCCGCTTCGGCTTGCCTGCAGCGACGATCCGGGATTGGGAACAAAATCGGCGAAAGCCGGAAGGCGCAGCACGCGTGCTCCTCCAAGTGATCAAAAATGAACCGGAGGCTGTTTCACGCGCGCTAAAGCCTGCAAAGCACACCGCTGGCAGTGCCATTAGTGCTGGTGCGCCGGCGCAATAACTCCAGCCGGTAGCGCGCCGGACATAATCGGGCTGCTGATCCCCCTTCGATTGAAAACGGCGGGCGCCCCTTTGGCGCTCGAAATGGGGCGGTCAAACCACCGTCTGTTGGGCAAAAGTTAGGTACGCCGCGCCTCCAAAGTCGCGATGTTATGAGAAGTCATTGAAATCACTGGCGCTCCCTAGGGGACTCGAACCCCTGTTTTCGCCGTGAGAGGGCGACGTCCTGGGCCGCTAGACGAAGGGAGCCGCGTTCCGAAATAGCCTCGATGGGTCGGCCGTGCAAGCGTGTTGGCAGTATAGAGGTCCGATCATCTTTTGCGGCCGGCTAGGCGCTCAAACGATATCCTTCAGAAGCTCCGGATGTTTATCCAAAAGCCGGAATAGATTGATGACGGCCGGCAGCGGGGCTGTTTCTCCGCGCTCGTAGCGAGAGAAGGCGTTATGACCACCGCCGCTCAAGCGCGCGGCGGCAACTTGGCTCAGGCCGAGCTTGCGGCGGATGCGGCGGATTTCCTTGCTCTGCCGCTCACGGTTGCGCAAAACGAGTTCGTCGCCGGCTGCCGCATAACGCCGCGCGCTCTCGGCATTGAACTCGACTTCGCCACACGTTTCGCAGCGCCAACCCGACAAGCCTTGCACAATTGTCGTCATCCCGGCGTGCTCGATGGTGAAAGTCTCGTCGTCGAAGCGCACCATGCCTTTCCGAGCTTCGCAGTTCAGACACTCCCGCGCCATTGTCACTTCTCCTTGAACTGGATCACCGGAGCTGCGGATAGATCCCCTCACGGCTCAGTGGCGAACCTGATGCGACCGGTCTCCTTCAGCGTCTTGATGTCGAAGGTGCAGATTTCGGTGGCGCCGGCGATATCGAGCGTCACCACAATGCGCTCGTCGGCCACCGTGCTGGCGATCACGCGGGCGCCTTTCGGCAGCATGATGATCCCGTCGGCGGTCGCCGCGGCGCCGCTTCCGCCGGCGCGGAAAACGCGGTAGCCGATGACACCAACCACCGCGGCGATCGCAAGGAGCGTGGTCAGGCCCGATATGATCATCAGCCAGCGCGCTCGCGCGACCATGCCGGCCGCCAGGGCGTCGGCCTCGGCCGCATGCGCAGCTTTGGGGTGACGATCGGCTTCGTCGGCGTCGCTTTGCGGTTCAGCGGCGGCTAACTTGCTCATTCAGGTGCCTAGAAAATTGCCCAAAGAAACTGCAAATGCCGTCCACACAGAAATCGATCGTCGTCGCGGGTGACGAGGCCGGCGAACGGCTCGACCGCGTGCTCGCCGCCCAGGTCGCCGAACTTTCGCGTACGCGGCTCAAGGCGCTGATCGAGGCGGGTGCCGTCGCCATCGACGGGCGCACGATCCGTGATCCGGGCCACCGCGTCAATTCCGGTGCCGCGATCCTCATCGACATTCCGCCGCCCGCTCCGGCCAAGCCCGCGGCGGAGCCCATTCCGCTCAATGTGGTGTACGAGGATGCCGACATCATCGTGATCGACAAGCCCAAGGGCCTGGTCGTGCATCCCGCCGCCGGAAACTGGACCGGGACGCTGGTCAATGCGCTCATCGCCCATTGCGGCGAGACTCTCTCCGGTATCGGCGGCGAGCGGCGTCCCGGCATCGTGCACCGGCTCGACAAGGATACGACCGGCCTCATGGTGGTGGCGAAGAACGATCGCGCGCACCGCGCGCTGGCGGCGCAGTTCGCCGGCCATGGCCGCGGCGGCGGACCCTTCGAGCGCGGCTATCTCGCCTTTGTCTGGGGCGCGCCGGACCGCCCGCGCGGCACCATCGACCGGCCCATCGGCCGTCACCAGCAGGCCCGCAACCGCATGGCGGTCCGCGCGGGCGGACGCGAGGCGGTCACCCATTGGCAAGTGCTCGAGCGCTATGGCGGGCATCAAGGAGCCCGGCGGGCCGGCGCCAGCGAACGCCCCGGCGAGCCGGTGGCAAGCCTCCTCGCCTGCCGGCTCGAAACCGGCCGCACTCACCAGATTCGGGTCCATTTGGCCTCGATCGGCCACCCGCTCCTGGGCGATGACGTCTATGGACCGGGCTTTCGCACCAAGGCCGCCTTGTTGCCGGCACCGGCCCAAGCCGCGCTCAAAGCCCTTGGCAGACAGGCCCTCCATGCCCATATTTTGACCATTGAGCACCCAACTAGCGGTAAAATCCTTCGATTGCGGTCGGAACTGCCGGCCGACCTTAGTCGTTTGCATAATGGATTGTCGGCCATGCGGGCCGAGCCTGGCGGTAAGTAAAGTCTTACCAACACGACGCATTCCAGCGTCATTTTGAGGGCTTCACGGCCGCGTCGCGCCGATGTTACGCCGTCTTCACTTCCACTCGCCCGATTCGACCGTGTATAACCGTCTATGTTGCGAGTGCGAATAGGAGCTTGCGCCGTCGGCTCGGGGAGCGACGGCAACATCCGCCTGCCGCCATGCGGGGGCGTGAATTATGGAGGGCGCTGTCATGGCCCAAACTGCAGCCTTGCCGGTTTTGTCGGGTGAAACCGGCCTGACAAGGTATCTGGAAGAGATCCGGCGGTTCCCGATGTTGGAACCGCAGGAAGAATATATGCTTGCCAAAAGCTGGCGCGAGCATGGCGACCGCGAGGCGGCGCACAAGCTCGTGACCAGCCATTTGCGGCTCGTGGCCAAGATCGCCATGGGCTATCGCGGCTATGGATTGCCGATCTCGGAAGTGATCTCCGAAGGCAATGTCGGCCTCATGCAGGCGGTCAAGCGCTTCGAGCCCGAGAAAGGCTTCCGGCTGGCCACCTATGCCATGTGGTGGATCAAGGCGGCGATCCAGGAATACATCCTGCGCTCCTGGTCGCTGGTGAAGATGGGCACCACCGCCAACCAGAAGAAGCTGTTCTTCAATCTGCGCAAGGCCAA
>JBEKNW010000247.1:0-5440 GCA_049522435.1 Xanthobacteraceae bacterium
CGAGACGCACCATCCGCTATCGTTGCGAGACCCATATCAGCCCTCCGCCGATCTGTGAATCTCGCCAAATACCTGATTCTCAACAACAAACGACTGCGACTTTCTGACTCAGTCGTACTAATAGGGCACATAGAAGCTACAAGTATTTCAGGGCCTAGGAGCCTGTCCGAGTAGTCCAATTTAGAGCGGTCGTGTAGAATAAAATTCCGCCGGAGCTCCAACCGCTCGCCTTCTGGTCGTCCGTACAGCGTATTTCATGCGGTCGCAGCATCGAGCGAGGCGGGTAATCCGGAGTTGAAGAGAATTTCATCCGCAAGCGGGGAGAGGGAGCAGGACAGCGATGACTTCGCGCCCGAAATCGAAATCGCCGTCTCTCTTCGCGGCCGCCGGCCTCGAGCACGACGCCCCGCGGCCGCTGGCCGATAAGCTGCGGCCCGACCAGCTGGCCGACGTCGTGGGGCAGGATCATCTGCTCGGGCCCGATGGTACGCTGACGCGCATGCTGGAAACGCGCTCGCTCGGCTCGCTCATCTTCTGGGGGCCGCCGGGTACCGGCAAGACCACGGTGGCGCGGCTCTTGGCGCGGGCGACCGATCTCCACTTCGAGCAAATCTCGGCGATCTTTTCCGGCGTTGCCGACCTCAAGAAAGTGTTCGACGCCGCGCGGCTGCGGCGCGAGACCGGGCAGGGGACGCTCCTCTTCGTCGATGAGATTCATCGCTTCAACCGCGCCCAGCAGGACTCCTTCCTGCCGGTCGTGGAAGACGGCACCATCGTGCTGGTCGGCGCGACGACGGAAAATCCCTCCTTCGAGCTGATCGCGCCGCTGCTTTCGCGCTCGCGCGTCCTCGTGTTCAAGCCGCTCGATGCCGCCGCACTGGAGAAGCTGCTCGATCGCGCCGAGGCGATCGAAGGCAAGAAGCTGCCGCTCGATGAGGACGCGCGCGCCGCGCTGATCCGCATGGCCGACGGCGATGGCCGCGCCGCGCTCACGCTCGCGGAAGAGATTTGGCGCGCGACGCGCCAGGGCGAAACCTTCGATGCCGCCGCCCTGCAGGAGGTGGTGCAGCGCCGCGCGCCGATCTACGACAAGGCGCAGGACGGCCACTACAACCTTATCAGCGCGCTGCACAAGTCGGTGCGCGGCTCCGATGCCGACGCTGCGCTCTATTATCTCTGCCGCATGCTCGATGCCGGCGAGGACCCGCTTTATCTGGCGCGGCGCATCGTGCGCATGGCGGTCGAGGATATCGGGCTGGCCGATCCGCAGGCGCTCATTGTCGCCAATGCCGCCAAGGACGCCTACGATTTCCTCGGCTCGCCGGAAGGCGAACTCGCCATCGCCGAAGCCGTGCTTTATGTGGCGACCGCGCCGAAATCGAACGCGACCTATGCCGCCTTCGGCGCCGCCATGCGCACCGCGAAGGAGGCGGGCTCGCTACTCCCTCCCAAGCACATCCTCAACGCGCCGACCAAGCTGATGAAGACCGAAGGCTACGGCGCGGGCTACGAATACGACCACGACGCGCCGGAGGCGTTTTCCGGGCAGGACTATTTCCCGGAACAGCTGGGGCGGCAGAAATTCTACGATCCGCCCGAACGCGGTTTTGAGCGCGAGATCAGGAAGCGCTTGGAGTATTGGGCGAAGCTACGTAGAGAGCGGAGCAAACCTTGAGAGGAAGCCGCGGACCACGGCAGCCGGGCGGCGGCAAGCAGATTGCCGGTCCGCGTCATCCGGGTCATTTTGTTCACCGTCACCCTGAGGTGCGAGCGCAGCGAGCCTCGAAGGGCGACGGCCCCGGCGCTCGGGCCGTTCATCCTTCGAGGGCCGCGGAGCCTGTCATCGGGCCGGCCACTTCGGGCCGGACCCGTTGGCGGCCGCCTCAGGATGACGGGAAACCGGCTGCAGCACCGGCTCCGACGACCGTCCAGAACGTCGCCGTCACGCCCGACGAATCCGGCATGCGCGTCGATCGTTTCCTGGAAGCGAAGTTTCCAGGCTTGAGTTTTTCCCACATCCAGCGCGTCATCCGCAAAGGCGAGGTTCGCGTCAACGGCAAGCGCACGCAACCGAAAAACCGGCTGGAGGCGGGGCAGAGCGTGCGCATTCCGCCGCTGCGGCTCGTCGAACCGGCAAAACCGCGGGCGGCGGGTAGCGAGGCGGACGAGAAGACGCGTGAGTTTCTCAAATCGATCACGCTGCACGAAGACGCCGACGTGCTGGTGCTCAACAAGCCGATGGGGCTTGCGGTGCAGGGCGGCTCGGGCACCACGCGCCATCTGGACGGCATGCTGGAAGTTTTGCGCGATGCCCACGGCCAGCGGCCGCGGCTGGTGCACCGGCTCGACAAGGACACCGCCGGCTGCCTGCTTGTGGCCAAGACCCGCTTTGCGGCGGCCGCCTTGGCGAAAACCTTCCGCTCGCGCTCGGCGCGAAAAATCTATTGGGCGCTGATCGCCGGCGTTCCCAAAGTGCAGCAGGGCCGCGTCTCGACGTTTCTGGTCAAAGAGGAGCGCGAAGACGAGTCGCTGATGCGCATCGCCCGGCACGGCGAGAAGGGCGCCAGTCACGCGGTGACCTATTACGCGGTGGTTGAAACCTCGGGGCCGCTCTTGTCCTGGGTCTCGCTCAAGCCAGTGACCGGCCGCACCCATCAATTGCGCGCGCACATGGCCCATATCGGCCACCCGATCGTCGGCGACCCGAAATATTTTTCGCTGGAAAACTGGGAGCTGCCGGGCGGCATGCAGAACAAGCTGCATCTTCTCGCGCGCCGCATCGTCGTGCCGCACCCGCGCGGCGGCGTGATCGACATCACCGCGCCGCTGCCGCCGCACATGCAGCAGTCATGGAACCTGCTCGGCCTCGACGCCACGCGCTACGACCCGATCGTCGACGCGCCGGAGGAGTGAATCCGCGGACTCGAAGCTTGCGCATGCGAACTCCCTCTCCCCGGAGGGGAGAGGGTTGGGGTGAGGGGGTTCCGACCGTTAGGCCCGCGCCCCTCACCCCGACCCTATCCCCAATGGGGAGAGGGAGAAAAAATCACCGCAGCGAGGCGTTGAACTTCTCCAGCGCCGCCGCGCCGGGGCACAGGTCGTTCTCGCCGAGCGCGTTGAGCGGCGCCTCGACGGTATTGAGATGGCCGTGCAAATCCTCCGCCTCGAGCGCGACGTAGAGGAGCCCGGTCACGATCTGCCCCTTGGCGGCATGAAGCTGCTGGAAGGTCATGGCGCCGAGCCGGTCGTGCACGTCGTAGTCGGCATCGAGCTTGCGCAACGCCAGCGTCGAGCCGTCATGCAGCTCGACCAGTTCGACGCTGCCGGCCGCGTAATTGACCTTGATCGGCGCGCGGCCGCTGATGAAATCGAGCCGGCCGCGCCGGCAGGCGGGCTCGCACGGGCGGTCGCAGATGCGTCCGAGAATGCCCGGAAACACGTTCGATTCCCAATTGATCATATACGCGTCGCTGTAGCGGCCCGCCGCGATCAAGCGGATGTATTCGGGGACCGGCGTGTGCGCCGGGCAGGCCCACTGACAATCCACGACCTTGTGGAAGTAGTCCGGGACCGAACGATGCATTGCAACCGATGCCTGCCCCCGGATGCCCCTGAGTTAATGCAAATGTTTGAATATATTGGCGATTTTATGTCAATTGGCGATGCGGCAGTGCGGTAGGATCGGACCTGCTGCCGGCGTTTACGTTCTCGTCTATGGTCTAGAGCATGATCCGGAAAAGTGGAGGCCGGTTTTCCGAAAAGATCATGCTCCACCAAGGAATCTAGAGCGTCAATCGATCCAACCTGAAGCGATTGCGCTCTAGAGCATGTTCAGTTTCGGTGGAAACTGATCATGCTCTAGATTCTTTGTTTGGTCGCATTTTCTACGGAAAACCGGTATCCACTTTTCCTGAAAATGCTCTAAGTGCCAATGCGCGACACGTTCGAAAATTCCTCGCCGCAGAACCCCGTGGAGGCGGTGCGCCGCGCCACGCGGCCAATCCTGCGCCGCCGCTTCTACGACAAGGCCGGGACGGAAGCCGCCGCGGAAGGCCATGCCGTGCGGCTCGATGGCAAGCCGGTGCGCACGCCCGCGCGCCGCATCCTTGCCGCGCCAACGCCCGCTCTGGCGCAGGCGATCGCCGCGGAATGGGACGCGCAGCGCGATATCATCGATCCGGCCAGAATGCCGCTGACGCGCTTGGCCAACGCGATCATCGACGGCGTCGCCGATCGTCCCGGCCCGGTCGCGGCGGAGGTGCAAAAATATCTCGCCACCGATCTCGTTTGCTACCGTGCCGGCGGCCCGCAAGGGCTCGTCGAACGCCAGGCGCGCGACTGGGATCCGATCGTGGCCTGGGCGCGTGACGCGCTCGGCGCGCATTTGCGCTTGGGCGAGGGTGTCATTCACGTCGTCCAGCCCGAGGCCGCGCTCGCGGCCGCGCGCGCCGCCATCCCCGACGATCCCTGGCGTCTCGGCGCCGTGCACGCAGTGACGACGCTCACCGGCTCGGCGCTCATCGCGCTCGCGTTATTGCGCGCGCGGCTCACGGCCGAAGCGGCGTGGCAGGCGGCGCATGTCGATGAGGACTGGAACATGGAGCAATGGGGCGGCGACGAGTTGGCGCTCAAGCGCCGGGCGTTCCATTTCACCGAGCTGCAGGCGGCGGCGCTGGTGCTACGGTTTCTCTCCGATTGAATGTAGAATGTAGCCCGCGTGAGCGAAGCGACACGCGGGAACGATTGTGCAGCTCGCATGCCGTTCCCGGATATCGCTGCGCTCATCCGGGCTACGCTTGCTGACCAAGGAAGATGCGGAGGATTTATTAGATTTCACGGTCGCGCTCCTAGAACGCCTCTTCACGGAGCCTCGAAGTTTAGAGATTGCGCAAGAGCGCCGCAAAGAAAGACGCGAACGTAAGGAATAGCGACGGGCTAAGGTGACCCATGAGCTTCCACGATACGGTCCGGGTTATTCAGCCAGGCCAACGCCGCCTGAAGATTTTTATCGACTTCTGGAATTTAGTGATTAATGCGAGGAAGCAAACGAGCTTCGAAATCGATGTCCAATGGAACTCCCTGGCGGAATATTTTGTTGGCGAAACATGGAAGGGACATGGCGACGAAAGCACCGGCGATTTAGCCGGGTGCTACATCTTTGGTTCTTATGCGAGAAGCAATCCTACAGAGAGCGCATTCATCGATAGGACACTTGATAAATATGGATCAATGCCAGGCCTCTACTTCGATTTTAAAGAGCGCGTAAAAAAGGAGGCTTCAACCAAATGTCCAAAATGCGGTGAGCAGGTTTATCGCTCCTCATACCGCTTCCATAGCTGATTGAATCGAAAGGTTGCGGTGGCGGGGACTAAAGATCGGAATGGGTTGTTTTCGGGTTGCGAGGCGTGATTCTTTGACCGTCTGATTCGGAGGGAACAGA
>JBEKNW010000248.1:0-5426 GCA_049522435.1 Xanthobacteraceae bacterium
GCAGACCGGTCATCATGCCGGCCGGGCGTCTTCCCGAAGCCGCCCGGGAGCGGAGGTGACGAGCCCCCGCCCGCGGGAACCGCTCTCGCTCCATCAGCCGGTGTCGCCGGCTGACGTCCTTTCGGCGAGCGAGATTCGCGGCTTGTAACTGATAGGGGGACGAATGTCAAGACAAATGTCGCCGGATTGGGGACCTTGCTCTGCAAGGGGCGGTGCGCCGGCAGCTTGTTGATTGTTCCCATTTTGTTCTTGTCAGTCGGAACTTCTCCCCGTTATCATCCATAGCCCCTCGCGTTTGGCTCCCGAATCTCGCAAGGGTAGTGGCGTGTCGAGACCTATGCCGAAAAAGCCGGACGAACCCCACATCGAACGGATCGCCGCTCAGTCGCCCGACATGCGGGCGCAGCTGCGCGAGCAATTAGGCGCGCTCGTTCCGGAAGCGTTCGCCGAAGGCAAGCTCGACGCCGACAAGCTGAAGGCGCTGCTCGGCGAGAACGGCGACGCCGGCCCCGAGCGCTACAGCTTTTCGTGGGCGGGCAAGCGCGACGCCATCGGCATGCTGCAACTGCCGACGCGCGCGACGCTCGTTCCCGACCGCGACAACAGCGTCAACTTCGACGAGGCGCAGCACGTCTTCATCGAGGGCGAGAATCTGGAAGTGCTGAAGGTCCTCTACCGCTCCTATTTCGGGCGCGTGAAGATGATCTACATCGACCCGCCCTACAACACCGGCAACGATTTCATCTATCCCGACGATTTCGCTGACCCACTCGACCACTATCTGCGCATCACCGGGCAGAAGAACGGCAACGGCGATTACACCACGTCGCAGGTGGACCGGAATGGGCGCATCCACTCGGCGTGGCTGAGCATGATGTATCCGAGGCTAGCGCTGGCGCGGCAGTTTTTGCGCGAGGATGGAGTTATCTTTGTCAGCATCGATGATAATGAGGCCCGGAATCTACGGCGGCTATTGGATGAAGTCTTTGGTGAGGAGAATTTCATTGCTCAGTTAGTTTGGGAGAAGGGTCGGAAAAACGACGCCAAGCTTTTTTCCATCGGTCACGAATATATGCTGGTATATGCGAAATCACTCTCACGACTGAAAGAGAACGGCGCGGTCTGGCGTGAGCCTAAGCCCGGAGCTCAAGAAATCTGGCAGAAATATTTGGAACTGCGAGAAAAGCACAAGAAAGACGACGGAGCAATCGAAAACTCACTGCAGAATTGGTATCGCGATCTTCCCAAATCCCATCCCTCCAAAGCACTAAGCCGCTATCGTCATGTAGACAAGCATGGCCCTTGGCGCGATCGAGATATTTCATGGCCTGGTGGAGGAGGGCCGCGATACAACGTACCCCATCCAAAAACGGGAAAGCCCTGTAAAATACCTGATTCAGGGTGGCGATTTTCGACGCCAGAAGCGATGCAGCGTCAAATTGCATTGGGATTGGTCGAGTTTCGCGAGACCGAGAATGATCCACCCTTCCGAAAGGCACACTTGAGACCGATTCCTGATGAACTGGCCGAAAACGGGGATGCTCCCTTTGATGATGAATCTGATACTGAGGACGAAGGCAGTATCGGCCTTCAGGTTATGCCTAGCGTCATCTACAAACAGTCACAGGTTGCGGTGAAATATCTAAAGGGTTTGATGGGAGAGAAAGTCTTTGACAATCCAAAGGATCATGAAGTTCTAGCACGGCTCATTCGCTATATTGGAGTCAACGACAAGGATGTTGTCCTGGATTTTTTTGCGGGCGTGGCCACAACTGCGGAGGCAACGCTGCTAGCCAACGCGCAAGACGGAGGTAAGCGTCGCTGCATTCTCGTTCAATTGCCCGAGGCAATGCCACCGAGCAGCGCAATAGCCAAAAAGGGATTTAAAACTCTGGCTGCCGTAGCACGCGAACGGTTCAAGAAAGCTGTTGAAGCGCACGCTCCAAAAAAAGAACTGTCATCCAAAGAGCCCGAGCCATCGGGCTTCAAAGCTTTCGCATTGTCATCTTCAAACATCCGACCATGGACCGGCGTTGCCGAAAAAGACACCGATGCCCTCGCGACCCAAATTGAAGCCTTCGCCGACTCCCTCGTTCCCGACTGGAAGCCCGAAAACGTCGTCTGGGAAACCGCGCTGCGCGAAGGTTACAGTCTTACCTCGCGCATCGAGAAGATTTCTAACAGCGGCAAACAAAATTTCTGGCGCGTGACCGATCCTGAGCGCGAGCAGTCTTTCGTGATCTGCCTCGATGACACGCTGACGCTCGACGCGGTGCGCGCGCTCAAACTCAAAAAGGACTCGTTGTTCGTCTGCCGCGATGCGGCGCTCGACGACACGCTGTCGGCGAACTTGGCGCTGCAATGCCGGCTGAAGGTGTTGTGATGCCGGGTTGCGCTCCCGCCTGCGTCATGGCCGGGCTTGTCCCGGCCATCCACGTCTTTCTTAGCCGCGAAATTCAAGACGTGGATGCCCGGCGCGAGGCCGGGCATGACGGCTGAGATTGATACGCCACCATGGAATTCAAATTCGACGCCACGCAGGAATATCAGCTCGACGCCATCGCGGCGGCGTGCGGCCTATTCGAGGGTCAGGCCAATGTGCCGAGCCAACTCGTCGCGCCCAAGGGCGCGTCGTTCCAGGCCATCGCCAACCGGCTCGAACTCGACGAAGGCGCGATCCTCGCGAATTTGAACAAGGTTCAAGGCGAACGCGATATCAAGCCCGACACCAAGTTGGAAACGATCGAATCCAAAATCGAGACCGTGTCCGGCTTAAGGCAGGCGCGGTTTTGGAATTTTTCCGTCGAGATGGAGACCGGAACCGGCAAGACCTACGTCTATCTGCGCACGGCGCACGAATTGTTCCGCAGCTTCGGACTGCGCAAATTCATCGTCGTGGTGCCGTCCATCGCGGTGCGCGAAGGCGTGCTCGCGACGCTGCGCATCACCAACAAGCACTTGAAGGAGCTTTACGGCAATCCGCCCTACCGCTTCAGCGTCTACGATTCGGCTAACCTTTCGCAGGTGCGCACCTTCGCGCTCTCGGACGGATTGGAGCTGATGGTGATGACCATCGACGCCTTCGCCCGCGCCGAGAACGTCATCAAGGCGGCGACCGACCGCCTGCAAGGCGAGAAGCCGATCCACTTGATCCAGGCGGTGCGGCCGGTGCTCATCCTCGACGAGCCGCAGAACATGGAAAGCGAGAACCGGGTGCGCGCGCTCGCCGCCCTCGATCCCTTATTCGCGCTTCGCTACAGCGCCACTCACCGCAATCCCTACAACACGATCTATCGCCTCACCCCGTTCGACGCCTACCGCCAGGGATTGGTGAAGCGGATCGAGGTCGCCTCCGTGGTCGAGGAGGACAACGCCAACCTGCCGTTCATCCGCATCGACGACATCATCACCAAGAAGCGCACCCTTACCGCGCGCGTCGCGCTCCATAAGCTGATGAAGACGGGTGCGATTAAAGAACCCGTGCTGACCATCAAGCCCGGCGACGATTTGGAGGAGAAAACCGGGCGGGCCGATTATCAGGGTTTCGTTGTGGATGAGATAAACTGGGGTGCGAACTTTGTCCGCTTTACCAATAACGTAGAAATCAAAAAAGGCGGGGCGGTCGGAACGGAGAAGGTGGCGATTTTCGAGGCGCAAATCCGCTCCACAGTCGAGGAACATTTCCAGCGGCAAGCCCGCTTGCGCGAACGCGGCATCAAGGTGCTCTCGCTGTTCTTCATCGACAAGGTCGACAACTTCGTCAAGGACGATGGGGTCATCCGCACGCTCTATATCAAGTCGTTCAACGCGCTGAAGGCGAAATACCCCGAATGGCGGCATGCCGAGCCGATGCAGGTTCAGGCAGCCTATTTTGCCAGCAAAACACGGAAGGGCGGCGAGCAGGAGTTTCTCGACACATCAGGAAAGACCAAGGAGGACGAGTCAGCGTTCGACCTCATCATGCGCGCGAAGGAGCGGCTGCTTTCGTTCGACGAGCCGGTGAGTTTCATCTTCTCGCATTCCGCACTGCGCGAAGGCTGGGACAATCCCAACGTGTTCCAGATTTGCACGCTGCGCGAAGTCGGTTCCGAGACTGAGCGCCGTCAGCAGGTTGGGCGCGGCATTCGGTTGCCCGTCGATCAATCCGGCGACCGGGTGCGGGACGAGGCGGTCAACGTGCTGACCGTGGTCGCGAGCGAGAGTTACCAGCGCTTCGTGGAAGGACTGCAAAGCGAGATCGAACGGGAATACGGCAAGGAGGGCGTGCCGCCGCCACCGCCCGACAAGCGCAAGCGCACAACGATCAAGCTGTGCAAGAACTACATGTTGAGGCCGGAATTCAAGGCGCTGTGGGAAAAGATCAAGCACAAGACGCAATATGCCGTGAGGGTCGATACTGAGAAGCTGATTGCGGACGTCGTGCCGGAACTGGACAAAGCTGAAATTCGCAAGCCGCGCGTCGCCATCACCAAGGTCGGACTGCGCCTGCAATCCTCGCACGATCTGTTCGAGCCTATTGTGCAGAGCGGCGCTAAGACGGCCATCGATCTCGCCGGACGCTACCCGCTACCGAACCTCGTCGAGATCATGGAAAACCTGATGGAAAACACCTCGCCGCCCATGCGGCTGTCGCGCCGCACGCTGCTCGAAATTTTCCGCCGCACCAAAATCCGCGATGCAGCGCTCGACAATCCGCACGAATTCGCAACCGTGGCGGTTCGCATGACCAAATCGAAGCTCGCCGACCAGCTTGTCGACGGCATCAAGTACGAGAAGATCGACGAGTGGTACGACCAGACGTTGTTTGACAAGGACGAGATCATCGAGGCGTGGAAAGATTATATCGTTCCGAGCGAGGAAATCGGCGGCGTAGGAGGCACGCACCTGTGGGACGGCGTGCCCTTCGAGTCAGAGACGGAAAAGGCGTTCGCCCAAGACCTCGAAAAGCGCGAGGACGTGAAGCTCTACATCAAACTGCCCCGCTGGTTCGAGGTCGCGACCCCGATCGGAAACTACAAGCCCGATTGGGCGATTGTCATGACGGACCCTGTGAGCGCGGAAAATCGGCTCTATCTCGTGCGCGAAACCAAGAGCACGCTCAACCTCGACCAGCTTCGACCCGACGAGAAGCGCAAGATTTTGTGCGGCCGAAGCCACTTCCGCGGCGCGCTCGGGGTCGATTACAAGCTTGTGACGGAGGCGTCGCAGCTCCCGAATGGCGGCGTTTGAAGCGAGTGCAACGACATGGCGTCTTCCCCCGGTCAAGATGACCTGTTCGGCGCCGAGCCCGCGCCAGCTTATCGTCCCGATCCCGACAAGGTACGGCGACGGCTCGAAAAAATCCTCGCCGAAGCGCGCGCGGCGCAAAAGATGCCCTGGGAGCCGACGACGGTCTCGCTCTATCGGACGATCTTTCCGCAGATGAC
>JBEKNW010000249.1:0-5388 GCA_049522435.1 Xanthobacteraceae bacterium
CCGGTTCGATGAGCGGGATGTGGAAACGGAGCCATGGTTGAACCAGTAAGGCACCGCCAAACGAAAGAGGCGGCAACAGATATGTTCAGCCTACAGCCACCGCGCCACATCTCGACTCTACCTAACAACGGACATTCGCCTGAGATGCTGGCTCCAAAGCTATTTCCCTGCGCGTTTATGAGGCTACGCCGGGGACTTATGCCAATACGCTGCGCGCAGACCCACGCCTGACGAAGACCGCCGCCGTGCTACCGCAGGACCCCGGAAATGCAGCAGGGCCGGCGGCGCGGCGGCTTGATCGCGTCCTTGAGGTAGCAGCGCGCGGCGGCCGTGCCGTAGCCGGGCCGGCGATAGGTCCAGGCGCGGCAATGCGGTTCGGCCTGGCAGGCCTCGGCGCAGGGTTTTCCGCGGGGGTCTGGCGCGGCTTCGAAGGACCGGTAATCGCCGCCGACGCGATCGATCGAATATTCGAGTTCGCCGAGCCGCGGCTCGATGACGCCGGCGCCGCGCACGCCCGACACGCAGCAGCTCGATTGAACGCGCGGCATCACCTCGCGCTTGAGCCGGCACATGGCCGGCTCGCCGGAGGCCGGCGGATAGGAAAAGCTCCAGGACCGGCAGCTTTTTTCGTGCTCGCATCGCGTCGCGCACACCGCCGGGTCGCCGTTTGCGACCGGGGCGCTCGCATAATCGCCGCCCGGCCGATCGTAGCCCGATTGCGCTAAGGCCGGTGCGATGCCTGAGGCCGTCCCTGTCGCCGCGAAGATGAGGACGGCAAAGCCCATGATGAGTGTTCGCATGCCCCACTCTCGCGTTGGCTCGCGATGCCACCCCCGTGTACAGAAGAACGCCCTTCCCGCCGAAATGCCACAAGAATTTTGCACCGCTGGGCCATCCTGCAGGCCGCCGCCCCGTCCGCGGTCTGGCGCGGCGGCGCCATCGCGCGCCAGCGGAGCATGATCCCGAAAAGTGGATTCCGGTTTTCGGAAAAGATTATGCTCAAATAAAAGAGTCTTCCTCGTTCAACTGCGGAAGTGCTTCGATAATTTGAGCCCCTGCGCCTGGTAATTCGAGCCGATGCCGCTGCCGTAAAGCCGGTCGGGGCGCGCCAGCATCTTTTCGTAGACCAGCCGGCCGACGATCTGGCCGTGTTCGAGGATGAAGGGCACTTCGCGCGAGCGCACTTCCAACACCGCGCGGGCGCCCAGCCCGCCGGCACCGGCATAGCCGAAGCCGGGATCGAAGAAGCCCGCATAGTGCACGCGGAATTCGCCGACGAGCGGGTCGAACGGCACCATCTCCGCAGCATAGTCGGGCGGCACCTGCACCGCCTCGGTCGAAGCGAGAATATAAAATTCGTCAGGATCGAGGATCAGGCTCCTGTCGGCGCGCGCGGCGATCGGCTCCCAAAACTCGGCGATGTCATAGGCGGCGCGGCGCTCGACCTCGATGACCGCGGTATGGCGCTTGGCGCGATAGCCGACGATGCCGCCTCGCCTTCCCTCCCCCGCATGCGGGGGAGAATTGGGGTGGAGGCTGGCGCCGGAGAGGTCGACGCTTACCGCTACACCCTCCCCCATCACCGCCTCGGCGCGATCGACGAGCCGCTCGCGCGCATGCAGCGCGCGCAGCGCCTCGCCGTCGAGCACCGCAGCGCCGCGGTGCAAACGCATCTGCGACAGCCGCGAGCCTTCGCGCACGAGCACGGGGAAGGTTTTTGGGCTGATCTCGGCATAGAGCGGGCCATGATAGCCGGGCTCGACGCGATCGAAGCCCCGCGTCTCGTCGGCGATCACGCGCGTGAAGACGTCGAGGCGTCCCGTGGAGCTCTTGGGATTGGTGGCCGCCGCGATATCCGCCGGCAGCGCCAGATTTTCGATGAGCGGCACGATATAGACGCAGCCGGTCTCCAGCACGGCGCCGTCGGTGAGGGCAAATTCGTGCAGCTTCAGGTCGGCGATGCGGCGAGAGACGGCGGTGCCGGGGCCCGGCAAAAAGCTTGCGCGCACGCGATAGGCGACGGCGCCAAGACGCAGGTCGAGACTGGCCGGCTGGATCTGGCCGGGAGCGAAGGGGTAAGCAGCGCGAATGCCGCCCTCCTCCGCCAGCGCCGCGATCATGCGGTCGGGCAGGATCCCCTGGTCCGCAGGCGTAAACGAGAGCGGCATGAAGTCACACTTTTTTCTCCTCCCCCGCTTGCGGGGGAGGAGGCGATTAAAGCGACCCGGAAGGGGCAAGTGTCGGCTCGCGCGAAGCAAGCCAGCCCCCTCCACCGCGTTGCGCGCGGTCCCCGTCCCCCCGCTTCGCAGGGGAGGAATTCTCGATCTCGATCTAACCCGATGCCCGGCTTGACGGAAAGACGGGCGCGGCGTATGAGCCGGTTTATCCCGTGGTCATTTGAGCCGGCCGGCTTGCAGCCACGTAAAACAAGTTGCTAAAAGGCCGGGGACGCGTGAGCCCAGCCCGAGGATTATCCTCCCGGCCGGGTTTTGTTTTTCTTGGCCAAGGAGGGCCAGATGACCGCGTCCGCGCATGATCGTTACCGTCCCGAAACCCGTCTTGTCCATTCCGGCACGTTGCGCTCGCAATTCGGCGAGACCTCCGAGGCGCTGTTTCTGACCCAGGGCTACGTCTACGACAGCGCCGCCCAGGCCGAGCGGCGCTTCAAGAACGAAGAGCCGGGCTTCCAGTACTCGCGCTTTTCCAATCCCACGGTCGCGATGTTCGAGGCGCGCATGGCGGCCTTCGAGGGCGCCGAAGCCGCGCGCGCGACTGCAACCGGAATGGCGGCCGTGACGCTCGCGCTCGTCGGCCAGGTCAAGGCCGGCGACCACGTGGTCGCGGCGAAGGCGCTGTTCGGCTCCTGCCGCTACATCGTCGAGGATTATCTGCCGCGCTATGGCGTTCCCTCGACGCTGGTCGACGGCACCGATCTCGACCAATGGCGCGCCGCGGTGCGGCCGAACACCAAGACGTTCTTCCTGGAGACGCCGACCAATCCGACGCTCGAGGTGATCGACATCGCCGCGGTCGCGGAAATCGCGCACGCGGCCGGTGCGACGCTCGTCGTCGACAACGTCTTCGCCACGCCGATCTTCCAGTCCCCGCTCGCGCTCGGCGCCGACTGCGTCGTCTACTCGGCGACCAAGCACATCGACGGCCAGGGCCGCTGCCTCGGCGGGATCATCCTCGCGTCGGAGGATTTCATCCAGAAGCACGTGCACGTGCTGCTGCGCCAGACCGGCCCGTCGCTGTCGCCGTTCAACGCCTGGGTGTTGCTCAAGGGACTGGAGACGCTGCCGGTGCGCGTGCGGCGGCAAACCGACAGCGCCGCGACGCTCGCGGTCATGCTGGTCGAGCATCCCAAGATCGCGCGCCTGATCTATCCCGGCCGGCCCGACCATCCGCAAGCCAAGGTGGCGCAGAAGCAGATGCGCGGCGGCTCGACGCTCGTCGCCTTCGACATCAAGGGCGGCAAGAAGGCCGCGTTCCGCTTCCAGGACGCGCTCAAGCTCATCCGCATCAGCAACAATCTCGGCGACGCCAAGAGCCTCATCACCCATCCGGCGACGACGACGCACCAACGGTTCACCCCGGCGCAGCGCGCCGAACTCGGCATCAGCGACGGCCTGGTGCGCCTGTCCGTCGGCCTCGAACATCCCGACGACATCGTGGAGGACGTGCTCGCCGCGCTGGAAGCGGTGTGAGCATCGCTCATAATCGTCATTCCGGGGCGGCCCAAAGGGCCGAGCCCGGAATGACGACGGCGAACTGGTTCAGCGCGCGGAGTGGGCCGCGGCGGAGGCGACCGGGCGGGTCGCCGCTTCGGCGATGCCTGCGGCGAGGAGTTTTGCCACGCAGGCATAGCTCCAATCGTTCATGTGCAACTCGTCCGGCGCGACGAAGGCGTCGAAGGGGATGTGCTGGACTTCGTGCCAGTTGCGCATCAGCGCGAAACGGCGGAACAGATCGACGTTCTCATCCTTGGCCGCAAGCGCAATCTGATCTTCCATCCCCTGCGTCTCGGGTTTGGCGAGCACGCGCGGCGCAAACTGCATATCGATCAGCACCACGTCGGCGCCCGCCTCCTTGAGTTGCGCGATCCCCTCGCGCAACAGGACGGAATGCGGCTTGAGCGGGTAATCGCGCAGAACGGAATTGGTGCCGACCTGCCAGAGCACCAGATCGGGAAGCGCAGCGATCACGCCGGTCGCGAACCGCGCGATCATTTGCTCGGTCTCGTCACCGTTGACGCCGCGGTTGAGCACGGTGATGTCGTGGCCGGGGAAGCGCTGCTTGAGCTCGACGGCGAGGCGGCTCGGATAGCTCGCCGCGGGAGAACTCGCGCCGGCGCCGGCGGTCGAGGACGAGCCGACGGCGACGATGGTGAGCGGCTCGCCGCTCGCGAGGCGTCGCGCGGTGTGCCGGAGCGGATAATTGAGGCGTGTGAATTCGGGCGGCGCGCCGCAGGAAAACTGCGAGCCCTGCAACGGCGCGGCCGCTTGCGGCAACGCCGCGGGCTTCGCCAAATCGACCGGCGCCGCGATCGCGGCCGGCGCACCGGCATGCGCGCCATAAACCTCCGCGCGCGCGGGAGCGAGCATTGCCAGAGCAACCGCCCCGGCTGCCGCGCAGCCGAGCCAATTGAACGCCGTTTTACTGATCGATGACATCAAGGCGTCGTCTGCATTTTCCCGGCGTCGAGACGACCGGCATTGATGATCTGCGACGCCAGGGCCCGGCCTATGCATTCGTGCACACGCCGCGCCATAGCATAACCCTTGGTCGCCGCATAGAGATCGAATATGCCCACATCGCTCCAGTAGCGCATGATCGCCAAGCGGTCGAACAGCACGATGCTGTGCTGCTCGGCCACCCAGCGCATGACGTCCGCGTAAGGGGAAATACCCAGCATGGATTCGGTGCGCGGACTGTATTGCATGTTCATCATGATGACATCGGCGCCGGCGGTCGCGATCGCGTCGATGCCTTGATCGAGGCTGGTGCGGAAATCCTCCGGTTCGACGCCGCGCAGAGCGTCAACCGTTCCGGCCTGCCAGATCACCAATACCGGCCGGTCGTCGGACAGGATTTTTTGCAGGCCGGAGGCCATATCCGCGGTGGTCTGCCGGGACGGAACATGCGCGGTCACCTTGATTTCATTGCCCGGCAGCCGCTCGCGGAGCGACTGCTCCAGTTGCGCCGGATAGGCAAAGCGCGCGCCGTCGGGACCGGACAGCACCGAGGATCCCGAGCCGACCACGCTGATATCCAGGCGGTGGCGATCCTTGATCTCGTTGGCGACTCGCGTGAGATCGTTGTCGCCCGATATCAGCCATTCCGGCACGTCGCACTCCTGCGCCGGCTCTGCAGCAGCGGTGCCGTTCG
>JBEKNW010000250.1:0-5295 GCA_049522435.1 Xanthobacteraceae bacterium
CGGCGTTCGACCGACATCGATTCCGGCATCACCAAGATCAAGCGATAGCCGCGCGCGGCGGCGACAAAGGCAAGCGCGATCCCGGTATTACCCGACGTCGGCTCGATCAGCACGGTATCCGGCTTGATGGTACCGTTCGCCTCCAGCGCGTCGATCATCGACACGCCAATACGGTCCTTGACGCTGGAGATCGGGTTGAAGAACTCCAGCTTGACTAGAATGTTCGCCTTCACCCCCTTCGACTGCGGCAGCCGGTTGAGCCGCACAAGCGGGGTATCGCCGATGGTGTCGGTGATCGATTCATAGATCCGGCCACGACCGGGTTTGTGCGCCGGCGTGGTCTCCACGACGGCGAGTTTGCGGGCGGCGTCAGACATGTCAGTGCTCTCCTATAATGGGCGCCAATGCCGATGGGTGACCTGCGATCAGACGAGAACGCTCGTCTCATTTTGTTGAGGGCTGCAAGGCAAACGAAGCTGCGATCTGTTCATCGCAACGGCCGCCATTTTCGCGGCCCGATCGATGGTGCATTCCGATCGCTGGTGTCGCGATGGCGGATCGCCGCCTGTTCGGCTGCCCGCGGATCGCGAAAAAGACGACCGTCCAGGCCGGCAAACGACGCATCAGCGCAAAAGAAACGGAACCCTCCGCGATCACGCACGACTAGGCCGGCGGCATCCGAATCGATTTCTATGACGTATGTGTCGAACATGACGATCCCCTTGTCGGCCGCAACCGACGTCCTGATGTGCCGATAAACTCGAAAATGCAGCTAGATCAGCGCGTGCGACACGCGCCGGTCACTGCTGAGTTCTGGCGACAAAAAGCGGGGGATCTGGAGCGAAAGACCGACGTCCGAGAACGAAACGCCATGAGCAAATCTCCATCGTCCATCGTCAGGAGCCCACGAAGGCGCTTCGTGGCGCTTTAGCATGTTGACGCGGCGCAAGCTGCTACATCAAATCCCGCGACCCGATCACGTGATGATCGAATGTTTGCATTTCCGCACCGCGCGCATCGCGAGTCAATGCGATCGGAGAAATAAGATGATCTCTGCTGCGCCGACACTGATTCGACGAACGTGCCATTTCCGGCCAATGCATTCGCCGAAATGTTCTTTCCTCGGTGCGACGGCTTTATCAGGCCATCATTCGTTCACCCGATGCCGCGCTCGTCGGCGATGATCTTGCCGTCGTTGGGTAGCGTTCCGGGCGCGACGAGTTGGACCCGGCCTTTGAGCTTGGTCACGGCCTGCAGGCTCGCCGCCACCGCGTCCTCGAGCCCGCTTGGGCGAGCGGCGCATTCGGCTAAAAGCGTCATCACGTCCTGCTCGGCTTCGCGCGTGACGCTCAAGCGAACCCGTCCGAGTTCGGGATGACGCTTGGCGATTTCGGCGATCTGGCCCGGATGCACGAACATTCCCTTGACCTTGGTGGTCTGGTCGGCGCGCCCCATCCAGCCTTTGATCCGCATGTTGGTGCGTCCGCACGGCGAGCGGCCGGCAAGAACCGCCGAGAGGTCGCCGGTGGCGAGGCGGATCATCGGATAATCGGCGTTGAACGAAGTGACGACCACTTCCCCGACCTCCCCATCGCCAACCGGATCGCCCGTGCCCGGCCGCACGATCTCGACGATGACTGGCTCGTTGACGAGCATCCCTTCGCGCGCCGGCGTTTCGTAGGCGATGACGCCGAGTTCGGCGGTGGCGTAGGCCTGCAGCACCGCCACGCCGCGGGCTGCGAGCTCGGCGCGCAGCGAAGCCGGCAGCGCCGCGCCCGAGACCAGTCCACGCTTGATCGAGGACACGTCCTTGCCCGCCTTCTCCGCCGCATCGAGCAGGATTTTGAGAAAATCCGGCGTACCGGTGTATCCGCTCGGTTTGAGATGCGCGATCGCCTCCACCTGTTGCTCGGTGTTGCCGACGCCGCCGGGAACGACCGCGCAGCCGAGCGCATGAGCTCCCGATTCGAGGATGAATCCGCCCGGCGTCAGGTGATAGGCAAACGCGTTGTGCACGATGTCGCCCGCGCGAAACCCGGCGGCAAAGAGCGCGCGCGCCGAGTTCCACCAGTCCGTGCCGTGCCCCTCTGGCTCGAAGATCGGGCCGGGGGACATCAAGAGACGCTTGAGCTTTCCCGGCGCGGTGACGGCGAAACCGCCGAGCGGCGGCTTCTGCTGTTGCCGTTCTTTCACGTCGGACTTGCGCAGCAGCGGAAGGGCAGCAAGCGCCGCGCGCGAAGTAACGGACCTCGGGTCGATGCCGGCAAGCTGCTCGGCCCAGCCCGGCGCGCTCCTGGCCCGCGCGATCAGCTCCGGCAGCTTTGCCAATAGCTCGCGCTCGCGCATCTGCGGCGCGCGCGTTTCCAAGGCATCGTAGAATTCCTGCATCGGCTTAGGCGACAACGTTGTCAGGCGGTGGCGAACATGTCGAGCCGATTTGCCAGCGCATTGTCAAGAAGGCGAAGATGTTCTCACGACAGCTTGAGCAACCGATCGGCATTCCCGTGCGCAATTTTTTCAAGATCCGCGGCGGGCAGCTTGAGCGCATCGAGGAAGTCCCTGCCCTGCCGATCGCTGCTGTAGGGGTAGTCGATCGAGAACAGAACGCGGTCGACGCCGAAAACCGCAACAGCGACCTCGAACGGCGGCAGCGTGAACAATCCACTCGTGGTGATCGAGACCTGGTCGAGAATCGTCTGGCTGACGGAACGCGTCAGGTGATTAACGTCGTCTGCCAAAACCTTATCGGACCGGACTAGCATCGCTGCAAGGCCTTCGCCCATGTGGCCGATGATCAGCTTGAGCTTGGGATGACGGTCGAGCGCGCCGGAGAGGACGAGCCGCAGCACGTGAATGGCCACCTCCGAGTGCCAGCCCCAGGCCGCCATCGACAGCCGAAAGCCCGCGTGCCCGGGCAAGCCTTGGTAATAGGCCTCACGGACGGACTGCGGCGGCAGGTTCGGATGCAGATAAATCGGCACGTCGACCCGCTCAGCCCGCGCCAGGATCGGGTCGAAGCGCGGGTCGTCGAGAAAGCGGTCTTCCGTCATGCCGTTGATCAACGCTCCGCGGAAGCCGAGGTCACGCACCGCCCGTTCAAGCTCATCGGCCGCCGCTTGCGGACTGCGCATCGGCAGATGCGCAAACCCGCCAAAGCGATCGGGGTGCGTGGCGACGGCCTTCGCCAAAACGTTGTTGATGTCGCGCGCGAACGCAATGCCTTCCGCACCGTCAACCAAATCCGCGCCGGGACCGGAGGATGAAAGCACCTGCATGGTGATGCCGGCCTCATCCATTTCACCGAGCCGCAGGGCGCCGAAGTCGGTCAATTGCTTTTCGAGGGGCGCGCCGAAACCAGGGGGAAACCCGCGTCTCGCGATGGCATCAGGGTCGATCCTGCGCACCAGCGCGGGGACCGTGAAGTGTTCCTCAAGAGCGACGATGCGCATCGAAGAGCTCCCTTCGACAATTGCCGATATATCCTGACCGGCCACGAGCTTGAATTTACCGATTTATAACCATGTTCGATCACCATCGCGCCCGCCATTTGAGCGAGGCACGAATCATGGCCTACTTGTTGCCGCGAGCCGTCATGGTCCTCATCGCCTGGGGGATGACCTGCGTGCTCATTAAGAATCTGTGGCCCGAGGCCGATCCGATGATCTTCGGCGTCGCCGGCGCGTCCTGGGCATGCGGCGGCATCGCGTATTTCGCCTATCTCCGCAAGCTGCGGCGCGAGATCGACGACCTTCAGCGCAATCGGCGCTACAGCGCCGACCGCAGCCCGACCTGAGCCGCCGGCAGCCGTTCCACGGCCGCGCGGCTTGATCGCCCGGTCAGGCCGACAAGATCAGGCGGCGCCGCCGGCGCGGTTCCAGCCGCGGGCGCGATCGCCATAGACTTCGAAGCCGGTCGGCGTGACCGCCACCGTATCTTCGAGTTTGATGAAGCCGCGGCGCGGATGCAGCAGCGTGGTTTCGACCGAAATCACCATGCCGGCCTCGAGCGGCCGGTCCGCATCGTAGGCATCGTAGGGGACCGGGCCCGCATTGGTCAGCCGCGGCGCTTCATGGCTGACGAGACCCATGCCGTGGGCGAGAAACTCGTAGTGATTGTGCAGTTTCGATTTCTTGAGAACCGGCTCGGCCGCCGCATAGATCTCGCTGCCGTTGACGCCGGCGCGGATCGGCTTGAACGCGGCCTGCTGGGTGGCCTCGACTTCGGCCAGCAGGTCTTTAAGCTCGCTGTCGGGCTCGCCGGCGATGCCCATGCGCGCGAGGTCGCCGATATAGCCGTGGTAATTGCCGCCCGAATCGACGGAGAGCACGTCGCCTTTCTCCCAGCGCTGCTCCGAGGGAGCGCGGTTGAGGCTCGAACCCGCGGCGATCAGGCAATAATCGAATGTCAATCCGCGTGCCGTTTCCTCCCGGCGTAGCGCCTCGCTCATTTGCGCCTTGGTGGCGCCGGGTCCGTGGCTGTGGATGACCGCGATCATCGAGTCGATGACCAGATCGGACGCCATCCGCAGCTTCGCCAACTCCTCCGGCGTTTTGCGCGCGCGCAGCCGCTCGAGCACAAAGAGCGCGTCCTTGAACTCGCTGTCCGGGAGAGCCTTGCGCAGCGTATCTGCCGAGCCGGCCGGGAGGAACGCGAACTCGATGCCGATGCGCTGTGGTTTCCCCAGCCGGCGCAGATAATCGGCAGCCGCTTCCATGACGTCGACCGAGCCCGAGCTCTTGATGTTGATCTCCGTAACCCAGAACGGCTTCAGAGCGGTCTGATAACCTTCCATGCGGTGACCGAAATAGCCGGCCTTTTCCGGCGCGCCTTTGGGATAGACGAACGCCGGCAGATAGCGGGTGGTCCCAATCGCATCCATCGTGTCGAAGAAAAAGGAGCGATGGCCGCCGAGGAGGTATTGGACATTGTGCTTGGAGGTCGCGAGCAGCACATCGATCCCGGCGTCGTCCATCAGCTGGTCGAGCCGCGCGGTGTCGAACGGCGCTGCGCCCTGTCGCTTGCTGATGTCGAGCATGATCGATCTCCGCGTGGCAAAGAGCTTACCCCGCCCACCCTATCAAATCCGGCAATGCAAATGAACCCGCTCCGGTGCCTCGGGCCGCGGAAAATCGACGCGCGAGCATTGCGGCATGGCGCGGCCCCCCACTAAATTCGTGCTATTAATCAACCCACAAGTAGTTTCAGTATTTTGTAGACAAGGCGAGTGCCGTGTGATTCTGATATTGCATGAGACAAGATGATGCGCGCAAGCTGGATCATGCGACGTTGGAATCG
>JBEKNW010000251.1:0-5150 GCA_049522435.1 Xanthobacteraceae bacterium
TGGCCTGGAGCTGAGCGAAAGGGGCGAAAGCCCCCTGGTGAGAGCCGCGGTGGAGCGCCGAGAGGCGAGCCCCCCTCCGTGCCTCCCTTTCTTGTTTGAGCATGATCTTGTCCGAAAACCGGCAGCCACTTTTCGGGATCATGCTGCAAGCGGGAGAGGTTCGGAGGGGGGCGCCGCATCCGCTGATGCGGACCTAAAGACCCGCGCCTTTCGGCGCTTCGCTTCCCTCGTTTTCTTGCTTGAGCGCGATCTATCGGAAAGCCGGTGTCCATCCCCGGATCAAGTCCGCGGGCAGGCTTTCTGGATCACGTGGCAGGCGAGAACCGCGGGGGGCGCCGAGAGGCGAATGCGTTTCATTGCAAAACTCGGGCGCGGAGGCGTCGCGAGAACGAGTTCGCATGCATGATTGCGAGCCAACGGGTCCGGGCCGAAGTGACCGGCCCGATGACAGGCTCCGCGAAACAATCCAATTTGCGCCCGCGAGATTACATCTCAGAACTGAATTACTTTGTCGGTTCGCTGCTCGGGAATTACAGCGACAACGGGAACGATCGAGCGGCTCGAACGCCGATCCCGGATTTCGCTGCCGCTCACTCCGGGCTACGCCCGCTCGTCAAGCGTCCGGCCAATGCGGCCGTGCGGCCCGTCCCCGTCGATGCGACGCGCTGACTGCGGGGCGGCGGCGCATTCCGCTTCGCTCCATGCGGACCACGACTCGGCGCACCCCCTTGCGCTTTCCCGACTGGCCTCCCGCGTCGCTAACGGCTAAAGGAAGTAAGATGAAGCCGCATTGACCGTTGCAGCCCGCGTTGGGCGAGCGGAAACCCATTTGGCGCGTCAAACGTCTACGTCAATCATGGATCAGCGCACCGACAACGAACCTCGCCAGGACACCGCGCCGGGCCGAGAAGCGAAGCCCGCAATCGGCGAGGCGCGGAAGACGCAGTCGTGGATCGACAGGCTGCGGCAGCGCCGCCGAATGGTGCTCGTTGTCACCGCATTGATCGTTGTCGCGCTGGTCGCCCTCGTGATCTGGTGGGTCAACGCGAGCGGTTATGAAACGACCGATGACGCCTTCATCGACGCCCGAACGGTCCAGATCAGTGCGCAGGTCAGTGCCGCCATCGTCGATGTTCCGGTGACGGATAACCAGCTCGTCGAGGCCGGCGCCGTGCTGGTCCGCCTCGACGACCGCGACTTCAAGGCCCAGCTCGATCAGGCCAAAGCGCAGGTCGCCCAAGCCCAGGCCGGCATCGCCAATCTCGATGCCCAGCTAGCCGCGCAGCAGGCGCGCATCGAGCAGGCCAACAAGCAGGTCGCGCAGGCGCAGGCGGCGCTGACCTTCGCGGAACAGGAAGACGAACGCTACCAGCGGCTGGTCAAGACCGGCGCGGTCACCGTCGAGCAGGCGCAGCAATACACCTCCAATTTCCTGCAAGCCCAAGCCAACTTTGCCGCGGCGCAGGCCAACGCCATTGCCGCCGACAAGCAGACTCCCGTGCTTTCGGCGCAGCGCAGGCTCTCCTACGCGGAGTTGATGCAAAGAAACCCCGCCGCGGAACAGGCCGAGACCAATCTGTCGCGCACCGTCGTCACCGCGCCGATCGCCGGCCGCGTGACCCAGCTCGCGGCCGCCAAAGGCGACTACGCCGCGGTCGGACAGACGCTGATGATGTTCGTGCCGCGCGAAGTCTGGGTGACGGCGAATTTCAAGGAGACGCAACTGACCGAGGTGCGGCCCGGAGCGTCCGTCGACATCAGGATCGACGCCTTTCCCGACCGCACATTCCAAGGCCATGTCGACAGCATCCAAGTCGGCAGCGGCACCGCCTTCAGCCTGTTGCCCGCCGAGAACGCGACCGGCAATTACGTCAAGATCGTCCAGCGCGTGCCGGTCAAGATCGTGTTCGATCAACCGCCCGACGTGCTGCTCGGACCCGGCATGTCGGTCGTGCCGACCGTCAAGATAAAATGAGCGAACAGCGGCAATATTCCGGCCGCGAGAACCGCTCGGCGGCGGGCGATCGCAACCCCTGGCTCATCGCCATCGTCATCTCCATCGCCACCTTCATGGTCGTGCTCGACACCGCCATCGCCAACGTGTCGCTGCGCTACATCGCGGGCAGCCTCGCGATCAGCGTCGACGAGAGCACCTGGGTAGTCACGACCTATCTCGTCGCCAACGCCGTCGTGCTGCCGGTGAGCGGCTGGCTGTCGAACGTGATCGGCCGCAAGCGCTTCTATATACTCTGCGTCGCGATGTTCACCGTGGCCTCCCTATTATGCGGGCTCGCGTCCAGTCTCAGCGCGTTGATCGTCTTTCGCATCCTGCAGGGGCTCGGCGGCGGCGGCATGCTGACCAGCTCACAGACCATGCTCGCGGATACCTTCCCGCCGGAGAAGCGCCCGCAGGCGTTCGCGCTCTATGGCGTTGCCGTCATCGTAGCGCCGACGGTCGGCCCCACGATCGGGGGCTGGCTCACCGACAACTACTCATGGCACTGGATTTTCTTCATCAACGTGCCCATCGGCATCGTCTCGCTGGTGCTGGTGCAGTGGCTGGTCGTAGAGCCCGAAGTGCTCGAGCGCGAGCGCCGCGAGCGCCTCGCCGGCGGGCTCAAGGTCGACTGGATCGGATTCGCGCTGATCGCGCTCACGTTCGGCAGTCTCGAAATCGTGCTCGACAGGGGCCAGATCGAAGACTGGTTCCACTCGACTTATATCATCACCTTCGCGACGATTTCCGCCTGTTCGTTCATATTCTTCATCCCCTGGGAGCTCACCCACGACGACCCGATCGTGGATATTCGACTGCTCCGTCAGCGCCAGTTCGCGATGTCGTTCCTGGTGATGCTGGCGGTGGGCGCCATCCTGTTCGGCTCGAACCAGATCACGCCGCAGCTCATGCAGACGAACTTTCCCTACACGGCGATGCTTTCGGGGCTCGCCATGATGCCGGGCGGCCTGGCGATGCTGATCATGATGCCCATTGCGGGGCAGATCATGGGCCGTATGCAGCCGAAATATTGGATGGCGATCGGTTTTGCGATCATCGCGATGGCGATGTGGTACTCGACCTCGCTCGTCCCCGATGCGAGCTTCAGCTACTTCGCGACGGTGCGCGTCTTTCAGACAGTCGGAATGCCTTTCATGTTCATTCCGATCAATATGATCGCCTATGACGGTCTTCCGCAGCAAAAAACCAGCGAGGGTTCCGCGCTCATCAATGTCGCCCGCAATCTGGGAGGAAGCATCGGCGTCTCGCTGGCCAATACCGAACTCTTACGGCGCTCCCAGTTCCATCAGGCGCGGCTCGTCGAAAATTTGACTCCGTCTTCGCCCGTATTCCGATCCACCCTGCACCACATTACGCAATACTTCGCGCAGAGTGGATCGCCCGCCGGCGCGCATGGCCGGGCGATCGGCTACATCGGCCAGCTCGTCAGCGGGCAGGCGACGCTGATGGCCTACATCGACATTTTCTACACTTGGGCCATTTTCGCTTTTTTGCTCATTCCGGTCGTTCTGCTGCTGATACGGCGGGTGGGGCCGAGTAGAGCGCAATTGGCAATGGAGCACTAAAAAAATCGCCCGCGAGCGGTCGCCGCCCGTCTTTATCATGGGCAAGCCGATGAAAAATGCGCCTTGTTCGTGGCACCTTCTCCAGAGCGAGATGGTTTCGCCACGGCATTGAGGAGCGGAAGATGCCGGCAAGCCGCACAAATAAGACGTTGGAAAAGGCCGAGGGGTGTCGCGATCCTCTCCTGCGGTCCAATGTCCTTTGCGTCTCGCGGACGGCACCGTTCTTGCTAGACTCATTGCCGGAGGGGTGGGGGGTGGTCATGGGAAGACCGGGGAAGAAAGGAGTCGCCAATGTGTGACTTTAGCCTTCAAAGCGTGCGCTCGCGACCCGCGAAAGTCGGCGATAAGCTCGTGACGCGTGATTTCGGCACCGGAACACGCGGGTTTGCCGCCGTGGACGATCCTGGAATGGCGGTGTGTCTGTTGCCGGGAACGGAATTGGCGTTCGCCGGTGAAGTTGCCTGCCGGCCGGCCGGGCTGCTTGGGTGGAAGACGAAGACGATCAACCACCAGACGGCCATCTTTCGCCAGGTCAACAAGGAGAAGTTGGCCGCGCATCACGATGCGCTCGAGTTTCCGGATGGGCACACCGTGTTGCTGACGCTCCTGTGCGAGGGCCAGGCGGCCACCGTGCTGCAATTGCCGGCGCAGCCGACGAATGCGGCGGAGGCGCGCGAGCAGGAACGGGTTGGTTTCCTCGGCTGAGCCGCACGCGCCAGCCGGTCGCACCTGCTCGAAACCAAAAACCGGCCGCCCCTGGGCGGCCGGCGTTGTTTTGCGGCTCTTGCGGCGTGTCTGATACCAACGGCAATGGATGTTGACCTACGTTCCAATGAGCGCCGGCTGGCGATCTTGTGCGCGCTGACCGAGGGCGAGCGTTCGGTCGGCGAACTGGTCGAAGCCGTCGGGTTTACCCAATCCGCTCTTTCGCAGCATCTCGCCAAGCTGCGCAACGCCGGCGCAGCGAGAGCGAAACAATGGCTTCGTCCGTCACTATTCCCTTTCCGCATTGCCACACGCTGAAGCGGCGGCGGGACGTGGAACCTGTGCGCCGGGAAATCCCGGGGATTTGGCTCATTTAATCAAGATTGCAGCGGCGCGGCGCCTTGCCCGCGACGGAATCTTTCGCCAAGACTTCAACAAGACCTTTCAGCAAGACCCTTCAGCCGAGAACAGCCGGCTCATTCGATGGACGAAGATCTCACCCGTGTGGAAACTGAAGCCCCCACCATCGAGGCGGCTTCCGGCATGGGCAAGCCGCCGTCACCGCGATCGCTGTTTTGGCGGGTCTTTCCCTCGATCATGCTGCCGATGTTCCTGGCGGTTGCCGACCAGACGATCGTCGTCACGGCGCTGCCGGCCATCGCCTCGAGCCTCGGCGAGGTCGAGCGGATATCCTGGGTGGTGGTGTCGTATCTGGTCGCCAACACGATCGCCGCGCCGGTCTACGGGCGCCTCGGCGACTCGTTCGGCCGCCGGCGCATGATGCTCACGGCACTCGTCCTGTTCATGGCCGGATCGGTCCTTTGCGCGCTCGCCCCCAACATCGAATTCCTTACGGCGACGCG
>JBEKNW010000252.1:0-5147 GCA_049522435.1 Xanthobacteraceae bacterium
TCCGACTGACTGATATCCGCGCCGGCGCAGCTCGCGTCCGCCAAGCGGGCGCTCGATGACCATGCTATCCAGCCGCCGTCCCGTTCATTTCGCCGCCGGCCGCCGACGCATTGTTTCGGGAAACGCGCTTTCCCTTATTCTCGGGTTGCTGGCGATTGGAATTCTGTGGGTGGGGATACTGCGCAACGACGGAACTCCGGCCAGCGACGGCAACCGCATCATGAAGTTCGTGGCCTTCGTGCGCAACGCCCATGGTTTTGCGTTTGGAATCCGTTCCGCAATGGCGGATATCCCTTATCCGCGGATCCCGAGCATTTTTGGTTCGTCGCGCTGCTGGTCGATCCGTCGTCAGCCTATGCCAATCTGCAGCTGAATGCCCTGTTTTTTGCGCTGATTTTGCTTTCCGCCGTGCCCGCATGGCTGGTCGGGCGCAAGATAGGGCTCGATCCGTTCTGGAATTTCCTGTTTGTCGTCAGCCTGGGCTTCACCGACCTGCTCATTCAGACCGAGCTTTCGGGACGCATCGTGGGACTTGAAGCGCACGCCACGACGCTGCTTGTCATAGGGTGCTGCTGCACGAGCGCTTGCGTCCCATGCATCATGTCGCCCTCGTCGCGCTCATCGGCTTTTCCTTTGTGATCAGCGCCAACTATGCGCTCGTCTTATCGTCCCTCCTATTCGCTCACGGCGCGCCTTGGCAGGCACCCTGGCGCGGCGTGTTCGGCGCCATCATCCGCGCCGCAGTCATCTCCATCGCCGGCTTTCTGCTGTCGGGGATCTCGTCGGTGCCCCTCATGGGACACTTCACGAGCTCGGCCGCGCCGCCGCTCAGTCTGCATTATCCGCCGACTATCGCCGACAACATACTCGGCTACGCCCGCATGCTCTTTCCGCTGGTACCGGTGACGCCCGCTGCAGACACGGTGACTTTCAAATCGCTCGTGCTGCTTCCGGCGGGCATCCTATGCCTGCGGTCGGCGCCGAAGCCGCCCTTGCCCGGACTGATGGGATTTCATCTCGTGCTTCTCTGGGGCGCCGCCTATATGGCGCTGTCGCTGCCCGCAATCGGCCCGGTTCTGGCCGGTTTATACGAGAGCATACCCATCGTATCGACGATACGGTGGTTCATGCCATTTCAGAATATTCTACAGATCCTTTTCCTCAGCAATGCGTTTGCGGTCTTTCAGTACGATGAAAAAAGACAAGGCGGCGAGCTCGGCAGCGTGGCGCGTGTATCTCTGGCGGCGTTCTTCGCAGCTTCCGGACTCTTATTCCTGAATAACGGCATCCGCTCGGGAAAGATGCCGATCATTCTCGCCGCCGCGACATTGCTCGGCGCCGCGGCCTACGGCATCGCCAGCACGAGCCGCCGATTTAAGATTCGCGCCGCTCGAGCGCAGGCCGATGAGGACCGTCGGCGCTCTTCTTGTCGGCGTCTCCGCTTTGAGCGGAACAGCGGAGCTCTTTTGGTCCTATGACCCGGGGATGCAAGCTTCCGCTCCTCTTGTGGACAATAAGCCGGAATTACCGCGGCTTGAAGGCATCGTTCGGAACGACCCGGATCCCAATTTCCGATTCATTTCCGATACTCACCTGGATCCGTTCCTGGAGGGGGAGAAACGGGACACGACGGGCTTCAGTCTGTTCTTCCCACAAAGCCTCTCGTACACGCTGAGCTATCTTGACAGGTACGAGGTCCGCGAAGTGCTTCGTCCGCACTGGGTCAATCTCCCGCGTTGCAGCGACCTCGATGCCGATGCACTCGGCATGCTCGCTGTCAAATACATGTTTTGCCAGACGGCGGCGCCCCGAACGGCTGGCGGCGTGTCGCCGAGGAGAATGGATGCGCGCTGTGGATACGTAGCACTTATGACGGTGGCATCCGGCTGTTCTGTAACTGGCGCGTCGCCGCCGATGCTCGTCCGGCCGGCGTTAGGGACGATGTGCTTCACGCCTACGCCGAGGGGGTCGCCCTCGTTGCACCCGGCGCAACGAATTTTCTCCCAGAACGTGATCCCGCATGTCCGTCCGGGCGCGACGCAGATGCGAAAGTCGCAGTGACGGAAGATCGGCCGGGCTCGATGCGCTTCAGCGTTGCATCGTCGTATCCGGGCATCATCGTTATTCCGGACAATTTCGATGCGGGATGGCGCGCCAGCGTCAATGGCGGGAAGACGCCCGTCTTGAAGGCTTATCACGCCTACATCGGAATTCCTGTCAACAGCGGTCGGAGCACCATACAACTGACATACAGCGACATCTTTTTTGGGTGGGATTGGCAACGTCGCTGGCGACGTTGATAGGCTTGTTGATCTATCTCGCTGTCCACAGACAGAACGGTAGTGAGAAGGACTTCGGCGCGTTTGATGCTTAAATGGAGGACAGTCCGCCTTTCCGCCGAGGCGCATGAACCGCTTTTTAGTGAGACACTATTGACCGTTCCCCTGTTGATGAAATACTACGGCACCCTCAAATTTCGATCACGAAAGCTGGCGGTGACGCGGGGCGATTGTCGAAAGACCAGCGAATACAGGAGCCGCGCCAGGCGAAGCTCTCACCCTTTCGCTAGGTTCAACGCCAGCAGTCAAAAAGGCTGCTGTAGGCGGCGGTCCTGGACTGGTTCCATAATGAGGCATATTGCTGTGCTGTTCCAGGCCTCACAGAAAAGGCGCTCGCATGGCAGCGTTTCTGGTCACCGGCGGCTGCGGCTTCATCGGTCAATCCCTCGTCGCGCACCTCCTGAGCAACAACGCGCATTGCGTTCGGGTGGTTGACAATCTATCAGCCGGACGGTGGGAGAATCTGGAGCGCCTAGCCGAGATCGAGCGGGTTTCCGGCCCGGACATCCCCCTGCCACAGCGGCGCATTCAGCTCGTGCTGGGCGACATCAGGGATGCGGAACTCGCAGTAGCCGCCTGCCGTGACGTTGACGCTATCGTTCACCTCGCCGCCAACACCGGGGTGGCCCCCTCGGTCGCCGATCCTCGCACGGATTGCACTACCAACGTCGTCGGCACGTTTAATTACTTGGAAGGTGCCCGCAAGACCGGGGTACGCCGCTTCGTCTTTGCCTCCTCAGGCGCCACCGTCGGCGAATGTGAACCGCCCATCCACGAGGAGCTGCCCAGCCACCCGGTTTCCCCTTATGGCGCGAGCAAGCTCGCCGGCGAAGCCTATTGCAGCGCCTACGCCCGGACATTCGGGATTTCGACCGTGGCGCTACGGTTCGGCAATGTCTACGGGCCAGGGTCTGAGCACAAGGAAAGCGTGGTGGCGAAGTTCATCCGCCGTGCTTTCGCCAAGCAGCCGTTGCAGATTTTCGGGGACGGTGCCCAGACTCGCGATTTCATCTTCATCGACGACCTCATCAAGGCCATCAAGCTCGCGACCGCAGTCGACGACGTTGGAGGGGAGGTCTTTCAGATCGCAACGGCACGCGAGACCTCGGTGAGCGAACTGGCCACCGCGCTGTCGGACGCCCTCGAAGCTGAGGGCTATCCCCGGCCGCAGATCGAATTCAAGGATCGGCGCGCTGGCGATGTCTTGCGCAACTTCGCCGACACCCGTAAGGCCAAGGCGCGGCTGAACTGGTGCGCCGAAACAAGCCTCCAGGACGGGCTTCAGCGGACGGTGCGCTGGTTCGTGGCGGCAAAGGGATTACTGCCGGTCGCGTAGCGCGCTTCGCCGGGTTGCACGCCGGCGCGCGATGGACCGATAGACATCATCTTCCAGGGCTGATCGATGAGCGCATTCCAGGCGAAGCAGCAGTGATCGCCTACCGGGAGTGCCAACTCTCGCCGATGTCTGCCCCTGCCAGCCAGCGCACCAGCTCCGAACTCAGGGGCAGGCTTTCCTCCGGCGCCCATGGCGCGAACTCAGAGGGACGAAAGGGGCCGGGCTTAAGCTCGAGAAGCAGCGTCCGCTCTGCAACCGCGATGAGCGTGTGCCAATGGTTCATCGGGATTTCCACCAGCGTCGTTCGTCCGGGCGCAAGTTCCGTCACGTTCGTGATATCGGCCGCCGGCGAGAAGATGAACAATCGCGCGGCACCCGCGAGGGGTACCAGCATCTCCCATTGCGCCGGGTGCCGATGCGGTCGGATATAGGTCTGCGGCTGCAGGCCGATGAGGAAGCGTTGCACCGGATCGGAATGGTCTCGATGCAGCAGCAAATGGGCTCGTTGCCGTGCGGCAGCTTCGGCCGAGTCCAACAGCACCTCGGTTTGCTGCCGGGCGACGACCCGCAAGGCCTCCTTCTCACTAGACAACTTTTCGGCCATCGCCGTTCCTCGGCTGCCTCTTACGATTGCGTCTCACCATCGTTCCCCCATCGCTAAAATCGTTAGGAGTGAGACATAGTGCGCTGTCGTTTCACTCCAGCCGCCCCGCTTCCGAGATCAAGTATTGGCGCGCCTCTCGGGAAGCTCATAAATGTCGGCGATTGGTAGCGACATTATAAGTCGACTGTCGCGCTCGATCAAAATCCGGCGCAACACTTCGGTTTCGAATTGGCATGCTTCCCCGGACCACATGACGCGCGTTTCATTTGGAAAAATATTCTGCGGGGCTACCTTGATTGTCTCCTCGATATTCTTCGGCAGATCGACGCCATAAAATACCGCGAAAAGCAGCTTCACGTCCTCGATTGGCATGATCGGCAGCTCATATTGCTTCAATACGAGTACGTAGCGGACGGAGTAACGGGCAACGAAACGATCGAAGTTCTGCACCCGCTCGGGGCTGCTCTGGGCGAGGGAGACGACGTTTGATCCGAAATAGACATTCGATCCGAGGCCGACCCATGATTTCACCATACCGTAGCTGAAGCAAGTGGGGACCAAGAGTCGTCGATCCGGCGCGACATCCGCCCGTAGGGCATTATAGATCGCGCGGTGGATGGATAGGGGAGGCTGCTGGTACGCAGCGGGCTTGTAGCCGGCGATCACGAAGGCAGAGGCAGCGCCAACCAACAGTGTTGCAAATATTGCCGGCCACGGGCGGGGCAAAAAGGTTCTGCAGAGTAGTTGCACCAGAGCATAGCTGCCGCACACGGTAAAAACGACAACAAGGCCAACAATGGGAATGAAAATCCGGCGGTAATTGCCTTCAAGGAATACTCGTCCCACAACAACAAAGAGAAATAGAAAA
>JBEKNW010000253.1:0-5100 GCA_049522435.1 Xanthobacteraceae bacterium
GCAAGATCGGCGGATCGCCCGTCGTAGGTGATCCGCCCGCGGTCAAGAACAATCGTGCGTGGCGCGAAGTTGAGCGCAAGATTCACATATTGCTCCACCAGGATGATCCCGAAATTTCCGCTGTCGCGCAGCAATTCGAACACCTCGAACAGCTTCTCCACGATCACCGGCGCCAGGCCTTCCATGGGTTCATCCAGCAGCAGCAGCCGCGGATTGCCCATGAGCGCCCGGCCAATGCTGAGCATCTGCTGCTCGCCGCCGGAAATTTCGAGGCCGCCGTTGCGACGCCGCGCCGCGAGATTCGGAAACAGCTCATAGACGCTGTCCAGATTCCATCGTCCCGGCTGCGCGGCGATGAGCAGATTTTCCTCGACCGTCAGCGAGGGGAAAATGTCGCGGGTTTGCGGCACATAACCAATGCCGCCGCGCGCGCGATAGTAGCTGGCGAGAGCGCCGATCTCGCGATCCTCGAAGGCGATATTGCCGGCATGCAACCGCGCCTGGCCGGCGATGGTTTTCATCAAGGTCGATTTGCCGACGCCGTTGCGCCCGAGCACCGCCAGCACGCCACCCTGCTCGATCGCGAACGAGAGGTCCTCGATGATCACCGTCTGGCCGAACCCGGCGGTGACCCGGTCAAGCCGCAGCAGGCAGGCCATGCTTGCTGTCTCCAAGATAAACTTCACGCACACGGGCATCGGCCGCGATATCCTGCGGTGCTCCCTCCACGAGAATTGAGCCCTGCACCAGAACAGAAATCTGTTGGGCAAAACGAAAGACCAGATTCATGTCGTGATCAATGAGCAGTACGGCGATCTCCTTCGGCAGGGTCGCGATGATGTCAAGGATGACGTGACTCTGCGCGGTCGGAATTCCGGCGGCGGGCTCATCGAGCAACAGGATTTTTGGACGCAGCGCCAGCGCAATGGCGATTTCGAGGAGACGCTGCCGGCCATATGGCAATAATTGCGCCGGGACGCCCGCCACATCGCTCAGCCCGACGCGATGCACCAGCTCATCGACGCGCTCCACCTGCGGACGATGGCTGAACACCGAACGGACCAGTTTTCCGGCAATTCCCTCGCACTCCGCAACCGCAAGAAACACGTTTTCACGCACCGTCATCTTGGGAAACAACGAAGTGATCTGGAATGTCCGGCCAATGCCCAGACGGATGCGCCGCGCTTCGCCGAGCTGGGTAATGTCTTCGCCGTTGAGCAACACGTTGCCGGAAGACGCGCGCAACCGGCCGGTGAGCAGATTGACGAATGTCGTTTTGCCGGCGCCATTGGGACCAATCAACGCCCGGCGCTCGCCGGGCCGCAGCATGAAATTCACGTCGGCGATCACCCAGTTTGAGCCGAATGCACGGTTGAGTCCGCGGGTTTCAAGGGTTGCGGTGCCCGTCATCGACCACTCCGCGTCTTGATGGCGTTAACGGCGCGCTCGGCGATGCCGAGAATTCCGCCCGGCGCCAGCATCACCATGGCGATGAGGATAATGCCCTGCCCCAGAAACCAGTTTGCCGGGTCCTGCTTGGCAAGCAGGTCCTGGGCGAGCATGAAGACGGGAACACCGACAAACGCCCCATAGAGCCGGCCCGAACCGCCCAGGATCAGCATGATCAGGATATTGCCCGACAGTTCGAAGCTGAGCGAATACAGCGCGACGAACTGCGTGGTCTGGGTTTGCAAGGCGCCGGCCAGACCAGCTAGCGCCGATGCAATCACATAGACGGTGACGCGGCGCTGCATGATCGGGCAACCGACCGCGGCCATGCGCGCGTCATTCTCGCGAATACCGCGCAGCGACCAGCCGAACGGCGAGTTGATGAGCGCCCGCACAAAGGTGAAGACCAGGAACAATGCCGCCAAACTATAGAAGAATGCCGTCTTGCCGCGGAAGTCGAAGGCGAACAGGCCGAGCAGCGCCGTGAACGAGACGCCCTGCAATCCATCCTCGCCGCCGGTCAGTGCGGTGGCCTTGTTGGCGATTTCATAAAGCAGAAAGGCCGACGCCATGGTCAGCATCAGCAGCGTGAGACCTTTGGTCCGCAGCATGGCGACGCCAAAGACCAGACCGGTGACCGCCGCCAGGATCATCCCGCATATTGCGGTAACAATCGGATCGGTGACACCGTGCACGGAAAGGATGCCCGCCGTATAGCCGCCCACGCCAAACAGGCCGGCATGACCGAGCGTAACAATACCGGCATAACCCACCAAGAGATCGAGCGACAACGCGAACAGGATCATCACGAAGACTTGCGTCGCCAGCGGCTCATATCCCGGCAGCGCCAGCGGCAAGCCCGCAACCACCAACCACGGCAACAGTTGCAGCAGCCGGACGATGCCGGACGGCGGGGCCGCGTGAACAATTGGTGACGCGGAAACGGTTGTCATGCTGCGATCTCAACGACGTTCCATGATGCCGTTCGGGCGCCAGATGAGAACGACGAAAACAAAAGCAAAAATGAAAATCGAACCGGCTGCGGGCAGAAAATAGCGGCAGGCGGTGTCCGCCAGTCCGATCGCCAGCGCGGCGACGAAGGGGCCCTTGATATCGCCGAGACCACCGACGGCGACAACGATCAGAAAGTAGACCAAATATTGCAGCGGATAGGCCGGCGCGATGGCGAGAACATCGGCGCCAAGGCCACCGCCCAGCGCGGCCAGACCGGTTCCCAAACCGAAGGCGGCGGCAAATAGACGGCTGGTATTGATGCCGATCGATTGCGCCATCGCCCGATTGTCGACGGCGGCACGGATGCGTGCACCAAACAATGTTCGATCGAAGACGAACCACAGCCCGGCGATGACCACCGCACCGAATCCGACCAACGCCAGCCGGTAAGCCGGCAGGGTAATATCGAGGATCTTCACCTGCCCTTTCAAATAATCCGGCAACTGGATCGGCTGGGCAAGCGGCCCCCACGCGATGCGAACCATCGCAACCGAGACCAGAATGAGGCCAAATGAGAACAACACCTGATCAAGTTCGGACCTGCCGTAAAGATGGCGATAGAGCGTCCGCTCCAGCACAAAACCAAGCGCGGCGACCAGGACACAGCCGATCGCCAGCGCCGGCAGGAACGGAACGCCGAACCGGTTCATGGAGGTCACGGTGGCGTAGCCGCCGAGCATGGCGAACACGCCGTGCGCAAGATTGACGAAACCCATCAACCCCATCGTTACCGAAAGCCCGACGGAGATCAGGTACAGGATCATGCCATAAGCGATCCCGAAGAACAGGATCGTGATGATCGTTGTCACGCGCTTGCGCCCAGCATGTCCGGTCGTTCGTGCCCCTGCTTATTTCTTATTGAACACCTTCCACGGATCGCCGGTCCGCGCGATCGTTGCGAATTCGATGTTCGCCAGGTGCCCGTCCTTTTCCTCCACGCGGCGCAGATAGAGGTTCTGAACGAGGTCGCCCGCCTGATCGATCTCGATCGGCCCACGCGGACTATTCGGATCCGACCATCCGCGCAGGAATTTCATGGTCGTATCGGGGTCGATGTTGCCCTTCTGCGCCTTGATCGCATCGTAGATCGCACGCATGCCATCCCAGCCGGCCACGGCGAAAAAGGTCGGAACCGAGTCGGCGCCGTATTCCTTTTTCCATGCGGCGACGAAATCGACATTGGTCTGGCGCGTCGCGGCCGGCGAATACTGGCCCAGCGTGACCACGCCCAGTGCGCTGCGGCCCATATTCGGCAGTTCGTCATCATAGGTAATGTCGAGCGGGCCGATCAACTTGATCTTCGACTTGGTGATGCCGATGTCGTCGAACGCTTTCATGAACGCGGTCGCCTGCGGACCACCGGGATTGAACACATAGACAACGTCCGGGTTCACATCCTTGACCTTCTGAAAATAGGGCAGGTAGTCGGTCGTCTTCAGCGGAATATGCACCGAGCCGACGATCGTGCCGCCACCCTCGGTGAAGCTCTTGGTAAAGGCGGCTTCCCCGTCGTAGCCCGGAGCGAAGTCGCTCACCACAATATAAGCGTTTTTCCAGCCCTGCTTCGCCGCCCACTCGCCCAGCGGGTAGCTGGTTTGCCACAACGTCCAGCCGGTACGGACGACATAAGGCGATTGCAGCGTCACCGCGCTGCCGCCGGCGGTCATGGTGACGAAGGGCACCTTCGCCTCCTTGGTCAGCGCGGCAACCGCCATGGCATTGGGCGTCCACTGTCCGCCGGTGAGGATTTGCACCTGATCGCGAAGCACCAGTTCTTGGGCGAGACGCTTGGCAAGGGAGGGATTGACGCCGGTGTCGTCACGCTTGATCAGTTCGACGTTGACGCCGGGCGGCAGCTCGCTCCCATGCAGCTTGACGAAGAGATTGACCGCGCGATCGATCTGTTCGCCGAGCGCGGCATCGGGTCCCGAATAGGTCAGAATCATGCCGATCTTGATCGTCTGCGCCTCGGCTGGAGCGAGCGCCACAAGCGCCGGCGCCGCCACCAGCGCCAGCGCCGCGGCGACGACAGCGCCCCGGCGCAGAAGCCTGGCGCCGATCATTTTTGTGAAGCTCATGTTTCCGCTCCACAAATTTTGATTGATTGCACGAAATTCTCCTAACTTTTTCGACCTTCGGGGTCTTGAGTGATTACAATGGTGTATGCGAATTTGGTTTGACATGGATCAAGGAGATCGTCCGCTCTCATCGACCGCGGCCCGCGCACGCGCCCAGGACGGCTGCGAGTGTTCGCAAAAAACTATCATGAGGTTCGAATTTTGCATAACTTGAGAGATCGCCTAACGGGTAAACTCTCGCAATTTCAGCGCCGTCCCGACGCCGCAGCGGGGAGCACGATCTGATGACGATCCAGCAAGACCAGGCGAAACAAGCCGGCGCCGGCCAGCCCACGACCATCTTCAAGAGTGTGTGCCGCTCTTGCCACGGCGGATGCGGCACGCTGCTGCACGTGCGCGACGGCGTTCTCGTCAAAGTCGAGGGCGATCCTCAATCACCGCTCAACCACGGCCGGCTGTGTCCGATCGGAACGGTCACCGTCGACCTCGTCAATCATCCGGATCGCCTGCAATATCCGCGACGTCGCGTCGGTCCGCGCGCTTCGGGGCAGTGGACGCG
>JBEKNW010000254.1:0-5082 GCA_049522435.1 Xanthobacteraceae bacterium
CATCATGGACTATCTCAACAATCACAACGGCAATCCCAAGCCCTACGTCTGGACAAAGACCGCCACAGAAATCTTCAGTAAAGTCGCCCGTGCGAAACAAGCGTTGGAATCACAACACTAGGTAACCGCTGCTGCGGTGGAATTGAAAACGATGTTCTGCTCGATATAGTCGAGAATGGCGCGAACCGCTTCTTCCACCGGCTGGCTGGCCGTGTCGACCACCAAGTCAGGATTTACGGGTTCTTCGTATGGCGCCGATACGCCGGTGAAATCCGCAATGTCGCCCGCCCGGGCGCGCTTGTAGAGGCCTTTAGGGTCGCGCCGCTCGCAGGTTGCCAAATCGGCCTTGATGTAGATTTCGTGGAAAGAGCTTTTCGCCGCCCGCCGCGCGTTTTCCCGGTCCGAGATATAGGGCGAGATAAACGCGGTGATGACGATGAGGCCCGCATCGGCGAAGAGTGCCGCCATCTCGCCGATGCGACGGATGTTCTCGACACGGTCCGCGGGCGAAAAACCCAGATCGTAATTCAAGCCGCGACGAATATTGTCGCCGTCGAGCACGTAGACCTGATAACCGCGCAGGAACAGCCGGCGCTCGGCCTCCATCGCCAGGGTCGATTTCCCTGCGCCCGGCAGACCGGTGAACCACACGACAGCACCGCGGTGGCCGTTGCGCCGGGCCCGGAGTTCGGCGGTGAGTAGGTGCTCGGTCCCGAACCGATTGCCCGCGCCGACTGCCGCCCGCCGTTCGTCGGCAAGCCCCTCCATGCTGATGATACCGGCAGCGACCGCGTCATGGTCGTCGATCAGCACAAATCTGCCGAGTGCGGGATTTGCACGGTGGTCGTCGAGCGCCAGTAGACTCTGGCTGCGCAACGTAACCTCGGCGACCTCGTGTGTGGCAACGAAAGGCGCTTCGTGGCTGTTGAGCAGGTCAGTGTCGATGACGCGATCGATCGAATGCACCGTGATGGATCGGACCCAGGTCCCGAGCTTGGCGCGGTAGCATGCGCCGACCGTCAGTCTCGTCCGCCCGAACCAGAACAGGCGGGCGCGGAAATTATGTGTCAGCATCGGCGGGTCGGTCACATGACTGGCCAGATCGCCGCGCTCGACGAAGATCGGCTTGTCGAGCGTGATGCCGATTGATTCACCCGATTTGGCTTCTGCCGGCCCTGCGTTTGGCGGCCAAGTCTCGATAGTTTTGACGGCTGCCGTTTGGTTACCAGGCGAAAACAGCAATTCGTCCCCGACGCGCAGCGCGCCGCTTTCTATCCGCCCGACGATGATGCGCCTCTTATCGATGCGATAGACGTTCTGGACGGGCAGGCGCAGCGGCAACTCGATGGGCATCGGGCTTGCCGCAAAATTATCGAGCGCAGCCAGTAGCGTCGGGCCCGAGTGCCACGGCATCGTGGTCGCCGGCATCGTCAGGTTGTCGCCATCGCGCGCTGCGACCGGCAGCACGAGGTGCGCCGCGAGCCCAATTCCGGAAAGATAGCGAACGATCTCGTCGCGCACCGCCTGAAAGCGGTCCTGCCGGTAGCCGGCCAGATCCATCTTGTTGATCGCGACGAGCACGTGGCGTATGCCGATGAGCTGCAGCAGATACGCGTGACGCCGCGACTGTTCGCTCACGCCCTCCACGGCGTCGACCACCAGAATCGCCGCATCGGCCTGCGCCGCGCCGGTGAGCATGTTTTTCAGAAACTCCTTGTGTCCCGGCGCATCGATAATGACGTAATTGCGTGTGGCGGTTCGCAGCAAAATCTGCGTCGTGCCGATGGTGACGGCCTGATCGCGTTCGGCCTGGAACGAATCGAGCGCGAACGACCATTCCAGCGGCATGCCGCGGCGGCGGGATGTTTCTTTAAGCTCGGCGAGCTTGCCATCAGGCAGATTGCCGGTGTCGTGCAGCAGCCGACCAATCAGCGTCGATTTGCCGTGGTCGACATGGCCGACCACGGCGATGCGAATCGGGTCCCGCATGATGTTTGCGGCCATCGCCGTCACATGTAGCCGGCGGACCGCAAGCGCTCGAATGCGTCTTCGGCCTCGTGGTCCATCGCCCGGCCGGCGCGCTCAGGCGCGGTAGTCGTCTCGAGTTCGGCGATGATCTCGTCGATGGTGGCGGCGGTCGAGCGAATTGGGAACGTGATGTTCTTCTCGCCCAGCGAGCGATAACGCAAGCCATCGCGCGCAAAATAGAGCGGTACGATCGGGATGTTTTCGCGTTTTGTATAGCGCCAGATGTCGATTTCGCGCCAGTGCAGCAGCGGATGGATGCGCAGATGCGCGCCGGGCGGGAACTCGGCCTTGTATTGGTCCCACAGCTCTGCCGGCTGATCGCGGAAATCCCACGTGCCGTCGGCGGCACGCGGACTGAAGACGCGCTCCTTGGCGCGCGTCGCCTGCTCGTCGCGGCGGATGCCGAGCAGGATGCCGCGAAAGCCGCGCCGCGCGATCAGGTTTTTCAGTCCAGCGGTCTTGCGAGCAGCGGCGCGCGACGCGGCCGGAAGCTTTGGGTCGATCGTCTCGATCGGCGGACAGGGTTCGACGTGCAGATCGAGGCCCCATTCCGTCGCGATCCGGTCGCGGAAGGCATAGACGTCGGGCAGTTCCATGCCGGTATCGAGTTGCATCACCGGAAATGGCACGCGGCCGAAGAACGCCTTGCGTGCCATCCATAAGAGCGCGTTGCTGTCCTTGCCGATCGACCACAGCATGCCCAGTGGATCGACCTGCGCATGTGCCTCGCGGAGGATGTAAATGCTTCGGGACTCGAGATCGTCGAGGTATGAATTCATGCTCTGATAGGGCGGGGGCCGCTTGCCATCAATCCATTATCGTAACAAGCTCCACGACGGCACACAAATGGATACGCCCTGATCCGGAGACTTAACTATTGCCTTGCCGCCGCGGCGTTTTGACGCCACGCATCGATGGTAAATTCAAGCGCAGAGCATCTGCATCATCGTAATGGACGCGGACAAGAACGAGGCGCACATGATCTTCCGCCAGCTGTTCGACAGCACCTCCGGCACCTACACCTATCTGCTCGCCAGCCGTCATGGCGGCGAGGCGCTGATCATCGATCCGGTTCTCGATCGCGTCGACCGCTAACTGCAGCTGGTGCGCGAACTCGACCTCAGGCTGGTCAAGGCCGTGGACACCCATTTGCACGCCGATCACGTGACCGGGCTCGGCGCGCTGCGCGACCGTACCCAGTGCGTCACGGTGATGGGCGAACACACCCGCGCCGATGTCGTCTCCATGCGCGTGACGGAAGGCGACCGCATCGAGATCGAGGGGCTGCGGCTCGACGTGCTGTACACGCCCGGCCACACCGATGATTCCTATTCGTTCCTGTTGGCCGACCGCGTCTTCACCGGCGACACGTTGCTCATCCGCGGCACCGGCCGCACCGATTTCCAGAACGGCGACCCGCGCGCGCAATACGATTCCATTTTCAACAAGCTGATGAAGCTGCCCGACGAGACGCTGGTCTATCCGGCGCACGACTACAAGGGCGACACGGTCTCGACCATCGGCGAGGAGAAGTTTTTCAACCCGCGGCTCAGGGTCAAATCGGTCGATGAATATGTCGATCTGATGAGCAGTCTGAAACTGCCAAACCCGAAGATGATGGACGCGGCGGTACCGGCCAACATGCATGTCGGCCTGCGCCAGGAGGAGATCGCGCGCCAGGGCTGGGCTTTATCGGCGGCCGAGGCGATGGCGTTGTGCGGCCGCCCCGGCGTGGCGATCGTCGATCTGCGCGAGCACAGCGAACGCGAAAAGCCCGGCGTCATTCCCGGCTCGCTGCATGCGCCCTATGCGGACTTGCCGGCCAACGTCAGCGCCGGCGGCATGCTGCACGAATTGGCGGCGGCGACCGGCAAGCGCATCGTCTTCTACTGCGCTTTCGGCGAGCGCTCGGCGATGGCGGCGCCGGCGGCGCCCGATGCCGGTCTCAAATCCGCCTGTCACATCGAGGGCGGCATCGCTGCCTGGAAGAAGGCCGATGGACCGCTGGCGCGGTGATGCTGGCTGCGCCGTGCGCTGCCCTCGGGGGCTTTTTCTTTGAAACGACCCTCCGCCAACCTGATCTGTTTCCATTACCAGTACCAGTACCAGTACTCACATAAAACAATGGATCGATGCCCGCTGCGACGTGTCCGGTCATCCTCCGATTCCGGACGCATTGCGGCACCGCAACCGTCACCTTGCTTAGCTCTTGGCGATCGAGCAAATCAGTTGAACTTATAGTTTGTACCCACCCGCACAATGTTGTCGGGATGCGTCGGAAAAGGACCTGCTTGTCTCCACGAATGCTGCTGATCTCCTCGGTCCTAATATTTTTGCTGCATCAGCGAGCGATGCGAAAGCCGTGACCTTAATTTGTCACGGAGGGCGGTGCCACACCGAAAAGAACATCCGCAATCGGGGGATCATGGATCGGGTAATCGGTGTCGGCACGCCAGGGCAGCGCAGTAGTCACATCGTCCACCCCGAGGGCGGCGAGCTGGTGTGGCACACCGTCTCCGTACTCCACATGGCCACTACCCATGACGCCGATGACCAGCGGCCACTGCCCATCACGCCGCGCGCCAGCGATCGCCTCGGCCATCGCGCGGTCCCAGAACAGCTGGGCGCGGACGAAACGCTCGAACGGCTCCGAAGCTGCGCGGGCACCATGACCAGCGCCCGGGTGCTTCTTAAACCACTCGAACAGACGATCGCGATAGGAAGAAGAGGCCGGCACAGGATCGCCGACGCCCTCCCGCTCGGTGTTCGGCACGGAGGCGAATCCTTGTGCTGCAACCCGACGGTTCGTCGCCCGATCGACATTAAGCGCCAGCATCGGCAAGCGATGCATGCGGGCGAAATGGAATAGCGGCAGGTAGAGCTCGTCGGCGATGCCCCAGATTTGCGGCCAATTGACCTCGCGCAGAAAGGTAGTTTCGTCCAGCTCGCCCTTGGACCAGCGGTCAAGCACCGGCTGAACGCGCCGCGGGAACATCTCGAAACCGAGGACCATGTCGGGTCGATGGCCGAACAGCGCCGCGATCGTATGGAGCT
>JBEKNW010000255.1:0-5078 GCA_049522435.1 Xanthobacteraceae bacterium
TTACCGAACGGAAGAAATCCGAGCAGCGGATTGCATTCATGGCGCATCACGACGCCTTGACCGGTCTCGCCAACCGTGCGGCGGCAGTGCAGAAGATCGAAGATGCTGCCGCACGCCAGCGCCGGTGGGGAGATCCGTTCACCGTCCTGCTGCTGGACCTCGATCGGTTCAAGCACGTCAACGATACGCTCGGCCATCCCGCCGGCGATGCCCTGCTACGGGAAGTAGCGATGCGCCTGAAGGCATTCCTGCGGGAAACCGACATGCTGGCGCGGCTCGGCGGCGACGAGTTCGTCATCATTCAGGCGGGCGAGACCAACCAGCGCGCGGCCGCGAGCGGGCTTGTGGACCGCATTTTCGAGGTCTTCGCCAAGCCATTCGACATCGAGGGCAATGAGGTCAATATTACCACGAGCATCGGAATTGCCTTGGCACCCGAGCATGCGTCCGATCCCGATAGCCTCTTGAAGATGGCGGACCTCGCGCTCTATCGTGCGAAATTGGCCGGCCGAAACGCTTATCGCTTCTTCGACCCGGAGATGAGCTCGGCCGAGGATGCACGCCAGGAGATCGAGAACGAATTGCGCCGGGCGATCCAGCAAGACGAGCTCGAACTTCACTATCAGCCGATCATCGACACTAAGACGGGCGGGATTTGCTGCGCGGAGGCGCTGGTCCGCTGGCGGCATCCAACGAAGGGTATGATCTCTCCCGACCGGTTCATTCCGCTCGCCGAGGAAACCGGCCTGATCACACAGATCGGCGAATGGGTGCTGCATACCGCGTGCATCGAGGCCGCGACCTGGCCGGCCAGCGTCAAGGTCGCGGTCAATCTATCCCCGGTGCAATTTTGCAAGACCAATCTGTCCGACGTCGTGATGTGCGCACTGGCCGAATCGGGGCTGCCGCCGGAACGGTTAGAGCTTGAAATCACCGAGACGGCGCTCATCGAATCGGCGGCGGAATGTCTGCCGGCGTTGCGCCAGTTCAAGAGCCTCGGCATCGCAGTCGCACTCGATGACTTCGGGACCGGATATTCGTCGCTCAGTCAGTTGATGATATTTCCCTTCGACAGGATCAAGATCGACAAGTCATTCACCCAGAATTTGACCAAACGCGCCGACTGCGCCGCAATCATCTCGGCGACCCTGACCCTTGCGCAAAGCCTTGATATAGCGACGACCGCGGAGGGTGTCGAAACAGCGGACCATTACCGGATCTTGCGATTGGCCGGCGTGACCTCGCTGCAAGGCTACCTGTTCAAGCGCCCGGGTCCGATCTCCGAGATCGACTTCGACAGTATTTATAGTGGTCCGGAGATGAAAGATGCTGCGTAGCTTCGGGTCCGGGTCGAACACCCTGGATCGACGCAACAGCAGGTCCGATGGCCAAGAGGCCGTCGCCGCGGCGCACCAATCGCTGATCGATGAACTCGAAGCCGCGGTCGCTCAACGCAACATTGGCTCGCGCGCTGACGTCCTACGACGGGTAACTGATCTGTTCGTGACCGGGGCGGGCCGCTTTGACAGTGAACAACGGGCTTTGTTCGACGATGTCATGGGCCGCCTGGTCGAAGAAATCGAGAGTTCCGCCCGCGCCGCGTTCGGGCAAAGGCTTGCTACGATCAATAATGCGCCGCCTAAGGTCAGCAGTATGCTGGCACTCGACGATTCGATCGAAGTGGCCGGTCCGCTGCTCACGCATTCCGATCAACTCGACGATGAAACACTGGTCGCGGGCGCAAAGACCAAGAGCCAGGAGCATCTGCTGGCCATTTCGCGGCGTAAAATGCTCAATGAAGGCATCACCGACGTGCTTGTCGAGCGCGGCAATCAGCAGGTTGTCGTCAGCACGGCGGGGAATTCCGGCGCGCGGTTTTCGGAATTCGGCTATTCGACGCTCGTCACGCGGTCTGAAACAGATGACGAGCTCGCGATCACGGTCTGGTCGCGTCCGGAAATTCCACGCGCGCACCTGTTGACATTGTTTGCAACAGCTTCCGCGGCGGTGCAGCTCAAACTCGAGGCCGCGGATCGCGGGAAGGCCGCCTTGGTCCGGGATATGGTCAAGCGGGCGTCCGATCAAATTCAAACGCAGACGCGCGAGCATTCCCCGGAATTCGCAGCAGTGCAGGCGCAGATCCAACTGTTGCGCCAGGCCGGGGCGCTGACCGAGGATCGGTTACGCGAGTTCGCGAAAGCCCGCAAGTTCGACGAGACCGCGGTAGCGCTGTCATTTCTGAGCGATTTGCCGATTGGGGCTATCGAGCGCACCTTGGTGCATGACCACAGCGATCAGGTGCTGGTGCTGGCCAAGTCCATCGGTCTATCCTGGGACACGACCAAGGCGATCTTGCTGGTGCAGACCGCGACTAAAAGCAAATCGACCCACGAATTTGAGCAGTGCCTCGCCAACTTCAAGAAACTGAAGCCGGAAACGGCGCGCACCGCCATTCAGTTCTACCGGCTGCGAGAACGCGCGGCCCAAGCTCTACTAAAATAGATTCTTGCCGTAGCGCGTGCGTCGACGACGGGTAGAGCGCTTCAGTTTGTTCTTGGCTGACGAGCCAGCGCAGACGGACTTGAAGGCGTAAAACCATAAAAATCAGTTCGACTCTTCAAGTTGATGACTATGATGTGGCCGAGATGTGGCCGATAAATCGATGGCGGCATTTGTAGTTCCGAGCTTACCCGCAGGGCGAACAGAACATCCGCCGCCGGCACGGCGTCTCACGGGTTTCTCCCGGACAAGACCAACAATGCGCGCATGGTGAGCATGTTGAGCATCGCACAGTTCGGACAATATTCCCGCCAATCCAAAGGCATCTGGTCGCTGGAACTGCCGGCGAAGTCACGCGCACACCGCGCCTTGCTTTCACATTGCAGACAGCGAGTCGCGAATTGCCGAAACAGGACTGGGTCGGAACGTCTGAGCGCATCGGGGTCAAGGTCAAGAGACTTCATGCGGCAGAGCAGCAAAGGGTCTGCTTGGGCGCTGGATGTTGTTGTCGGGTCGAGCGATTGACTATCCGGCAGTCTGTATTGGCCGCCCGTCCTGGTCGCACCGCCTGTTTCGCCCGTTACGGCGCCGGCGATTTTCCGCAACTTCTGACTTTCGCGACGCCGCGGAACACTCAGCTGCAGCAAGATCGCTGTCACACTGAAACAGATTGCAAATGCGAGAGCGACGACTCCAATCCACATTTTCAGGCCCCTGGTCGCAAGCCTCCCATGGGCACAACGGGTGGCGGCCAGGACCGGAGCCGCTGAGGGTTCGGTCAAGGCCGCCCGGCTAAGGTTTATTGCCCCCGACAGTTTTCCCTCTGAGCCGTATACGATCCGTAAGCGCCTTAGCTCCAGCCGCCTTGACGTAAATCAAAACTTGTCCTGTGGCTCAAGATAGGCGCCGTCCGGCTGCAACGCTTGCGGCGTTTGTTGCCGTTGGCGTTAGCACTCACAGCGCGCCCTCCAAGCCAGCGTGTCCAACAGCTTCAGCGTTGCAGCATTCGGGCAGTAATCTTGCCATGCTCCGTCGGCCGGATCACGCGCCAGGTCTCGCCCGCACCGTCTGTGACTTTCACACATTGTGCAAACCCGCTGCAGATCCTGGAGCGTGCTAGGTTCGGTCGCGGCGATCTCATTCCTGTCAAGACCAAGCACGACCATTCGACGCAGCAAGAGATCAGCGGCGTCAGGACCACGGTCCGCCACCTTGCGAAGTTCAGCAACCGACATGCCCAAATCGCGAGCCATTCGCTCGACTCCGGACTCTCCGCAGCATTTCAATTCCGCGAGGCCGGAGTCTGCCTCTCGCCAATTCCGCCACCATTGCCTGATCCCATTGAGCATCGGCCAGGGCTCCACGCGAGGATGCAAATCGGACATCTGCTCTTCCTGTTTTGCTAAATACATTCGCACCAGGAGCCGCTGTGCATTGATTCATATCAATCGATTGAAATCCGCAGAGTCAAAGGCGCTGTTCTTTTGGCTTCGCCGAAAGCGCCTATTTCGGCCCTTCGCCGCGGGATATGTCGACCTGCTCAGCGTCAAATTCTGCTTGCTAGTGAGGACAAGAAGGCGAATCTTGTATTGGCAAAACCGTTCATCGTAATTGCGGGTCAATCGCGAAGGGAACACTCATGAAGAAGCCAAGACTCATGCTCGTCAGCGTCGCCGTCGGCGCTCTTTCATTGGCAGGGGCAATGGTCTTAGCGCCAATTCACGACGCATGCGCGCAACAAGCTCGGATGAGCTTCGCCGAAGACGTCGCCCCCGTTCTCAAGGGATGGTGTGTGTCGTGTCATCAACCGGGCGGCGAAGGTTACAACGCCAGCGGATTGGATTTAACAAGTTACGACGGATTGATGAAGGGCACCAAATTCGGGCCAATGGTGATTCCAGGCCAGCCTGACAGCAGCAATCTAATGGTGCTCATCCAGGGCCAGGCAAAAATCAGGATGCCGTTTGGACATAAGGCATTGCCGAGCTGTCTCCGCAACAACATTTGGAGCTGGATTTTCCAGGGGGCCAAGAACAATTGACCGCATAAGGCAGCCGTTCCCGTCCTCGACAATTCGCCAGCCGCGGCACCATCCCGCGCACCAACATTTGAATCTGGGTGATGCTCCTTTGCGGCGGAGTCCCGGCGTCGCTGCTCCTTCGACTATTCGCCGATACTGAAGTGCTTAAGCGCGCTGTTGAACTGTTCCAGCTTATCGGGGTCGCCGGCGAGGGCGTGGCGAGCGTCGCTGATGGCGGCCGTCGCTTTGTCCTTTTCGCCAAGGGTCATATAGGACCGCGCCAGCATGAGCCAGCCTTGGGGATCCGATCCGGATATCTTCAGGCGCTCGGCAAGCCGCTCGACCATGCTTTGGATCGTCGCGCCCTGCTGGTGGTCCGGCGGCGCGCCCGCCGCCGGCATCTGCGCGGCGCCGGGAACCGGCGCGGGCGCAGGAGTCGCGGCATGATCCGCGTCGAGTTCTTTGAGCGCCGCGTTGAACTGTTGCAGCTTGCCGGGGTCGCTTGCAAGCGCCTGCTGGGCGTCGGCGGCTGCGGCGCGTGCCTTCTCGGCTTCGCCGA
>JBEKNW010000256.1:0-5075 GCA_049522435.1 Xanthobacteraceae bacterium
TTTCCTCGTTGTCGGCGAGCAGATCGACGAGCGGCCGGCCGGTGGCGATCACCTTGCGGCAGATGTCGTAGACCAGATCGTGGGCGTATTGGCGGCCGAGATAGGGCGCCAGCCCCATCATCACCGCTTCGGAGACGATAAGCCCCTTGGTCAAGTCGAGATTGGCGCGCATCTTCTTGTCGTCGACCTGGATGCCTGCGATCACAAGTCCCCGAAAGCAGACATCGCTGCAGTGTCGCGATGGGCCACAAACGACTTATTGCGCCGCAGAAAACGTCTGCGATGGGCGTTTTCGATTTTCCGATTACTTCAAATCGCGTTATATGATGAGGCTTATGCGGCGACTAGAGACGTGTGCTGGTAAGCGGCGGAAGTCTCACTTCCAAAAAGATGGGGTTTTGAGGGTGAGGTAGCGGACGAGAGCATTTCCAATTGGTACGTGCGGAAACGTGTTCCTGACAAGTACCGAAAAAAAGGAGCAGCGTCGCTGATTAGATTTATAGACCCTGAGTAACCGACTTGATCACTTTCTTACCATTCGCCCTTAACTCGCCGGCTGGGGGAGATGTGCCGACTTCGCTAAGATCTTTTGCGCCAGAATTGCCCTCACGCCGTCGCCGCCAGCCGCCTGCATCAAACGTTCGCGCGTTCTTTCATTGGAATAGAACGCGTTCGTGAACGCTTCCGCATCGCGCGTATCTTCCACGGCAGGCGATCCGTCGCTGCGACCATAGAGCGGTAAGCCCGGGTATGGATGGAAGGGCACAAATTGAGCAGCATCTGGCGCAGCTTCTACTGCCAATTCCACCGCGCGCCGCCGTGCGTCGGGCGTTTCACCCGGCAGCCCCACGATGAACGAGGCAAGCGAGAACGCTCCGCTCTGCCGCAGGTTCTCGAATACGGCCCGATAGGCGTCCAAGGGGATCGCTTTTCCCGTCGTGGCGGCGACACCTGGGTCCAGGGTCTCAACGCCGATCCCTACCCTGACCATTCTGACGGAGACAAGGGCCTCAATGAGTTCGGGGCGGGCATACAGATCGTCTGCCCGCACTGACAGCATGAAGAACAGAGGCAGAGGACCTTTCCGAAGTTCATCGCATATGCGCAGGACGCGGCGAGGACTGGCTGCGAAATTGTCATCTGTTATTTCGATAATCCAAGCGTCAAAGTCCTCGACCAGTCGCCGCACCTCTTCGGCCACGGTTTCAGGCGAGCGAAATCGCCAGCGCCGGCCGTAGAATCTGGTTGTTTCGCAGAATGAACAAGCGTGCGGACAGCCTCGGCTGGTTTCTATAAGGTGGACGCCGTCCGGCGAGGAAGGCATGAGGTCGCGGGCGGGCGGCGGCAGCGCATCCAAGTCATCGACGAGCGCGGCCGGGCATGCGATCGACAGCCGCCCTTCCGACCAGCGCGCCACGCCCGGAATCGGCATGTCGAAACCTTCCAGTAAGAGGCGACGGAACGTCGTCTCGCCTTCACCGATCACGACGACGTCGACGCCAGCGTTCAGCAAGTGCCTGGGTGCCATTGATCCGCCGTGCCCGCCGGCGACCAGCCGAACCGAGGGAATGGCGTTGCGGACATGACGCGCCAACTCCGCCACCGGCGCCACCGACGGCATCGCCATGGCAGTGATGCCAACGATGTCGGGCTGACGGCTGACGACCGCTTCGGTAGCCGCCGCAATCGAGAGGTCGGTGGCGTCGAACAGGGACACGTCAGCAACATCGCGGATAGCGGCGGCAAGAACCGCCAGGCTGAACGTTCCGAAATTGAACGCTGATTTTTCCGGCGGCTTGACAAGCAGCACCCGCGGAGGCACGGCCGCCGCCCGGTTAGATGCTTACGCCGGGCAACAAAGCCGCTAGCCGTTCCGGAGTGCTTCGCATCCGTGCGACGAGGGCGGCAGCGTTCCAGGCGTCGATCCGGAAATAATCGCAATGAAGGGCGAACGGGCTGCCGTCGCCCGGCCCCATCAGCTCACTGCAGGCGAAACAGGGTCCGTTGCATAGCGGAGCCGCCCAGCAGGCCGCGCAAGCGCCCCTCTCTTCGTATGGCCGTCCAGCGTTGGCGCGGAAATCCCTCGCGGCGTCTGCGTAAATACCGTCGGAGACGTGCCCGATGCGGTAATCCTCGATGCCGATGAAACGGACGCAAGGATATAGTCCGCCGTCCGCACCGACCCCGTAGTAACCTCGCGCTGCGCCGCAGACGACCTGGCTGACGTTATATCCCATGGCCCGTAACATCATGTCCGCCAAGCGGATCAGTCGCGGTTGCGGCTTGTCGTGAAACCAGTCTTCACAATAGTTCTCCACGAAGCGGGCGTAGGCCGCGACATCGTCCCTGTCGGGCAGCATTTCGCTCTGGCGCGTCACGACAGGAAGCATTTCAATCCGGCGAACTCCCAAGGCCGCGATGGCTTCGAAAACCCTCTTGGGGTCTGTTCCGCGGCAAAGAACAGCGGTGACCGCAAGGCGATCGGGGATTCGTCGCGCCAACTCGCCGACGGCGGCGGATATTTTCGCGTGAGTCGGGGCGCCTTTTGCGTCTGGCCTCCACCGGTCGTGAATGTCGGCTGGCCCGTCGAGACTAATCTTCACCGTCCACTCGGTGCCCACCAGCCAGTGCATTGTCCCCGCGCTCAATCGACTGCCATTGGTCGTCAGGAAAACCTTCGGCGCAGCCGGTCCCATTGCTCTTAGTTTTGCGGCCAACAATCTAAGCAGCGGCAAAGCGAGCAGAGGCTCGCCGCTTCCAAGGCGTATCGTGCGAATGACATCGGTCTGGCCGTCGCTCATCAAGCATGCCAAAGCGGCATCGAGGACCTCTTCGCTCATGCGCGAGCGAGCCTTTGGCATAGTCGCCGCTTCGGCGCAGTACAAGCAGCCGAGATTGCATTGACCAGAGACATCCAAAGCAAGGGAAAACACCGGCCAATCGAATTCCCGCCAAGCTCGAGGCGCTATATCGGCGGGGTCGAAACCGGTCGGCGGACCGTTGTACATCACACCATGCCCGCCAGTCCGAGGAGCATTGTCTGGCGGCCCTCAAAATGGTCGTAGATGCGGCGAGCGACCTGCACGTTCTTGCGGATCAGGTCGCATTCGTCGGTTCCGCAGACAGGAAGCACGGCGGGGCATCCGCCCCCGCAATAGGGGAGAGCGTCGCAGACGCGGCACTCGCTACGGGGCGCACGTTCTTCGCGCCATCGCTTTCCCGCCTCCACCCAAACTGACGGCGAGTCTTCCAGTCGTCCCAGAGCATCGGCTTCCGGGTCGAGCAAGACGCAGGGCAACATGACGCCCTCGGGCGTTACTCCGAAGACCCTGGCTCCCGCACTGCAAAATCGCTCCCTTTTCCGCCCGGCCAGCATCTGCAACACGCGCCCCGAGAAGCGATCGTCCATCGGCTGGATGCCGGACTCGAGATCTTCAATCACGGAATCGCCGATCGCTTCCAAATCGCGCTCGTAAGCCCTTCGCTCCTCGTCGTCGAGAGCGAACGGTGCTCCGCCGGGCACCCGAACCGCTTGGGCTTTGATGGCGTCAAGCGGCAGCGACTTCAAGTAATCAACAGCGCTCTTCAGCGAGTTGCCTGATCTCACCACGGCCGAACCGCGTATCCGACATCCCGTGCGACTGCGAACGGAAGAAAGGAATCTCATAACCCGCTGGTGAGACGGGCGACCGGCGGCGGTCCGGCGGCAGGCGTCGTGCACGGAAGCCGGACCGTCGATGCTCAGGACGATTTCGAACTGGCCTCGGTCGAGCAACGCGATCGCTTCGTCAGACGCAATCGTGCCGTTCGTTGTGATGGAGAAACGGAACCGTCCGCTTGGATAAGCGTGCGCCGCCTCCACCATAACGCGCATGGCCGGAAGGTTTGTAAGCGGCTCTCCGCCGTACAGGTGAACGACGATCTCCTCCGCTTCAAGACCTTCATTGAGGCTCTTGATTAGCCTCTCAGCAAGCCGGGGCGTCATCCGTCCGCGGACGCCGTCTCTCCTATCCTCGACAAAGCAATACGAGCACGCTAGGTTGCAATGCCACGTCGTGGCGACGAGTACTTCGGCCGATGCTTCAGGCAATGCCACGGCAGCCGCCGCCGTTCACGCAAAGCAGCTGGTCGGCCACCCCGGTGATTTGCTTTTCAATCCCCTTGACCAAAGCGAGTACCAGATTCACTTCCTGCTGTTGGGTCTGCGTAAGTTTCCCTTTTCCCAAGGCCGTTACTGGATCGCTCTGCAGTTGACGGCGAAATTTCGCGTCAGTCAGCGCCCGCAGCACCAAGGTTCGATTCTGCTTGCTCATTAGTCCCTCTCCAACATTGGTATCACCAGACATCCGCATCTTATACTTTTGGTTGCAACTTGGTGGCGGAGGTTTGCGGCCTGCATTGATCCAAGTCAAAAACCCGCCGTTTATTTCGTCCTGCTAGCGGCGTCGGAACGGTTTGGATCTCAGCCATGGCAGCAACAGAACCGCGGCCAGGACCGAAGCCCGGGCGAAAAAAGGCATGCGTGTAGAATTTTCCGCCGGCCTTCCGCCGTCCAGTTCCGCCAAAACATGACATGATTTTAATTAGGTGGCCTCGCGCACGCGGCTGACGAAGATCGGCCGCGCGCCCAGTTTAGCGGTGGGCCTCACCTCGATGTGTCGGCCGCGGCGACGTAAGGTCACCTCCTGGCTTGCGAGAAGGCTCTAAATCGGGATGACTGTACGTGCTGCACTGCACCGAAGTCTCGTAGCAAACCGACGGTGTGGGTCAATCGCTGCAGACGCCTGTCCCCCCACGTTCGCTGTGCATCATAAACGGAAATTGAAAACCTGCCGCTCGGCACGAAATGTTGAGAGTTTCAGTCGACCGCCCGCTCGCGACTCTCACCCGGCGCGGGGAGAGTTAAAAGGCTTACGTCACTTCGCCCGCATCCCCAGCACCCGATCGACCATGGCGCCGGCCTCGCCGAGGTAATTCGCCGGATCGCAGAGCCGCGTGAGCGCGGCGCGGTCGAGGTGCTTGGTGATTTCCTCGTTGTCGGCGAGCAGATCGACGAGCGGCCGGCCGGTGGCGAT
>JBEKNW010000257.1:0-5068 GCA_049522435.1 Xanthobacteraceae bacterium
TGCTCGACCAGCTCCTTGCTTCCGGGATGGCCGACGCCGATGCGCACCCGCCGGTAATCGTTGCCGATATGCTCACTGATCGAACGCAGCCCGTTGTGGCCGGCAATGCCGCCACCGACTTTGACCCTGACCTTGCCGGCCGGAAGGTCGATTTCGTCGTGGAATACCGTGATGTGATCGAGCGGGAGCTTATAGAAATGCGCCGCCTCGGCGACCGCCCGGCCCGATTCATTCATATAGGTTCCCGGCAACAGCAGCAGCACGCGCTCACCGCCGATCGTCCCCTCGGTTGCGACACCCTGAAAGCGCCGGCGCCACGGTCCGATGCCGTGACGTTGGGCGATGGCCTGGACCACCCTGAAGCCGATATTGTGGCGGTTGCCGACATAGCGCGCTCCCGGATTTCCGAGTCCGACCAGGAGCAGCATTGGCCTCGTCCCGTGCGGGACCTCACTTCTTCTCGGCCGCGCCGCCTGTCCCACTGCCAGCCGCTGGAGCCGCGCCGGGCGCCGCGCCAGGCGCCGCTCCCGGTGCCGCACCCTCGGCCGGCGCGCCGGCGGCTGCCGCAGCAGCAGCCGCAGCCGCAGCCGCAGCAGCGGCCTCCGCCGCAGCCTTCATCTCTTCCGCATAGCCCGACGGCGGCACGACCGTGACCAGCGTAATGTCCTTGGCCGCCACGACGCGCACGCCCGGCGGCAGCGTGATGTCGCTCAAGTGCTTGGAATGGTTGATTTCGAGCCCGCCGACGTCGACCTCGATGGCGCCCGGTATGGCGTCGGCGCGACAGCGCACCTCGATGCTGTGGGTCACGACGCTGACCGTGCCGCCGCGTTTGACGCCCGGGGACTGGTCGGCGTTCTTGATGTGGATCGGGATATTGACGCGGATCGTTGCGCCCTCGCCGAGCCGCATGAAGTCCACGTGCAGCGGCAGATCACGGACGGCGTCGAGCTGGAAATCCCGCGGAATGACGCGGTGCTTCACGCCGTCGACCTCGACGTCATGAATGGTGGTGAGAAAATGCCCGGCATAAATGCGCTGGCGCAGATCGCTGTAATCGAGCGAGATCGGCAGCGGCGGCTTGCCGTCACCGTAGATGATTCCGGGTATGCGGCCGGCGCGACGCTCTGCCCGGGCGGCCCCCTTGCCGGCCCGTGGACGCGCTGCCGCCTTGATCAGATTGACGGTCGCCATGATGTGATCCTCGTCTGCAGCCTTAGCCTTGCCATGCGCTTGGATTTCCGCGGCAACCTCCAGGGGGGCCTAAGCCGCGGTCGCGGCGCTTATAGCGGCGCGGGCCTTGAAAAACAAGGAACGCGATGCCGCCGAACGCGGTCTTAGACCGGGCCGGGATTAATGCCGGGATTGGTCTCACCCGAAGCGTGACCCGACGACATCTCAGCCGAGTTCGTAGCCTTGCCTAGCGCCACTTCCAGCGCCGCGACGCGGGCCTTGAGTGTTTCGTTTTCCTCGCGCGCCAAACGGGCCATGTCCTTGACCGCCTCGAAATCCTCGCGCTTGACAATGTCGAGATCGCGCAAGATGCGCTCCGCCTGGCTGCGGAACAGCGTCTCGAACTCGCGCCGTACGCCTTGCGCGACACCGGCTGCGTCGTTCATCAATCGAGCCACCTCGTCGAAAAACCGGTTCGTGGTCTGGACCATGTCTGCCTCCGAGCCGCGCTGGCGCAGTCTCGCTTGCTATGCTTGCAGACAATGGCGATGGTGCGGCGCCATCGCAAGATGCGCGGCGGCAAGAAATGCGGCAAGACATGCGGCGTCATGAAGGAGGGCGCGTCACGCCCGCACGGAAGCCCACCCGATGCTCGTTCTCCCGGTTCTGCCTTTTCCCGCGATCAATCCGGTGGTGTTTTCCATCGGACCGCTCGCCGTGCGTTGGTACGCGCTTGCCTATATCGTCGGCATCATCGCCGGCTGGTTTTATGCACGCGCTGTCATTGCTTCGTCGCGATTATGGGACGGACCGGCGCCGTTCACCGTCATCGACTTCGACGATTTCGTGATTTGGATCACGCTCGGGATCATCCTCGGCGGCCGCGCCGGCTACGTGCTGTTCTACAATCTCCCGCATTTCATAGCTCACCCGATCGAGATTTTCGAATTGTGGAACGGCGGCATGTCGTTCCACGGTGGCGTCATCGGCTGCATCGTCGCCACCGTCCTGTTCGCGCTACGCCGCAATGTGCCGATGCTGTCGCTCGGCGACGTGACGACCGCGGTCGCCCCGATCGGACTGTTTCTTGGCCGTATCGCCAATTTCATCAATGGCGAATTGTGGGGCCGACCAACCGACGTGCCCTGGGCGATGGTCTTTCCTCACGGCGGACCAATCCCGCGCCATCCCAGCCAGCTCTATGAAGCGACCCTCGAAGGACTTGTCCTGCTCGTCGTGCTTGGCCTCTTGGTGCGGGCGGGAGCGCTCAAGCGGCCCGGTCTCGTCACCGGGGCCTTCGCGCTCGGCTATGGCGTTGCCCGCATCACTTGCGAATTTTTCCGTGAACCCGACGCTCAGCTCGGCTTTCTCTGGGGCGGCCTCACCATGGGGATGCTGCTCTGCATTCCGCTGATATTGGCAGGCATCGGCATGCTTGCCTTCGCCTTGACCCGCCAACCGATTGCAAAAAATGCCTGATGAACGCGCGCCGCTGGAAAACGAAATCCGGCGATTGATCGCCGTCGCCGGGCCGATGCCCGTTGCCGAATACATGCGGCTGTGCCTCACCCATCCGCAATACGGCTATTACCTCACGCGCGATCCGCTTGGCGCCGACGGCGATTTCATCACCGCGCCCGAGATCAGCCAGATGTTCGGCGAACTGATCGGATTATGGATGGCCTCGGTGTGGCGGCAGATGGGCGCGCCGGAAAACGTGCGCGTCGTCGAGCTCGGACCTGGGCGCGCGACGTTGATGATCGACGCTTTGCGGGCGGCTAATGTCGTTAAAGACTTCTCCGCAGCGGTCGTCCTGCATCTGGTGGAAATCAGCCCGAAGCTGCAGCTCCTGCAGCAGCGGCGGCTGCAAGGCCTCGAAGTGCCGATGCTCTGGCACGCCGCGCTCACGGATGTTCCCGGCGGCCCCAGTATCATCGTCGCCAACGAATTCATCGATGCGCTGCCGGTTCACCAGGCGGTCAAACAGGCCGACGGCTGGCACGAGCGCGTCGTCGAGGTTGCGCTCGACGGCAATCTTGCCATTGGCATTGCGCGCGATCCACTGCCGCATTTCGACATGACTCTGCCCCGGGGTTTGCGTCAGTCTCCCGCGGGCTCAATCTATGAATGGCGCTCCGACAGCGTAGCACTCGAAATCGGACGGCGCGTGCGAACGGACGGCGCGGCTCTGATCATCGACTACGGCCATGCCTGGTACGGGCTGGGTGAGACATTGCAGGCTGTCGCCGGACATTCCTTCGCCGACCCGCTGCGCTCGCCGGGCGGCGTCGATCTCACGGCGCATGTCGATTTTGCGGCGCTGGCGCACAGCGCTGAACTCATCGGCGGGCGCATCCATGGGCCCATTTCGCAGCGCGATCTGCTCCGCCGGCTCGGCATCGACCAACGGGCGGCTGCGCTCAAGGCGCGCGCGCCGCGCGAGAAGGCAGCCGAGATCGACCAGGCACTCTCTCGTCTGACCGCGGCCGGGCCACGGGGAATGGGCGAGTTGTTCAAGGCGCTCGCCATAGCGGACCCGAAGCTCGGTCCGCTTCCCGGCTTTGAGACGTAGAAATTTTGCGACGTAGAAAATGTTGATCCAGGCCGCGACCCTTGCGCTTTCCGGCGTTCGCCACGCCTTCTTCACGCGCCAAGGCGGTGTTTCCGGCGGCCTCTATGCCAGCCTCAATGGCGGCATCGGCTCGCGCGATGCCGCCGCCCATGTCGCCGAAAATCGCGCGCGCATGGCGGCGGCGCTCGATGTCGAGCCACGCCGCTTGCTCACCGCCTTGCAGGTCCACTCGCCGCACGTCGTGGTCGTTGAGGCGCCGTGGCCGCCGCAATCGCGTCCGCGTGGCGACGCCATCGTCACGCGCACGCCCGGCCTCGCGATCGGCGTAACGACGGCCGATTGCGGCCCGATCCTTCTCGTCGATCCGGCGGCCCGCGTGATCGGCGCCGCGCACGCCGGCTGGCGCGGAGCCCTTGCCGGTATCGTCGAGGCAACGGTCGACGCAATGCAGCGGCTCGGCGCCGAGCGCCAAAACATCCGCGCGGCGCTCGGCCCGATGATCCGTCAAAGGAATTACGAGGTCGGCCCCGACCTCATCGCGCACTTTGCCGCCGAGGATTCCGCCGCCGATCGTTTTTTCCTCCCCGCCGCGCGCCACGGCCACGCCTTGTTTGATCTCGCCGGCTATATCGCGGCTCGCCTCGAGCGTGCCGGTATCCGGCACGTGGAGGATCTTGGCCTCTGCACCTACGCCGATCCGGCGCGGTTTTTCAGCTACCGCCGCTCGACCCACCGCGGCGAGGCCGATTACGGCCGGCACCTCAATGCGATCGTGCTGACGTGAAGCTTACGAATGGCGTGTAGCCATTCCCTCACAGGCCATGCTTCGCCCAGACGAAGGGCGTCCCGCAGAGAATTCGACGAACATGCGGCTCTAACGCTACCCGCGCTCGACGAGCGCGCCGGCGATGATGTCGCGCATCGGGCGGTAATCCTGCGTCCAGTAGCTCGCCTTCGCGGCATCGTTCCAGGCATCGGAGTCGATGCGCGCCAGGTCGATCCGGTGACCCGCCTGTTTGGCGAGCACTTCCAGGAATGCGCGTTGCGTGCGGCCGTTGCCGTCAAGGAAGGGGTGAATGGCATTCAGCTCGCAGCTATGTTCGGCGGTGCGCGCCGCGAACTGCTCGGGCGTGAGGCCGCGCAAATTATCCTCGGCGTTGATCGCCGCGAAACGCTTGTCCATCTCGGCGTCGATGAATTCGGCCTTAGTGTCTGTCCGGAATCATATTGAGTCTCCTGAATCAGTTGTGATTCAAGGGTGGTGGCCTGATTCGAGGAGGGGTCACCGATGTGGACGGCACAGAACCGTAGGCGTTACGACCG
>JBEKNW010000258.1:0-5036 GCA_049522435.1 Xanthobacteraceae bacterium
CTGGATCGTCGAGCGCACCATTGCTTGGCTCAACCGCTGCCGCAGGCTCGCCAAGGATTGGGAGAATCTCAATCGCAAGGCGCTCACTTTCTTGCGCCTCGCTTCAATCCGCCTCATGCTACAGAAAACTCTGTAATCCCATCTAATGTTTCCGGACAGACTCTTAGGAAATCCCCGTATGCGCGATGATTGTAAAGATAGCGTCTGTCCAGCGGCCTATAAGCTATTTGAGTGATGTGCCGCTCATCAAACGGAACAGCTTTAGCTGCAACCCATTTGCGGTCCCGCGTGTCATGGAACATTTCACGCGCGCGATTGTCCCCCGCTCTGAGAAACGCCTCAACACGTTCGGTCAATTGAGCCGATGACGGACTGTATACAAAGTCGTCGCGTTTGGTTTGTAAGCCACTTCGGTAGAAGGAGAAATATTCCACTATGCTGCTGAGATCTCCGTTTAGAAATGGCATCGGCCTCATATCATCGAGAAGGCCGCGCGCCACCGCGATTGGATTTGATTGCGTTCCTGACTCGGCCCGGCTCAAAAGCCAGTCAAACTTCGCTCGGCGCGAAAAGAGGCCTTCCGCCCAACTGTCTTGATAATAAACGTCGGCCGCCTCTCCTTCCGCTTTGCTGCCATCGGCAATGGCAATCGTAATCGCCGTGCCGACCTGGATGTTAAAGACACCTTGATCGTCGTCGATGCCAGCTCGTTCGCCGCGCCGCACATCGCCCCGCAAATCGATAATCTCGATTCGATCGAAACGCTCACGCATCATCTTACGCAGACCAGCATAAGGCCAGCCGGTTAGGAATTTGCGGTTTGTGATAAAGGCGACGACGCCTCTGCCGGGCGCGTTTTCCGATTCGAATAACTTCCAGATTGCCCAACGCCAAAAGGCAACCGACAGTTCAGGAAACGTGTTGAGCTGATTTCCATGGCCTGCATTGCGTACAGGGTCCTTTAGGTCATCCCATATGCGATCCATCCAATCGCCAACAAGCGTGTGATTCTCCCCCTCCTCTAGCCGTCGATACGGCGGATTGCCGATAATGGCCAAGATCGGTTGCTCGGCCTTGATGCGGTTTGCTTCGCGTCTCTCATCCGCGATTCCCTCCGACACAAAACCGAGTGGTCCAGCAGCCGCGGCCGCACCCGGTTCTGACAGAGTGTCTGCCAAGTACACACCGAGCCGAGGCAATCTTAACGGCTCCGTGCTCTCGCTCCCATCGCGACGATGGCGTCGCAATGCGTGATGCAGCCGATAATGCGCGACAGCATAAGGCCCGACCAACAGCTCAAAGCCAAACATGCGATGGGCAAGGTTCTGGAGAGCCAGTGCTGCCATGCCCGCGCCAGCTTCAGCCTCCGCCTGCGCATTCACGCGCTCTGCGATACCAAGCAGGAATGTGCCGGTGCCTGTTGCGGGATCGAGAATCGTGACCCGGGGATCGCGCAAGCCTTGAGTCGCGAGGTTGTCGCGCACTGCACGATCGAGTGCGCTGTCCATATACCGTACGACCTCGACTGGCGTGTAATAAACGCCGAAGCCTTTGCGTGCCTCTGGATCAAAGGTCTGAAGGAAATTCTCGTAAAAATAGAGAATAGGATCATATCCGCTCGCCGGGACAGCGAGAATTTCAGGCGCGAAGCTGTTGACCGTATCGCGCATAACATCAAAACCGATTCCGACGTCTTGCACGACTTCGTCGAGGCTCAGCACGCGCAAAGCCGTTCGCATCAGTGGATGCTCTTCCGGCATGTGCTGCCATGCCTCAGTCCCAACTGCTTCTCCCGTTCCCTCGCGAACCAACAGCAAACCGAATGCGAGCGTTTGAGCGAAGGCGGCCGAAAAGAGAGCGTCGAAATCTCTTGCGGCGTAGCCGCCAGCCTCGGGATGCGCATAAAGAACGTCGCGAAATTCTTGTCTCACTTGCAAAAGAGCGTGTCGCGGATTGTCCCCATCGTGGAGTTCGGCTAATCGATCCCGAACGATTCCACGGACGAGGCGCGCCGAATAAGCCATTAGTTCGGCAAGGTGTTCGGCATTACGCGCGCTCGGCTCCTGCCCCGCGCCGGCCGAGAGCTGTTCGACCAAATGAAGAAATTGAGCGGGGTCGTGTTCGGCAATCGCACGATTTGCGCGCTCGTCACTTTGATCAGCGCGAAGGGTTCGCTCGGGTAGGACGATTGCATTGCCGAACTCCTCGTCGCGATGAAAAAGACGAAATTCAAAAAAATTGCACGTCGCCCAGCACCTTAGGTCCTTGAATCTTTCGTACTGGCGTTTGTCCTGGTCGCGCCAGCGCATCGGATCGGCTGGTTTTGTAGGGGCTTTGAGTTCGACAAAGGCGCGGGGAGGCGCTCCTTGTCTCACGAGGGCGATGTCCGGTCTCCCAACACCCTGGTTTAGATATTCGGGTACAACGATCAATCCCGGCGCTACGGGTAGCAGGGAAAGCAATCCTTCCAGCAGGTGCTGAAAAGCCGGTGCGAGCGCGGTCTCTGGAACGTTCGCGTTTGCTCGGCGAAGCTCCCTGATTCGGTGCGCATAAGTTTGCAGGAGAAGGGTGACATTCATTGGAGCTTGTTAACACGAATCTCCATGGCTCAGTTAAGCACCGACGCTCTCTCCACTTCGCTTCGCTCATCACACGAGCTAGGCGCGACCCCCTCCCTTCCCTCCCCCACAAGGGGGAGGGAGCACTATCGACCGTTTTCCCCGGCCACTTACACAGATCGGCGATCACGGCGGGCGACGCAGACGTAGCGGCAGTGCAGGATGAGCCAGTGGTGGACGTGCAGGCGGTAGCGCTCGGGCACGACTTCCACCGCGCCGGGAAAATCAAAGGCTTTCAATGCCGGCTACGCCCCTGCACCTCCCTGGCCGCTACTTTTCGACGAAGTCCGCGCACTTCTGGATCTGGTCGTTTGCTCCCCAGGGCATGATCGGCACCGACGAGGTCGAATTCTTCGGCGAGCCTTCGATGAGTTTGTCGGTATAGACCATGTAGACCAGGACGTTGCGCTTGGTGTCGCAGCCGCGCACGATCTGCATCTTCTTGAAGAACAGCGAGCGGCGCTTGCGGAACATGTCCTCGCCTTGCGCGAACTTGTCCTTGAAGCGGATCGGGCCGATCTGCCGGCAGGCGAGCGAAATGTCCGAGACCTCCTCGGCGACGCCGAGCCAGCCCTTCACGCCGCCGCGCTCGGGAACGGTGAAATGGCAGGCGACGCCCTCGACCTCGGGATCGTCGAGGCCATAGGTCGCGAGCTTGTCGTTCGGCGTCAACAGCTTGAACACCGTCGAACGCCTGAAGATCAGGTCCGGTTCGTCGGCCGCCTGCACCGGCGCGACCGCGAGGCCGCCGAATACCAGCAAGAGAAACAGCCACATAGACTTGCGCATCGCAACTCCTTGTCGCCTTGCCACGGAGCCTGCTGCGCCGTGGCTCTACACCGGTTAGATGGTGGCGAGGGCTTTGGTTGAAAGATGGGTTCGAGAGGAACAAACCCGTAGCCCGTAGGGCGGATTAGCGTAGCGTAATCCGCCATTCAATCGCCACGAGGCGGCGGGTTACGGGCTTCGCCCTAACCCGCCCTTGCTACGTGCTCCGCGCCTTAACCCACGCTGCGCTTGCTGATTTTTTCAAGGAGGCCGAATCGCCCGGATGTCGCTTCGCTCATCCGGGCTACGCTTGCTATAAACGCCAATGGAGCCCGCATCCGCATTCAAGGTGTCATCTGCGGGAGGAAGGCATAAACTCCGCAGAGCCGGTGGCTCATCCGCGCTCCAATATGCGGCACGGACCCTTATGCTTGTGCGCCGAGTCGCGTGAGGAAGGACACTTCGCGATCGCCATTCAGCCAATACCCGTCCATTCCGCCGACGAATGGCTACAGCTATGCGCTCGCTATCGCGACGACGCTCTTGCGCTCCACCGCAGCCGTCGTCCCGACGGCGCGTGGCTGAGCGCGGGCTTCGCGGTGGAATGCTGCCTCAAGGCGGCAATTATGAAGCGGGAACGGCTCAATCGGTGGCCTGACAGGGATAGCGCGCCAGACCTTTGGTCGCACGATTTGAGGGGACTTTTTAAGCGGTTGGGAATTGATCCGCTAAGGTTCGACCACAGGAATCCCGTCGCCCCGGCGCTTAAAGTGGTGCTAGATTGGCGAAGAGACCACGGGTATTCGGTCGGAAAACTACCGGTAAAGTTTGCAGGCAATCTTTGCGAAGCCGCGTTCGGGTCAAACGGAGTCATCGAATGGATAGCCGGCCAGTACCGCCTAAATATCTAACCGGCGGCCAAGAGTATCTCGATGCCCTGGTCTCACTAGGGCTGATCCCGGCTTTTCTTGGCTGGGGTTGGGACCCCTCGGTGAGTCAATGGATGTTGGTACTAGCGACATCCATTGTGGATGCTGGCGGCCCGCTAGCGCTGAACAGGCTCCTGTTCCGTGCTTACAATGCGAAGGCCACTCCTAAGGAGATTTCACCTTTCATCGTGCGTATTTTTAGTCCTGAACTTATCCAAATGAGCGGCGATAGGCAGTTTTGGTTGCTGGGGGAAAAGAATGCAACGGTCAATCCCGTGCCGGGTAAGTCGAATCCCGAGGCTCGGCCGACTAAGATCACGAATGTTCAGAAGACATTTATGGGCCTCGAACTTGAAATGATAAATAGCTATCAAACATTACCTGGAGCGGTCGACAAAGCATTGGCCGGCTATCATGCGCGCCACCATGATTGGCAACGTTTCCGAAGAAACGTCGAAAGGCTCGCCGCATGAACAAAATAAAAGGCTCGTAGCGCGTGGGGCGGAATAGCGAAGGGTATTCCGCCATTCCACCTCGCCGAAGCGGCGGGTTACGCCGGAGCCTGCCATCGGGCCGCGCTTGGCGCAGACCCGTTGGGTTAATACGACTGAGTCAGAAAGTCGCAGTCGTTTGTTGTTGAGAATCAGGTATTTGGCGAGATTCACAGATCGGCGGAGGGCTGATATGGGTCTCGCAACGATAGCGGATGGTGCGTCTCGAT
>JBEKNW010000259.1:0-5009 GCA_049522435.1 Xanthobacteraceae bacterium
CGCAACGCCTGGCTCATCAGCCGCGCCTGCAGGCCCGGCATACTGTCGCCCATCTCGCCTTCGAGCTCGGCGCGCGGCACCAAAGCCGCCACCGAATCGATGACCAGAACATCGACCGCGCCGGAGCGCACCAGCGTGTCGGCGATTTCCAGCGCCTGCTCGCCGGTGTCGGGCTGCGAGATCAACAGGTCGTCGACATTGACGCCGAGTTTCCGGGCATAGATCGGGTCGAGAGCGTGCTCGGCATCGATGAAGGCGCAGATGCCGCCCTTCTTCTGCGCCTCGGCAAGAACATGCAGCGCCAGCGTGGTTTTGCCGGACGATTCCGGGCCGTAGATTTCGACCACGCGGCCGCGCGGCAACCCGCCGATGCCGAGCGCAATGTCGAGGCCGAGCGAGCCGGTGGAGACGGTGTCCACGTCCATCGCCGCCATGTTCTTGCCGAGCCGCATGATCGAGCCCTTGCCGAAGCTGCGCTCGATCTGCGAGAGCGCCGCATCAAGGGCCTTCGATTTGTCCATGGACGATCCTTCGACGAGACGAAGCGCTGCACTCATGTTCCGTGCTCCTTATGGCCGGGATTCGAAGGCCCCACAACGGACGCCGCCGGCCCCCAGCTGGTAAATGGCGATGGCAAGGAATGTACACGATTTGTTCTCGGTTGGCAATATGTTCTTTTTTGCGGGGGGGTGCTGGCCTGTCAGGTGTCATAGCCAGCACGAGTGGAGAGGCCCCGACTTCGGTCGGGGCCTCTTTTAGTTTGGCCGCCTCAATTGGCGGCCTCGTCGTTATTGAGCGCAGCGCGCTATTTTATCGCCTCTGAATAAGGATAGATGATGTTGCCCGTCTTGTACTCTGTCGGCCACAGGATCACCTGCTTCGTCGTGTCGCGGAATTGATCAAGATCGTTGCCCGTGATGTTTTGGAACTGGGTAAACACCTGGCGCGATTTTGCCCACTCTCCGTCTGTTCCGAAGGCGATTTCGCCGGCCACGGTCTGGAAACTGTGCGTGCGGATGTATTCCGCAAGCTTGTCCTGATCGAGGCTCTTGGTCTCCTCAACCGCCTGGGCCAGCACCTGGCCGGCGCCATAGGAAAACGGAATGTAGCCGTAACCCAGCGGATCGATGCCCTGGCCGGCGGCGCGCGTCCGGTATTTCTGCATGAGCTCGGCGGTGCCGGTGAACAGGAACGTCGGCGCCGGGACGAAGCTTTCCATGATGACGAGACCGTTGAGCAGGGGACCGAGCTGCATCTTGATCGGGGTGGACAGGAGACCGACCATGACGCCCCCCCACATCTTCGCGTTCAGGCTGGCTTCGGCGGCGCCGCGCACGAACGCCACCGTATCGGGCGGATAGGCGCACACGAAGATGAGATCCGGATTGATCGCCTTGACCGCCCGCACCACCGGCGTCAGGTCGGTGATGAACGGCGGATAGGATTTGTCATACACGATCTGCAGTCCGGCCGCCTGGGCGTTGGTGCGGGCGCCGTCGCAACTGGTCCGCCCGAATTCGGCATCGGCGGCGACAATTGCCACAGTCTTCGGCTTCGGGTTCTGCGCCATCGCGATCTCGAACCAGCCCCGGGAAAAGGCCAGGGCGCCCTCCGCGCCGCCCGGGACCATGGAAAAGTACTTCGGGTAGTTGAAGTGATGGTTGACGTTGACGCCGAGAATGCCGATCGTCAGCTTGTTGTGCGCCATGATGACCGGCATCGCCGCCGCGACCATGTTGGTGGCATAGGGGCCGATCAGCAGATCGACATTGTCGACGCTGATGAGCTTCGTGTAGATGCTGGGCGCGTTCGTCGGATTGCTTTGGTCGTCGTAGTAGATGAGCTCCACCGGCCGGCCCAACAGCCCGCCTTTGGCATTGACATCATCGCGCCAGATCTCGAGCGCCAGCAGCAGCTGCTTGCCGTTGGGCGCAACTGCGCCGGTCAAGGCCATGCTGAAGCCGACCTTTATCGGATCGGCGGCGTGCGTTGGTCCGGCCAGCCACGTCAGCGACAACGCGGCGACGAATAACAGCGCGCCGAATGCGCGCCATGCCGTTCGCAAACTCGCAATGAGAAACATTCGACCTTCCTCCCCCGTCTCTCTCTCTCTCTCTCTCTGTTCTCCTCGCACTGCGGTCGGAGAACATCCGCCGGATTTATGTCACTTCCGGTCCTTCTTGTCTGCCTGAGGCGACGATGAGCGAGGCGCCGATGGTTCCTGCGACGCCCTGGCATGGATCTCGAGAAGCTCAGTCACCAATTCGGGAGTCTTGGCTCGCGCCATTCCACATTCGGTGGCGATTCCGAACCCGCTCACATATTTATTGGCCGCCGCCATCCGCTGCTTGACGCCCTCGACCCCGTCGGCGGCGTGCACAATGCCGAGATAAAGCTCAGTGCCGGGCGACAGCTTGAGATTGCGGAACGGCTGGAAGAAAGCGTCATCAGTGCGGGCAATCGGCACCGGCATATGCACGTAAGAGATCGGATGCGCGACTGTTTGCATCAACGCGTTGGCAAGTTCGACCATTTTGCCGGCGTCGCGCGGCTCGACGAAATGCTTCCCATCGAGATCGCCGTAGCAAAGATGAAAGCCAAGCTCGACGCCGCCGGGGACTGCCGCACTCAGACGCTGCAGGCGAGCTATAATTTCTTCATTTGATATGCCGACTGTCGGATACCGGTCAGGCATCTGACCATCCCAGATGATCATCTCCGTGCAGAGGTCCCACTGGATACAGAGATCCTTGTGCGGGATCGCGCGGCAGATCGTTTCGACCTCGCGGTGCATCGCTTTCTCATAGGCCTTCTCGATTGCAACCACGTCTTTTGCTGAACAAAATGAATAGGCTACGGCGAGCGGTGTCGGCAGGCACACCTGGAAACGCACGCCCGCCGGCAACTCGCCCCGCTCTCGCGCCGCCAGGAAATCCTGGTAGGAAGTTCGCGCTTCTCGCGCATAGCCGAGTTCGCTGAACCGAATTTCGCTGGGCTCGACCCCATCGCTCAGGCAAAGGCTCGGAACCAAAGTGCTCTTCACCCGGCTTGCCTCAGTATCAATCTTGAGAAAGGGATTGGCGCGGAGCAACGGATACTGCCAGCTGATCCACAGCCGCCGCCCACCGGGCTCGCCGTCGGGCACGCGACGGATACGTCGTCCGAGCAGCTTGCCGACCGCACGATAGACCTCTTCAACCGTGTCGAGGCCGATGCTGCCCACCAGATGGACCTTGTCGGGGATCATTTTGAGTTCGGTCATCGCAACTTGCTCCCTTTAACCGATTTTCGGGGCCGCCGGCGGCCCATTTTGAATTTCGCAGCGGCCCGTTTTCAGATGGAAGTTTCGTTCAGACCGATGATAATATTGCCGCGCCCACGTCTTCGGCGGGTAAGTCTAACCTTAGGGCGCGGACGATCCTTGATGCACGGGGTCGCTCCCCAATGTGCGGTCAAGTGGCCTGCCCATTGTTAGGCGGAGGAGCCGGGGGTCGCTCCCCCGGCTTCCTTTATGCCGCCTTTAAGCCGCCTGCGCAAACGTATCACGGATGGACGACAATGCCATCCGGGTTAGCCTCGAGGATGCGCCCCCGCATGTCGCTCTGCCGCCGCCCGGTCGATAGCGGCCCGAAAATTCCAATCGCCTCCGTCACAAATAAGGCGTACCGTCGCCATCGCCGACAACGACGACGGCCAGGCGTCGGCGGCTGCGAGACGGCCCGCGCTCTCCCCTGGTCGAGGAGTAGCGTTGATGCCCATCATACCGCTTCTGGCGAATACGTCATTCGACCCCGAAGCCGTTGAAACGCTCAGCGCGGCGTTCGACGATGCCTGGGAAAAGATCAAACAATCCGGCAGCTTTGCGCGGCCCGCTCATGAACGCGGCGCGCGCGAGGTTTTGGCCAAATGCATTATCGAGATGGCGCAACGCGGCGAGCGGGACAAGCACCTGCTCAGCGATGCCGCCGTGAAGTTTTTTGCCCAAAACTACAAGGAATAGGTGAGCCCGCCCGCCTTTACGCCTCAATCACGATCTTCGGCGCCGGGCGGCCTGCGGCCATAAAACCGTCGCGCACGCGCGCGGCGATGTCGCGGAAGATTTTAGCGTGCGGGCCGTCCGGTTCGGTCGCGACCACGGGCGCCCCGGCGTCGGACTTTTCCCTGATGTCGATCGCCAGCGGCACTTCGCCCAAAAACGGCACGCCGAGCCGCTCGGCTTCGCGCCGCGCGCCGCCATGGCCGAAAATCTCGGAGCGCGTGCCGCAGTGTGGGCACAAAAAGTAGCTCATGTTCTCGACGATGCCGATGACCGGCACGTTGACGCGGCGGAACATGGCGATGCCGCGCCGCGCGTCGATCAGCGCGAGGTCCTGCGGCGTCGAGACGATGACGGCCCCCTTGAGCGGCACCTGCTGCGCCATGGTCAGTTGCGCGTCCCCCGTTCCCGGCGGCATGTCGACCACCATGACGTCGAGCGTGCCCCACTCGACCTCGCGCAGCATTTGCGTCAGCGCCGACATGACCATCGGTCCGCGCCAGATCATCGGCGTCTCCTCCTCGACGAGGAAGCCGATCGACATCACCGCCATGCCGTGGCGCATGATCGGTTTGAGCCGGGTGCCGCCGACGGTCTGCGGGCGCTCGCGGATGGCGAGGAGCTTCGGCATCGACGGCCCGTAAATGTCGGCGTCCAAAATGCCGACTTTGAGGCCGAGGTCGCGCAGCCCGAGCGCGAGATTGACCGCCACCGTCGATTTGCCGACGCCGCCCTTACCGGAGGCGACGGCGATGATCGCGCCAACGCCGGGAATGCCCGCCGGCCCGGCCGGCCCGTGCGCAGCTCCCGGCGCGCCTTGCTCGCGGGCCCGCGCACCGCCCGCGCCCCCCGCGCCGGCCGGGGCTGTTTGCGGCTGCCGCGGCGGAGCCGCGCCACTGCCGGCGGCGCGCTCGCCGGTGAGCGCGACCAGGACCGACGTGATGCCCGGCAGCGCGCGAATGGCCGCCTGGGC
>JBEKNW010000260.1:0-5004 GCA_049522435.1 Xanthobacteraceae bacterium
CCGATCCGGATCGTCGGTATAGACCTCGATCGCGGTCACGTCGCCGGCGCGATTGAAATAGGCCTGGGCCTCAGTCAGCGGCATGAAGACGAAGGCGGTATCGTATTCCGACATGCCGATCTCGAACACGGCGGCGATCTTGTAGGCCTTGATGCGCGGCGTGGTGCCCATCGGCGTCACCGCGCCGCGCGGCGCTACGAGCGTGAGATTGTCCCCGGCCCGCACCGAAAGCTGCTCGGCCAGCCGGCTGCCGACGGCGATGCCCTGGCCCTCGTCGAAGCCATCGAGCGTGCCCTGCTTGATGTTCTTGGCGACCGAGGAAAGCTTGGCGAGGTCGCCGGCGCGGATGCCGCGCACCAGCACACCGGAGGCGTTGAACGGCGACGACGCCAGCGCCTGACCCTCCACGATTGGCGCGGCGAGCCGGACGCCGGGAACTTTCGACACCCGGTCGGCAACCGCTTGCCAGTCGGTGAGCGGGGATTCGAGCGGCTGGATGAGCAGATGACCGTTGAGGCCCAAAATCTTTTCCAGGAGCTCCTGGCGGAACCCGTTCATCACCGCCATGACGATGATGAGCGTGGCAACCCCGAGCATGATGCCGAGAAAGGAGAACCCGGCGATGACCGAGATGAATCCCTCCTTGCGCCGCGCCCGCAGATAGCGCAGCGACAGCATCCACTCGAAAGGCGCAAAAGGATGAGTGCCGGTCGGCTCTGGCATCAAGGTGTGGTCCCCGCAATTGTCCCGAGTTTCACATGATTCTGGCGGATTCAAGCCGGCGAAACCCGCCGCAAGGTACGCCCGCGCACAGCTTATGCACTTAGGCCGCTGCACCCAGCCGTGCGAGCGCGTCCGCGGGGCTCATGAGTTCCCGCGATCCGTCGAAGCGGCGCTTCAGCTCGACCTTGCCTTCGGCAAGCCCCCGCGGCCCGACCAGGATCTGCCAGGGAATACCGATCAAATCGGCGGTGGCGAATTTCGAGCCGGGCCGCTCGTCGAGATCATGGTAGAGCGCATCGATCCCCTGGGCGCCGAGCCCGGCATAGAGCCGCTCGCAGGCTTCGTCGGTTTCGCGCGCGCCCTGCTTGAGATTAAGGATCGCGACCGTGAAGGGAGCAACGGCTTCCGGCCATTTGATCCCCGCCTCATCGTGAAAGACCTCGATCAGGGCGGCGACCAGCCTGGTCGGTCCGATGCCGTAGGATCCCATATGCACCGGCCGCTCGACGCCGTCGGGACCGGCCACTACGGCCTTCATCGGCTCGGAATATTTGGTGCCGAAATAGAACACCTGGCCGACTTCGATGCCGCGCGCCGATATCCGCTTCTCCGGCGCGAGCTCGGCAAAGGCCGCCGCATCGTGCTTCTCCGAGGTCGCCGCATAGAGCCGCGTCCATTTGTCGACGATGGCCTGCAGGCCGGAGACGCTGGCGAAATCCACATCCGCTCCGGGAACCTTAAAATCGAGGTAGTCACGGTGGCAAAACACCTCGCTCTCGCCGGTGTCGGCGAGCACGATGAACTCGTGGGAGAGATTGCCGCCGATCGGTCCGCTTTCCGCCACCATCGGGATCGACTGCAATCCCATCCGCGCGAAGGTGCGCAGATAGGCGACGAACATCCGGTTGTAGGCGTGCTTGGCGCCGGCAAAATCCTCATCGAACGAATAGGCGTCCTTCATCAGGAACTCGCGCCCGCGCATGAGGCCGAAGCGCGGCCGCACCTCGTCGCGGAACTTCCATTGGATGTGGTAGAGGTTGAGCGGCAGATCCTTGTAGGACCGGACATAGGCGCGAAAGATCTCGGTGATCATTTCCTCATTGGTCGGCCCGTAGAGCATGTCACGCTCGTGGCGGTCCTTGATGCGCAGCATCTCCTTGCCATAGGCCTCGTAACGGCCGCTTTCACGCCAGAGTTCAGCCGGCTGAATGGTCGGCATCAAGAGCTCGATGGCGCCCGAACGATCTTGTTCCTCGCGTACGATCCGGCACACCTTGTCGAGGACGCGTAGCCCCAGCGGCAGGAAGGCATAGATTCCGGCCGCCTCCTGGCGAATCATGCCGGCCCGCAACATCAAGCGGTGGGAGGCAATCTCCGCTTCCTTCGGCGTTTCGCGTAAGGTGGGCAGGAAATAGCGGGAAAGGCGCATGAAATCTCTTTGGCACGGGGGATCATTGCCGTTTGGCAGTGAATCCGCAACGGCGATGGAAATACAAGGGGGGCGGCCGCGGGGCCCCACCCCTCAATGACGGGAGCGAGAGAGTTAAATTCTACCGAACGCGAGCGCGCAAAAAATTTTTGTCATCGACCGACGGTAAGATGATGACATTGGATCGAAGATCGAGTACACGTTTGGCGCGATCCTGGAGCCGCGAGCCTGCTCTTGGCGTCCGGGAGGACGGTCCAAGTTTTGGGAGGATGGTCCAACGGCGCGAAAGCAACGCTGCCGTCACGCCGCAAGCAAAAATCTCAAGCGCAAAGGCGTAAATCAAGGATTAGATGAAGATTTTATGGCAGGGCTCTGGCCCTGCTATTTTTTTGGGCGCGCAGACTTCGACGTCGCCGTCATTGCGAGGAGCGGAGCGACGAAGCAATCCAGCCAGGGCAAATCTCGAATTGTTTCGGTAATTACGCCTTCCGGCGCTCTCGTTCCGTGCAATGATATCTCCTTAAGTTACTGATATAAATGATAATTCTTATGCGAGCCGGCGCCATCCGCGCCCGTCGTCCATTACCGCATCCCAAATGGCCGGGTCAGACCTTCGAGTGTGACCAGGCGATCGACATAGACGACGTAGCAGGCGGCGAAGATCACCGCCGAGACCAGCGTGGTCCACAGGAGCTTGCGTTTCAGGTTCGGGATCGCCGGCGCGCCGGGATCGGTGCCGGGGACGACCTCGCCCGCCTCGTGCTGGCTGCGGATGCCCCACGGCAGCACCGCGAACAGCACCACCCACCAGATCAGAAAAAAAATCGCCACCGCCGTCGTGATAGGCATGTCAACTCTTTAGCGGAGCATGATCTTTTCGGACCTTCCTTCGCCCGCCGAAGCGGGCTTCGCGAAGGCGGGAAACCGGTTTCCACTTTTCCGGATCATGCTCTAGCCTGTTCCAGCTCGACCATGGTGCCGGAAAAATCCTTCGGATGCAGGAACAGCACGGGCTTGCCGTGCGCTCCGGTCTTCGGCTCGCCGTCGCCGAGCACGCGCGCTCCCGCCGCCTTGAGCGCGTCGCGGGCGGCGCGGATATCGTCGACCTCATAGCAGACGTGGTGCAGCCCGCCGTCCGGGTTGCGCTCGAGGAATTTGGCGATGGGCGAGCCCTCGCCGAGCGGCTCGAGCAGCTCGATCTTGGTATTCGGCAAAGTGATGAAGACGGTCGTTACGCCATGCTCCGGCTGCGGTACCGCCGCCGAAACCTGCGCCCCCAGGACGTCCCGGTAGACGGCCGCCGCCTTGCCGATGTCGCGCACGGCAATCGCCACATGATTGAGCCTGCCGATCATGCTTTCAAATCTCCCGCTCCCGGCAGGAATGCCTCTATCGACCAAATTTCGCCTTCAGTTGATCCCTGATGGGTCCGAGGATGCTCGTCTTTTGCTTTTCCGAGCCGGCCAGGATCTCCTGCACGATATCCTTCGGCGAGCGTCCGCTCCAGCCGGAATCACGGAAATAGATGTTCGCGGCATTGCCGACGACATAAGTGCTCCACGCCGCCGCGAGACCCTGCGGCACCGCCGTAAGCACCGTACTGGTGCCGAAGGTGACCGTTCGCAACAGATCGGCGGCGAGATGCAAGCCATACTCGGCCGCCGCCATGAGCCCCCAGGCCCGCAGGATTTCCACCACCATGCCCTGGGCGTTCTTGAGCGAGAAATCGGTGCCGTAAATGGCGCCGATCCTTTGCACCATCAGCGCATCGCTGGCCATGCCGGCGAGAACGTCGAACACCGGCACGGGATTGGCGCCGACGACCAGCGCCTTCCCCGCCATGAAATATTTGATCAGGCGCGCGACTTCCTTGCCGCGCACGTGCTGCTTCAACTGCTTGAGCCGGTCGCTCACATCGGACGCGAACAGGCTGGCATTGAGCGCGATGATCGCCTTGCCCTCGCGATCGAGGACTTCGAGCATGCGCGCCTCCAAGGCCTCGATCTTGGGCTTCGGCTGGAAGCGCACGATCTCGATCGTCCCGTCGGCCTTGTGGATTTCGCGCTCGCTCTCGCGCGGAGCGGCGGCGGCGAGGACGATGTCGGCCGCGCCGATCCGGTTGCCCACCTTGCGCAAGATCGACTCGGATATCTCTCTGATCTGCGCCGGGCCGTAGAGATCGGCCTTGTTGACGACGAGCACGATCGGCTTGTGCAGATCGCTGAGCTGCCGGAACGCGGCGACCTCGACACTGTTGAGATCGCCGTCGGCGACAAAAAGCACGAGGTCGGTATAGCGGACCGTGTCTTCCGCGAGCTTGCCGCGCAGCTCGCCCGCGGCCTCGTTGATGCCCGGGGTGTCGACGAGAACCAGTTTGGTGTTTTTGAAGCCGGTCTTGGCGACCTTGTCGGTGGAGCCGTGCTCCGCGGAAACGGCAAAAATGTTTTCGCCAGCGAGCGCGTTGAGGAGCGCGCTCTTGCCCGAACCGACTTCACCGAACGCCGCGATTTCGAGCCGGCCGTTCTCGAGTTTTTGGGCAAAATCCTCGATCTCGCGCATGTCCTTTTCGATCGTCGCACGCTCTTGCGGACGCAGCCGCGAATCCCCGGAAAGCCGGCGCAACGCTTCGATGGTGTCGGGCAATAGCGACTGATCTTGCATGCCGGCTTAAATCCTTCACTCGGCTTCAAATCGCAGCGTTCGCCCGGAGCTCGGCGAAAAAACCCGGCCCAATAGGTTTGTCAGCGCCCGGATGTCGCTCGACTTCTGGCGCAGCTCGACGCGCACGGCGCCGCGCGCGTCTTCGATCTCGCGCTCGACCGGGCTCGGGGCGCCGGCGACCGATACGACGT
>JBEKNW010000261.1:0-7544 GCA_049522435.1 Xanthobacteraceae bacterium
TCAAGCCGCTCGTGGATTCCAAGACCATGACGATCGACGCCAATGCGGGCCCCTCGCAGCTCGCCGGCGAACTGTGCTCGCCCTATGTGTTTTCGGTCTCGTGGCAAAACGACCAGACGCCGGCCGCGATCGGTCTCTATATGAACCAGAAGGGCGTCAAGACGGCCTTCCTGATGGGGCCGAACTATGCCGCCGGCAAGGACATGCTGGCCGGCGTGAAGACCACCTTCAAGGGCCAGATCGTCGGCGAGGAATACACGCGCTGGCCCGACCAGCTCGATTTCTCCGCCGAGCTGTCCAAGGCCCGCGCCGCCAAGCCCGACGCGATCTTCGCGTTCTATCCGGGCGGCCCCGGCATTCAGTTCATCACGCAATATGCGCAATCCGGCCTCAAGGGGCAGATCCCGCTCTATACCTCCTTCGTCATCGACGATTTGTCGCTGCCGCGGCTGAAGGACCTCGCGGTCGGCATTCCGGGCGCGCAGGAATGGGTCAACGATCTGCCGAACGACGCCAACAAGAAATTCGTCGCCGACTACAAGGCGAAGTACAAGATATCGCCGTCATTCTACGGCGCGCAGTCCTATGATGCCGTGGGGCTGCTCGACAGCGCCGTCACCGCGGTCAAGGGCGACCTCGCCGACAAAGAGGGCATGCGCAAGGAAATGGAGAAGGCCGACTTCACGTCGGTGCGCGGCAACTTCAAGTTCGGCAACAACCACATCCCGATCCAGAATTTCTACCTTCAGGATGCGGCGAAGAATGCCGACGGCAGCTACTCGCTGCACACCGTCTCGACGATCGTTCAAAACGACCAGGACAGGTTCCACGACAAGTGCCCGATGAAGTGAGGGCCGAGATGGAATTCGCTGAATAGCGTAAAAACAAATGTAGGTGGGTACCGTTCCCTCCCCTGCGGAGCGAAGCGACGCGGTCGGGAGGGCCAATTCGAGCGGAGCGAGGGTCGGGGCAGGGGGAGTTGTTTTGAAGAAATTCCCAACTCCGAGCGCTCCGAACCGCTCGTAAACGCTGGTGTCCGCATTTACGCGCTTGATGTCCGCACCTCTGCCGCGACCGGCCACGCCTCTCGTCTCGCCTTCCCGGCCATCCACAATTCTGCTATCTTTCGCGGCTGTTTGAGGTCATTGGGGAGAAACCGCGCTTGCGTGGTATCGCTTACATGCGTGTTGCCGTTGTAGGCGCCGGGCCTGCTGGACTCTATTTCGCGCACCTTTGGAAGAAACGCCACCCGCAATCAAATATTGAACTGTACGAACAGAACCCCGCTGACGCGACGTGGGGTTTCGGCGTCGTGTTTTCCGACCGCGCGCTCGATTTTCTACGCGCGGACGATCCCGATACAGCCGACTTCATCACGCCCCACATGGAGACCTGGCGGAACATGACGCTGGATCTCAATGGCGAACAGGTTGTGCTCGACGGTGTAGGTTTCTCGGCGATCGGCCGCCTTAAACTTCTTCAATTGCTTCAGCAAAGAGTTCGCTCCGTCGGCGTTGAACCCAGATTTGGCAAGCTTGTCGAATCTCTCGAAGACCTTGGCGAGGTCGATCTTATCGTCGGCGCCGATGGGCTGAACTCCGTTGTCCGCAGCGCGTTCGCAAGCGATTTCAAATCCTCACTGACTTACGCTGACAACAAATTTGCCTGGTATGGGACGACTAAGCGTTTCGAGACATTGAGTCAGACCTTCGTTGAGACCGAGCTGGGTACGTTTAACGCCCACCATTATCGCTATGCGCCCAATATGAGCACCTTCCTGGTCGAATGCGATGGGAAGACCTGGGAGCGCTACGGCTTTGCAAGCAAGACCATCGAGGAGTCGAAGGCTGTCTGCGAGACGGTGTTTGCGCGGACGCTCGACGGTCATCCGCTCATTTCCAACAAATCAATCTGGCGCAATTTTCCGTGGCTGTGGAACGATTATTGGCACTTCCGCAACATGGTTTTGGTCGGCGATGCCTTGCATACTGCGCACTTCTCCATTGGTTCGGGCACGCGGCTCGCCATGGAGGATGTCAGCGCCTTGGTCAAGGCATTGGAAGGCGAAAACGATGTCCCGCGCGGTCTCGCTCGCTACGAAGCTGAGCGGCGGCCCATCGTAACAGCCTTTGTCGAAGCCGCGAAGGTGAGCGGGGAATGGTACGAGCATTTTCCCGTGCACATGCGGCTTGGTCTGCTCGATTTCGCCTACGGCTATATCACTCGCTCCGGCCGCATCGACCACGCCCGCCTGCGTGCGATGTCGCCGCGCTTTATGGAGCGCTTTGACGCCGCACATCGATCCACAGCGGGCAAACTTTCGGAGGCGCGAGGATGATGCTGTCAACGCCGGCATACCTGATAGACGATGCAGTTCCGCCCAATTGTCCAGCTGCGCGGGAAATCAATTTCAGCATACCCGAACGCTACAATGCGAGCGAGGTTTTGTTCCAAAACATCGCGAGGCCGGCCGTCATCGGCCCGGCCGGGCAGCGGACCTATGCGGAACTGTGCGCCGATGCCGGACGGTGGGGGAATGCATTCCTGTCACTAGGCCTCGTGCACGGCGATCGCGTGCTTTTGTTCCTGGACGACACGCCAGTATATCCGGCGGCATTCTTTGGTGCGGTTCGGGCGGGACTTGTCCCGCTTCTGATCAACTTGCTGACACCGCCTGATCTGCTGCAATTCTATCTCTCCGACTCCGTTGACGCGGCTGCATGCGCGAACACGCAGCTGACCACACTGATCGTCGTGAACGGCGAAGCCAAGACCGGCATCCCGATCAAGACAATTGCGGCAAGTTCTGGAATTTCCGAGTTTTCCGACAGGCTGGACAGCGCGGACACCCATCGCAACGAAATGGCCTTCTGGATGTATTCGTCCGGCTCAACAGGCCGCCCGAAGGGAATCGTGCATCTACAGCACGACATGCCCTATACGGACCACTCTTACGCGCGCAGCATCCTGAAACTCAGCTCGACCGACATCTGCTTTTCCGTGCCGAAAATCTTCTTCGCCTACGGTTTTGGAAACTCGATCACGTTTCCGTTCTCCGTGGGGGCCGCATCGCTTCTGGCTCCCGGCCAGCCAAAGCCCGCGAATATCTTCGAGGCGATTACGAACTATCGTCCAACGGTTTTCTTTGGACTTCCGACGCTCTACACCGCGTTGACCAAGGCGCCGGAGTCGGCGAAAACGGATTTCTCGTCGATCCGTCTCGCCGTATCCGCTGCCGAAATTCTTTCGACCGAGGTCTTCAATGCCTGGAAGACATTGACGGGCCTTGAGATCGTCGAGGGTCTCGGGTCAACCGAGGTGCTACACATCTATCTTTCCAACACCCTCGACAAGAAGAAGCCCGGCGCTGCGGGGTTGCGTGTGCCCGGCTACGATGTGGTGCTCAAAGATAAGGATGGCCAGGAAGTTGGCGCCGAAAGTGAAGGGATCATGTGGGTCCGTGGCGACTCAAATACGCCGCTCTACTGGAACAGACCGGATAAGACCGCAGAGAGCATACGCGAAGGTGGATGGATTTATACGGGCGATCGCTTCTTGCGTGACGCTGAGGGTTTTTACTTCTTCCGCGGCCGCGCCGATGATCTCGTGAAGATTTCCGGGCAATGGGTGTACCCGATGGAGGTAGAGCTCTGTCTCGCCGACCATAAATCGGTTAGGGAATGCGCGGTTCTTGCATTCGAATTGCCCGACCGGCGCATGACGCTGAAGGCTTTCGTCGTTATGAACGACAAGGCCCACGACGTCGACGTCACGACCCGATCGTTACAAGACTACGTGAAGCAGAAGTTGCTTCCGTATAAGTATCCACGGTCTATCGCGTTTCTGGACGCCCTTCCCAAGACTGGGACTGGAAAGATTGACCGCCAGGCATTGCTGAGGACCGTGACGCCAAATGAGTAAAATGGGGTATCGTGGACAGTCCATGTTCGCGCGCCGGATGCCGGAGTGATGCTGTATTTCATCGAGCAATGCCTCAATGGCATGCAACTGGGCATGCTGCTGTTTCTGCTGGCGGCCGGGCTGACGCTGGTCTTCGGCATCATGGATCTCGTCAACCTGGCGCATGGTTCGCTTTACATGCTCGGCGCCTATTTCGCCGCCACCTTCGCTATCTTGACCGGAAGCTTCGTCATCGCCCTCGTCCTGGCGATTTTTGCCTCGCTTCTCGCCGGCATGGTGCTCGAAGTCGTCGCCATCAGGCGATTATACGGACGCGATCATCTCGACCACGTGCTCGGCACGTTCGGGCTGCTTTTATTCTTCAACGAGCTGGTGCGGCTGGTTTGGGGACCGGCCGGCATGACGCTGCCGCTGCCGCCCCAGATGCTGACCGCCGTCCAGATCATCCCTGGCGTGTATTACCCGATCTATCGCCTGGTCATCATCCTGGCGACATTGACGGTCGCCGTGCTGCTGTACGTCGTGGTGATGCGCACGCGGCTCGGCATGCTGATCCGCGCCGGCGCGTCCAATCGCGAGATGGTGGGGGCGCTCGGCGTCAACATCAAGCTCCTCTACACGCTGGTGTTCGGCCTCGGCGCCGCGCTCGCGGGATTCGCCGGCGCGATGGAGGCGCCCATCCTCACGGTCCAGATCGGCATGGGCGAGAACATTCTCATTCTCGCCTTCGTGGTGATCATCATCGGCGGCATCGGCTCGATCCGCGGCGCCTTCGTCGCCGCGATCGTCGTCGGCCTCATCGACACGATCGGCCGCGCGTTCCTGCCCGATCTGCTGCGTCTGGTGCTGAACACGAATGCCGCGGCGACGCTCGGGCCTTCGCTTTCGTCGATGTCGATCTACATGTTGATGGCGGGGATCCTGGTGTTTCGGCCGGAAGGATTATTCCCGGCGGCGAGCAAATGACCGCCCCGCTCGATTCTTCGCTCGATGCCGCGCCCGAGTCCTGGCTCACTCCGCGGCCGGCATTTACCGTCGTCCTGCTGGCGATCCTCGCGCTGCTGCCGGTCTATGCGATGCTGACCGGTGATACGTTCACCATGACCTTGTTCACCCGCGTGCTCATCCTGGCGCTCGGTGCGGTAAGCCTCAACCTCATCATGGGTTATGGCGGCATGGTGAGCTTCGGCCATGCCGCCTATCTCGGCATCGGCGGCTACGCCGTCGGCATCCTGGCGAAGGAGGGCGTCGGGTCGGGGCTGGTGCAATGGCCGGTGGCGATCGCGGCTGCGGCGCTGTACGCGCTCGTGGTCGGCGCGCTCAGCCTGCGCACACGCGGCGTTTATTTCATCATGATCACGCTCGCCTTTGCGCAGATGATCTATTACGTGACGATTGGGCTCGATCGCTACGGCGGCGACGACGGCCTGACCATCTACAGGCGCAGTCAATTCGGCGGCCTCCTCGATCTCAACAACAAGACACTGTTCTATTACTTGTGCTTCGCGCTGTTGCTTGCGAGCATCTATCTGGTCTCGCGCCTGGTCAATTCTCGCTTTGGTCTGGTGATCCGGGGCGCCCGCTCCAATGACCGGCGCATGCGCGCGATCGGCTTTCCGACTTTTCGCTACAAGCTCGTCTGCTTCGTGATCGCCGGCGCGCTCTGCGGGCTTGCCGGCGCGCTCCTTGCCAATCATACCAATTTCATCAGTCCGGCGCTGATGCACTGGACGCGCTCGGGCGACCTCATCGTCATGGTGGTTTTGGGCGGCCTGGGCTCGCTGTTTGGGCCGCTCATCGGCGCGGTGACTTTTCTGTTGCTGGAGGAGGGGCTGTCGCGCCTCACCGAATATCCCGACCTGATCCTCGGACCGGTTCTGTTGCTGGTCGCTGTCTATGTCAACGGCGGCATCGAAGGTCTGCTCGAAGGCCGGCGCCGTGGCTAAGCCGCTCCTGCGAATCGAGGGCCTGACCAGGCGCTTCGGCGGCGTGGTGGCGGCTGATGCGATCACGCTCGATATTCCGGGCGGCGAATTCCATGCCGTGATCGGTCCGAACGGAGCCGGCAAGACGACGCTCATCGGCCTCATCACCGGCGAGATCGCGCCGCAACGAGGAACCGTCAGGTTCGAGGGCAGCGACATCACGCGGCTCCCGGTCTACCGCCGCAACCGGCTCGGGCTCGCGCGCTCGTTCCAGATCACCTCGCTTTTTTCCGCCTTCACCGCGCTCGACAATGTTGCGCTCGCCGTGCAGGCGCACCGCGGCCACTCGTTTCGTTTCTGGCGCGACGCGCGGCGCGAGGAGGAATTGCGCAAGCCGGCGCTGGCGGCGCTTGCCCGCGTCGGGCTCGCCGCGCGCGCCGGCGTGCGCGTCGACCGATTGAGCCACGGCGAGCATCGGCAGCTGGAAATCGCGATGGCGCTGGCGACCCAGCCGCGCCTCTTGCTGCTCGACGAGCCCATGGCCGGCATGGGGCCGGAGGAATCCGCCCGCATGGTCGCGATGCTGCGCCAGCTCAAGGGCAGCATGACGATCCTTCTGATCGAGCACGACATGGAAACGGTATTCGCACTGGCCGACCGCATCACCGTGCTGGTCTACGGCTGCATCATCGCCTCCGGCCAGCCGGCGACGATCCGGGCCGACGCCGGCGTGCGCCAAGCCTATCTTGGCGAAAAAGAGGGCGCGGCCCAAGAAGGGCGTCAGGGGCATCATGGCTGAAAGCCCGCTGCTCGAAGTTGCCAATATCGAGACCAGCTACGGCTTGAGCCGCGTGCTGTTTGGCATCTCGCTCGCCATCGCATCGGGCGAGATGGTTTCGCTCATGGGCCGCAACGGCATGGGCAAGACCACGACCGTGCGCTCGATCATGGGTCTGACGCGGTCGGCGGCGGGCTCGATCCGGTTCGGCGGCACGGAAATCCGCGAGCTTCCCGCTTATCGCATTGCCATGCTCGGCCTTGGACTGGTGCCCGAAGGACGCCAGGTCTTTCCCAATCTCACCGCGCGCGAAAATCTCCTCGCCACCGCCGCCAACCGCAGCGGCGCCGCGGCTCCGTGGACGCTCGAGAAGGTCTACGCGCTGTTTCCGCGGCTCGCCGCGCGCGTCGGCAGCATGGCGAACCTGCTCTCGGGCGGCGAACAGCAAATGCTGGCGATCGGCCGCGCGCTGATGACGAATCCGCGCCTCCTCATCCTCGACGAAGCGACCGAAGGGCTGGCGCCGTTGATCCGCGACGAGATTTGGCGCTGCCTCGAACTGCTTCGCGGCGCCGGGCAGTCGATCCTGGTCATCGACAAGAACGTCGACGTACTCACGCGCATCGCCGACCGCCACTACATCATCGAACGCGGCCGCGTGGTGTGGGCGGGAAGTTCGCAGGCACTAGCGAGCGCGCCCGACGTCCAGCATCGCTACCTCGGGATTTGAAGCGGAGCGAAAACAGCCGATCACGGATCATCCCGAAGCGCGCGTTGCGAGGAAAACGGCGTGGCCGCATTGATTTTCCGCTCTTGGGTTTCAAACCTCCGTCTTCAGACGGAGACTGGCTTGAGCCGTAGTTTCATACTCTTCTCTCCAAAAAAGGGCGCGCACCCATGAGGTGTGCAGGCCCTTTTTT
>JBEKNW010000262.1:0-4930 GCA_049522435.1 Xanthobacteraceae bacterium
GGCTCGCCAAGGATTGGGAGAATCTCAATCGCAAGGCGCTCACTTTCTTGCGCCTCGCTTCAATCCGCCTCATGCTACGAAAACTCTGTAATCCCATCTAATGTTTCCGGACAGACTCTCAGGGCGCTGCTGCCCGCGAGTGGCTCGCCGAGCGCGAGGCCGAGCTGCTACCGGTGCCGTACTTTCATGTCGTGTACACACTGCCAGCGGCAATTGCTGACATTGCCCATCAGAACAAGGCCGTGATCTACGACCTGCTGTTCAAGGCCTCCGCCGAGACCACGCTCACGATCGCCGCCGATCCCAAGCATCTCGGCGCGCGCATCGGCTTCATGTCGGTGCTGCACACCTGGGGTTCCGCGCTGACGCATCACCCGCATGTGCACATGGTCGTGCCAGGTGGCGGCCTGTCGCCGGACGGATCGAAGTGGATCGCGTGTCGACCACGCTATTTTTTGACCGTGGAGGTTCTCTCGGCGTTGTTCCGCCGGCTGTTTCTGCAGATGCTGGTCGCCGCGCACCACGCCGGCCGCCTGCGGTTCTTCGGCGATCATGTACGGCTCGCCGACAAGGCGGCGTTCAAGGCCTATCTGAGGCCACTGCGCGAGATCAACTGGGTGGTCTACGCCAAGGAGCCGTTCGCCGGGCCCAAGCAAGCGCTGCGCTATTTGTCGCGCTACACCCACCGCATCGCGATCTCCAATCGCCGGCTGCTGTCCGCCGACCGCAACGGCGTCACCTTCAAATACAAGGACTATCGGATCGACGGGCCGGCCCGCTACAAGACGATGACGCTGGCGACCGACGAGTTTATCCGGCGCTTCTTGATCCACGTACTGCCGAAGGGCTTCCATCGCATCCGACACTATGGGCTGCTCGGCAATACCAGCCGAGCCGCAAACATCGCGCACGCGCGCCAGCTGCTCGCCGTGCCGTCTCGCCCAAAAGAACCAGAGACGCCCAAAGCAGCGATCGACGAACCCCGCGTACTTCCGCGTCCATGTCCGTGCTGCGGTGGCCGCTTGATCGTCATCGAGACTTTCGCGCGCGGCTGCGAGCCAAAGCACCGGCCCGCACCACCTCCAGCGGCAATCAGGATAGACACCTCATGATGCCGTCACCGCCGATCGACGACAGCTACCACCCTTGCCATCCCCGCTGGCTCCCCGCCGGCCGCGACCAAACTCGCATCCGTCCTCTGCATTGGCCCGTATCGGCGTCGCAAATCCCGTCGTGCAACGTGCCGACCGCTCGTTCACCCCGATGCGCTCGTTCTGGGTTTGCAGCAAACCCACCGCGGCAGCCGCTTCTGTCCAACCTCTTCAAGCCCAGCCCCGCGGCTAAATCCCCATAGCGCACGCCGCACCGCCGCTGCACCACCCACCGCGATTTCCTGCCTTGGCGCTTTTCCGACGCCGGCCGCCCGCGCGTGTGGATTGATCCGCGATTGCCGGCGTCCGAAAACCTGCACAACAACTGCCGTCGCTCGGTCAGATCCGCAGCGCATGGTCGGCATCCGTATAGGGTAGCTTGAGCGCATCAGCGACGGCGCGGTAGGTGATGCGGCCGGCGTGCACGTTGAGCCCATCGCGCAGGTGCGGGTCCTTGCTCAACGCCTGTCGCAAGCCCTTATCCGCCAGCGCGAGCACGAAGGACGTGGTCACGTTGCTCAGTGCGAAAGTCGAGGTGCGCGCGACCGCGCCTGGCATATTGGTCACGCAATAATGCACGACACCATCAACGACGTAGGTCGGATGCGAATGCGTGGTCGGCCGCGAGGTCTCGGCGCAGCCGCCCTGGTCGATCGCAACATCGACGATCACAGCGCCGGGCTTCATCGCCTTCACCGTTTTCGCCGAGATCAATTTCGGCGCAGTTGAGCCCGGCACGAGAACCGTGGCAATCACAAGATCTGCGCGACGACAGAGCAGTTCGACAACATCTCGCGTCGAGAAGAGCGTGCGCACGCGATTGCCAAACTGGGCGGCGATGCGACGCAGTGCCTCCGGATTGCGATCGAGGACCGCGACATCGGCGCCCATTCCGCACGCGATCAGTGCTGCGTTCGTTCCGGCGACACCGCCGCCGAGGATGATGACGTTTGCCGGGGAAACTCCCGGCACGCCCGCCAGTAACACCCCGCGCCCGCCGTTCTCTTTCTCGAGGCATCGCGCACCCACATGCGGCGCCATCCGGCCGGCGACCTCGGACATCGGCGTGAGCAAAGGCAGCGTGCCCTGAGGGCCCGTCACTGTCTCATAAGCGATCGCGGTGACGCCGGCTTTCATCAGATCCTCGGTCTGCGCGCGGTCGGGCGCGAGATGCAGATACGCAAACAAAACCTGGCCCTGGCGCAGCTTTTTGCGCTCCTCTGCGAGCGGCTCCTTCACCTTTACGATCAGCTCGGCGGTTCCGTAGACGGTATCGGCATCCCGAGCAATCTCAGCGCCGGCCGTCCTGTAATCGCCATCCGGCAGGCCGGCTCCCGATCCGGCACCTGCTTCGATCACGACCTGATGGCCCTTGTCGGTAAGTTCACGCACGGTCGAAGGCACTAGGCCGACGCGATATTCGTTGTCCTTGGTCTCCTTCGGCACGCCGACAAGCATGGCGATCCTCTTCGTGCGAGCTCGACGAAAACCTTGTGTCGCCGATAATCTATACGATGCAGGTAGCCCCGTCTTTGGGGAGGATCGATTCAGGCCAATTTGTGCGTCCGCGAATGTCCGAGATGGGTCTTTAGCGTCATTTCGAGTGCACCACGCACTTCCGGTTTACTCCCGACTCCGGACATGTCGCTGCGTCGCACCGTGACGGCGCAGCAACTGCACCAGCTTGGCGAAGTTCACCGCCATCCGCCGCGCCTCGTCGCGGGGTCAGCCAGGGCCTGCGGCCATGGCATAAGGGCCTCTCGGGCTTTCAGGAGGGCGGCACGATGCAGGTCGCCATCGCCGACCTCGCGAGAGCCGCCTAAAAGCCAACAAACATTTTATTCGCTCGCCGTCGAGAAGGGCCGGGTCGCCGCGGTTGAGCGGGGCTAAGACACCGCGCGGCTCGACCTGTTAGACCGCGATTTCACGGCCGATTTCGACGACGTGGTCGTGCGGCAATTTCAGATAATCGCTGATCCGCGCCTCATTGCGCTCCATCGCGGCGAACACCGCCTCCTGCCAATGCGGGATGCCGGTGCCGCCCTCGCGCGGCACGATTGTTTCATGCCCGACGTAGTAGGTCACATCGTCGAGTTCGAGTTCGGCGCCCTTGGCCTTGCACTCGGCTAAGACAGCGGCAATGTCGGGATGCTCCATGAAGCCGTAGTGCGCTTCCGCCCGCCAAAACTTATTGTCTACACGCTCGACGACGACGCGCGCGCTGGGGTCGATGCGCGGCGCCGAAGCGACCGAAAGCGTGAGCGCGAGGACGTATTCGTGCAGGGCCCGGTTCTGACGCACATGCCAGGACAGGACCGGCGGCGTTTCATTGCGGGCGCGCGTCAGGAATACCGCCGTGCCAGGTACCCGGGCGATGCGTCCGGAATGAAGCAGATCAAGAAAGGCCCGTATCGGCGTCAGGTCGGCGACCACGCGGGCGCCAACGGCGCCGGCGCCGCGATGCCAGATCCACATGATGCCGTAGACGATCGCCGCCAGAATGAGCGGCACGTAGCCTCCCTCCAGCACCTTGGCCATGTTGGCGGCGAAGAAGCTGCCGTCGACAATGACGAATCCGGCGGCAACGGCGCCGGCGGCCGCGGGCGGCCAGTTCCAGATTTCGCGCATGGCGATGAAGAGCAGAATGCTGGTCATCAGCATTGTCAGCGAAACGGCGATGCCATACGCGGCGGCGAGATTGTCGGATTTGCGGAAGCCGAGCGTCAGACCGAGCGTGACGATCATCAGCGTCCAATTGACCGCACCGATGTAGATTTGTCCGTAACCCTCCGCAGAAGTCTGCCTGATGTTCAAGCGCGGCAGCCAACCGAGCTGAATCGCCTGCCGCGTCATCGAAAAGGCGCCGGTGATGATCGACTGGCTGGCAATGACGGTGGCGATCGTCGCCAACACGACGAGTGGCGTCAGCAGCGCGTCCGGGCAAAGCCGGTAAAAAATATTGCCGTCGGTCGGAGCGCCGGCAAGGACGATCGCGGTTTGGCCGGCGTAATTGAGGATGAGGCTGGGAAACACGATGGCATGCCAGGCGAGCCGTATCGGCTTGGCGCCGAAATGGCCCATGTCTGCGTAGAGCGCTTCGGCGCCGGTGACGCAGAGGAAAACGCCGCCAAGGACGAGAAAGCCCTTGAAGCCGCCATTTGCCAAATAGTGCACGCCGTAAAGCGGATTGACGGCGGCGAGAACCTGCGGGTGCTGCGCCAGACCATAAAGGCCGAGCGCCGCCATTGCGGCGAACCATACGAGCATGATCGGCCCGAAGGCACGCCCGATATGCGCCGTGCCTAAGGGTTGCAGCGCGAACAGCGCGAACAGGACGGCGACCGAAGCTGGCAGCACATAAGCCTGCAGGCTTGGCGCGATCTGCTCCATTCCCTCGAGCGCCGAAAGCACTGAGATCGCCGGCGTGATGGCGCCGTCGCCATAGATCAGCGCCGCGCCGAACAATCCGACGGCGACGATCGTGGGGCGATGCTGCCGCTTGACGCCAAGCAATGCCAAAAGCGCGATGATGCCGCCTTCGCCGTCGTTGTCGATACGCATGGCGAAGCCGACGTATTTGACGCTCGTGATGATGAAGAGTGTCCACAGGATCAGCGACAGCGCGCCCATAATCGTCGCGGCATCAGGATGCGGGCCGGTGAAATCGAGCACCGTCTTGAGCGTGTAGAGCGGGCTCGTGCCGATGTCGCCGAATACCACACCCAGCGCGCCTAGACCCAAGGCCGCGAGCGGCGCGTTCGCTATCGATCGCGGGTCGT
>JBEKNW010000263.1:0-4794 GCA_049522435.1 Xanthobacteraceae bacterium
CGGCATCTCGGGTTCTTATCTCTGGTTGGGGAGGACGGCATGAGCCAGAACGCCCTCTTGCGATCGGTGAAGGGCTTGGGGATCCCAGGTACCGCCCGAAAGGAAGACAGGAAGACCAAACTGAAGTTGGCGGCGCCGGCGCCGACGGAAGTTCGTCAAGAAGACGCGCGCCAAGAAGACAACCGCCAGGACCATTTCGCGGTTCGCAATGGGGTGCGCTGCGCCGGCGTGCACCTGATCGTCGATCTGCACGAGGCCGAGCGGCTCGACGACATCGAGCACATCGAGGCGACGCTGCGCCGCTGCGTGGAGGCCGCCCGCGCGACGCTCCTGCACATCCACGTGCATCATTTCCAGCCGAACGGCGTATCCGGCGTGGCGGTGCTGGCGGAGAGCCACATCTCCATCCATACTTGGCCGGACGCGGGCTATGCCGCGCTCGACGTGTTCATGTGCGGCTCGGCCGATCCGGACGCGTGTATTCCGGTACTGCGCGAGGCGTTTGCCGCAAAGCGCGTCGGCGTGAGCGAACTCTTGCGCGGGCAAGGCGCCTGAGCCGACCATCGATCGAGGAGGCTTGAGCGGCAACCCAAAGCGGCAACCCAAGTCGCTGTTCGCGACTTGGGCATGCATGCTTGCTGATCTCGGGTAAACCCGAGATCAGTGCCGGGTCCCGGCCGTTTCACTTTCTCTGACCGAGCCCCCAGGGTGTGTCATGGCCGAAAAGCGCTGGATTGCCGAGACGCTGTTCGACGATCTCGGCTTTCGCATGAGCTACCGGGTCGACAAGGTGCTCTACGAAATGCAGACCGAGCACCAGCACCTGGTGCTGTTCGAGCAGGCGTTCTTCGGCAAGATGCTGATGCTCGACGGCGCAACCCAGATCACCAAACGCGACGAATTCATCTACCAGGAGATGATGTCGCATGTGCCGCTCTTTGCCCACGGCAATGCGCGCGAGGTGCTGATCGTCGGCGGCGGCGATTGCGGCATCGCCGAGGAGGTGCTCAAGCATGGAAGCGTCAAGCGCCTCACCCAGGTGGAAATCGACCCCGCGGTCATCGAATTCTCCAAGGAGCACTTCCCGGAATTCACCAAGCCGGTCTTCGCCGACAAGCGCTTCGAAAGCGTGATCGACGACGGCATGAAATACGTCGCCCGGACCGGGCGGCGCTTTGACGTCATCATTGTCGACTCCACCGACCCGCAGGGGCCGGGAAAGGTCCTGTTCAGCCAAAAGTTCTACGCGGCGTGCAAACGCTGCATGAACAGAGGCGGCATCCTGGTAACGCAGAACGGCGTGCCGATCTTCCAGCCGCGCGAGCTCATATCGAGCGTGACAAAGTTCCGGCGGCTATTTGCGGACGGCACCTGCTACATCGCCGCGATTCCGACGTATGTCGGCGGCCACATGGCCATGGGCTGGGCCAGCGACGACAGGCGGCTGCGCCAGACTTCGGCCGGGACGCTTGCCGCGCGCTACCGCAAGGCCGGCGGCTTTTCGACCAAATATTGGACGCCGGAGGTCCACGCCGCCGCCTTCGCGCTGCCGCGCTTCATCGCCGAAGTCGTGGCAAAAGCAAAGCCGCAGCGGTGAATTATCCCCGGCGCGACCGGCGGCCGCGCCGTCGCGCCGCCGCGTTGACTGCGTGATCGGCCGGCTGCTGCCCATCGCGCCGCTTTTCTTTTTATAGTGGGCAGGACTCCGCATTTCACAGCGCGCAAAGATGCTCTATAAGCCTATTGAGGCTCTTAATCGCGCGCCGTAACGCATCGCTCTTCACCGATAGGTCGCCGAAGAACCCTATTCAGCGCAGCTGATGGGATGAGGACTACAAAGGGAGGAACACCATGAAACTGAGTGTGCTGAAGCCGAGTGTGAACAACATGGCAGTGCGCGTCTTTGTGCGTGCGGCCAATCTGGATGTTACGGAAGACGATGTCTACGGCAAGACGCGCTCGGCAGAGTTCCTGGCGAAAAATCCTGCGCACATGACACCGATGCTGGAGACAGAAGAATTGCCGAAGGGTGGCATGTGGGAGAGCTGCGCCATCATGCAGTATCTGTGCAACAAGAATGAGATCACCAAATTCTATCCGAAGAAGGCCGAGGAGCGTGCCGTCATCGACAGCGCCATGTTTTATCTCATTGGCACGCTGTATCCCCTGGTCGCGCGTGCCACCTATCCGGCGCTCAGCTTCCCGCAATATCCAGGCGAGGTGGGCGCCAGCGATGCCGACCCGACTGCAAAGGAGGCGGCGCAGAAGGCCGCGATGGCCGCGATCGCCGAGCCGCTCGACGTGTTCCACAAGTTCTACATGGACGGCAAGCCCTTCATCGGCGGCGCCACGCCCTCAATCGCCGACATCAGGCTTGCAGCTACGCTCGAATTTCTCGCGATTATCGATTATCCGCTGCCTTCCTGGGCAAAAGACTACATGGCCGCGATGGAGAAATCCTTGGGCAAGGCCTATTCTGAACCTGCGGCCGACGTGCGCGGTTATATTGCCTATGCGAGATCGCAGAAAAAATAGCGATGCCGGTTTACACGCCCGCAAATACCTCGCCGACAAGATCGGCTCGCCCGCCTATCAATCTGAGGACAGAGGACAGACGATGGACGGATAGATGAGGAGGACGGATTTCTTGTCCGTCCTCTGTCATCCGTCTTCCGTCGTCCGATACGCCCATGAGAATGAGCCGCGACCATATTCTGACCAGCCAGGCCGGGAGCCTGCCGCGTCCCGACGATCTGATCGAAGCCAATGCTGCACGCGAATCCGGCAAAACGTCCGACGAACGCGCCTTCCAGGAGACGCTGCAATCGGCCGTAACTGACGTCGTCCGCCGGCAAAAGGAGATCGGCATCGATGTGCCGGGCGACGGCGAGTTCGGCAAGTCGATGGGCCATAAGGTGAACTACCGGGCGTGGTGGAGCTATTGCTTCAATCGTCTCGGCGGGCTCGATCTGGCCGGGCCGGGATTGTACGACACGCCTCCGAAACCGGTGAAGCCGGGTGAAGTCGCGCTCACGAGCTTCGCCAATCGGCGTGATCGCAACAAGTTCTTGCCGGTTTATAAGGAGGAAGTGACGACCGGACCGGGAATGGCGAAATGGCCGGTATGCGTCGGCCCGGTTGTCTACAAGGGCCAGGAAGCGATCAAAGCCGACATCGCCCATTTCAAGGCCGCGCTCAAAGCCAGCGGGGTCGAAGAGGGCTTTATGACTTCGGTTGCTCCGGCGAGCGCCGCACGCTTTGCCAACGTGTACTACAAGACCGACGAAGATTTCATTCTCGCCGTCGGCGAAGCCATGCGCGAAGAATACAAGGCCATCGTCGACGCCGGATTGATCCTGCAGCTCGACGATCCCGCCATCGCCGAGAATTGGGACATGATCAATCCCGAGCCGTCGGTGGAGGGTTACCGGAAGTTCTCCATGGTCCGGGTCGAGGCGCTCAATCACGCCATCAGGGGCCTGCCCGAAGACCGCATCCGGTTTCATTTGTGCTGGGGCAGCTGGCACGGCCCGCACACGACCGACATTCCGATGCGCGACATTGTCGAGGTGATGCTGGCCGTCAAATGCCAAGCCTACTCGTTCGAGGCCGGCAACGTCCGCCATGAGCACGAGTGGAATGTGTGGGAGGACGTCAAGCTTCCCGACGGCAAGCTCATCTTGCCCGGCGTGGTCAGTCACGCCACCAACGTGGTGGAGCACGCCGAACTCGTTGCCCAGCGCATTCTGCGCTTCACCAAGAGTGTCGGCCGGGAACGCGTCATTGCTTCGACCGATTGCGGCCTCGGCGGCCGCGTTCACCCGATGATCGCCTGGGCCAAGCTCGAAGCTCTTGCCCAGGGCGCGGCCTTGGCCAGCCGCGAGCTTTGGGGCTGAACGCCGCTGACCAGCGTGCCGGGCATCGGCGTGACACTCGCCGCCGTCATTATTCTGGAGACCGGCCCGATCGATCGGTTTGCCGAGGTTGGACACTTTGCGTCCTACGCCCGCTGCGTCGACAGCGTGCGCACCAGCAATCGCAAGAAGAAAGGCGAAGGCAACGTCAAGAACGGCAACAAATATCTGGCCTGGGCCTTCGTCGAAGCGGCCAATTTCGCCCGCCGCCATTGCGCCGAGGCCAACCGCTTCCACGCCCGCAAGAAAGCCAAGACCAACAACATGGTCGCCACCAAGGCGTTGGCGCACAAGCTGGCGCGCGCCAGCTATCACATCCTGAAGGAGGGCAAGCCGTTCGACGTAACGCGCTGCTTTGCCTGACGGACAACGACGATCCGGTGAGCTAGAGCATTTTCAGGAAAAGTGGATACCGGTTTTCCGTAGAAAATGCGACCAAACAAAGAATCTAGAGCATGATCAGTTTCCGCCGAAACTGAACATGCTCTAGGTACGGTGACTGGAGTTGCAGCCAACTGCACTGAATTGGACGCCGGATCGCCGTCACCAGCAGCTGTGAAAGCGGATCGCACGCACCGTAAGCCATCCGGAGATTGGCGCCGGCACGCCGGCAGCCACGGCACTGTGAGATTGCTTTGGATACGGCGCGCTACCAACGTTCTTCTGGAGCGGCAACGCCGCCAGGGCGCAGGCCATCGTCTGACCCGCGCTTGATCCTGATGGGTGTCTGGCGCGATTCGTCTTTCGTACACAGCCACAAACCGAAGAAACGGACGCGGTTCGAACACGGCTGCTTGAAGAAGCCAATGACAGAATTGGCGGCTGGCGCCGCCAAAAAAATATTCGCGCCCCTTGACGAGGGGCCGGCTAATGGGTGTCA
>JBEKNW010000264.1:0-6575 GCA_049522435.1 Xanthobacteraceae bacterium
GCGCCGGTCGGGCGGCAATGGTTCGCGCTCACCTTTCGCGATCCCAACGAACGCTGGAACGGCGTCAACAAGGCGGCGCCGATGCTGGAGCGATTTTTCGAGGCTGAGCTCGCCCGCCACCGGTTGCCGCCCGCGGCGCTCGCGCTCGTCGGCTTCAGCCAGGGGACCATGATGGCGCTGCATGTAGGGCTGCGCCGTGCCGTGCCGCCGGCAGCCATCGTCGGCTATTCCGGGCTTCTCGTCCTGCCCGAGGATGGCAACGCCGAAACTTTCGCCGCCGAGATAAAATCGCGTCCGCCGGTGCTGCTGGTCCACGGCGATCAAGACGATCTTATTCCGCCGCAGGCCCTCTTTCAGGCGACGCGGGACCTCGCGGCGCTCGGCGTGCCGGTTGAATGGCATTTGTCCGCCGGAATCGGCCACGGCATCGACGCCGAAGGCCTCCGCCACGGCGGCGAATTCCTCGCCCGATGCTATGCGGCAAAACGCTGACGGCCCCTCTCTTGACGCATAACCCCCGGGGCGGGCTTCACAATCCTGTCACGCCTGCCTATAAACTAGCGGCCAACGCCGCAGTGCGGCATTTCGAGTCGAGGTAGGAGCGTCGTCTTGAACGCTCATGTATCGCCATCCGGCTGGCCGGCGCTTGTGCTCAATGCGGATTTTCGTCCGCTGAGCTATTACCCGCTGTCGCTGTGGTCGTGGCAGGACGCCATCAAGGCGGTGTTTCTCGAGCGGGTAAACATCGTCGCCAATTACGACCGCGCCGTGCACAGCCCAAGCCTCGAAATGAAGCTGCCGAGCGTGGTGTCGCTCAAGACCTTCGTGAAGCCCTCCACGCATCCGGCGTTCACGCGGTTCAACGTGTTCCTGCGCGACCGGTTCTCCTGCCAGTTTTGCGGCGCGCGGGACGACCTCACGTTCGATCATCTGCTGCCGCGTTCGCGCGGCGGCCATACGACCTGGATCAACGTCGTCGCCGCCTGCTCGCCCTGCAATCTCAGGAAGGGCAACCTGACGCCGGACGAATCCAAGATGTGGCCGTCGCAAAAACCTTTCCAACCGACGGTGCAGCACCTGCACCGCAACGGCCGGCTGTTCCCGCCCAATTACCTGCACGAGAGCTGGCTCGATTATCTCTACTGGGACACCGAACTCGATCCGTAAGTGTCGCGCGCTGGGTGCGTGATGCGGGCTGTTCGGACGTTCAATCCATTGCGCAAGCGAGACTGCCTATTTATCGTCTCCGATTGATCCCGGTTTGCAGCGCGCCGTGCAGAACCGGACGAGTACCAACATGCCCTATGACGCTGACGTGATCATCGTAGGAGCCGGACTTGCCGGTCTGGTCGCGGCTGCGGAGCTGGCCGAAGCGCGAAAGAAGATCATCGTCCTCGATCAGGAGCCCGCGCAATCGCTGGGCGGTCAGGCGTTTTGGTCGCTGGGCGGCATTTTCCTGGTCGATTCGCCCGAGCAGCGGCGCATGGGCATCCGCGACTCGCATGCGCTGGCGCTCGAAGATTGGCTGGGGACGGCCGCGTTCGATCGCGACGAGGATTTCTGGCCGCGACAATGGGCGCAAGCCTACGTCGCCTTCGCGGCGAGCGAGAAGCGATCATGGCTACGCGCGCGCGGCGTCCGCTTCTTTCCGGTGGTCGGCTGGGCCGAGCGCGGCGGCGGCAACGCGATCGGTCCCGGCAATTCCGTGCCGCGATTTCATGTGACCTGGGGAACCGGGCCGGGGATCCTCGCACCCTTTGTCGAGAGAGCGCGCGAGGCGGCAGACCACGGACTTCTGACCTTCAGGTTCCGTCATCGGGTCAACGAACTGACAAAGTCGGGCGCGGCAATTGACGGGGTACGTGGCGACATTCTCGAGCCGTCGAGCGTCGAGCGCGGCCAAAAAAGTTCGCGCGAGGTCGTCGGCTCCTTCGAGCTGAAGGCGCAGGCGGTCATCGTCGCGTCCGGCGGCATCGGCGCCGATCATGAGCTGGTGCGCCAGAACTGGCCGCAGCGCCTGGGGGCGCCACCCAGGCGGATGATTACCGGCGTCCCCGATCATGTCGACGGCCGCATGTTGGCGATCACGGAGGCCGCAGGCGGCACGATCATCAATCGCGATCGCATGTGGCACTATGTGGAGGGGATCAAAAACTGGAACCCGATCTGGACCGCGCACGCCATTCGCATCGTGCCCGGCCCGTCCTCGCTCTGGCTCGACGCGCGGGGCAAACGACTTCCGGCCCCGCTTTACCCCGGCTTCGATACGCTTGGAACGCTCAGGCACATCGCGGAGAGCGGATACGATTATTCCTGGTTCATTCTGACCCGGAAGATCATCGAGAAGGAGTTCGCGCTTTCCGGTTCGGAGCAAAATCCCGATTTTACGGGGAAAAGCTGGCTTCAGGTTTTAGGCCGCGCGACCAAGGGCGTTCCCGCCCCCGTCAAGGCCTTCATGGACAAGGGCGAGGATTTCATCGTCGAGCGCGATCTGGCGAGGCTCGTTGAGCGCATGAACGCGCTCGTCGGCGGCGAGCCTTTGCTGACCCTTGCGGGCGTCGAGCATGAGATTGCCGCCCGCGATCGCCAACTCGACAATCGGTTTTGCAAGGACATGCAGATCACCGCCATCCGGGCAGCGCGCCGCTATCTCGGCGATAGGCTGTTTCGAACCGCGAGCCCGCATAAGCTGCTCGATCCCGCCGCCGGCCCATTGATCGCGGTTCGCCTCAACATTTTGACCCGCAAGACTCTGGGCGGCTTGCAAACCGACCTCGACAGCCGCGTGCTCGCCGCCGATGGTCGACCGGTCTCGGGGCTTTATGCCGCCGGGGAAGCGGCCGGGTTCGGCGGCGGCGGCGTTCACGGTTACGCCGCACTGGAAGGAACGTTTCTCGGCGGCTGTATCTTCTCGGGGCGGGCGGCCGGGCGGGCCGCGGCGCGCGGAGTGGCGTAAACCTGTCTGTGCGCCAACCAAGACACCATGATCTCGTAGCACCTCGCGTGTCTCAGAACGGATAATGGTGTGGCTCGGTCTCGATCGTGATCCAACGCAATTCGGTGAACTCGTTGATCGCCGCGCGGCCGCCGAACCGGCCATAACCGCTGGCCGTCATGCCGCCGAAGGGGATCTGAGAGCGCCCGCCGCTCGGTCGGCAGCAGCGCCGCCCAGGCGGGAAACGCCGCCGCCGCGGCCTTGACTGCCGCCTGCGCGTCCGCGACCGTCGCAGCGGCAGCCTTGGTTACCAGAGCGCCGGTCAGCGGATCGCGCCGCTCGAAGGTGCCGCCCCCGGTGGCGGCCATATCCTTGTTGTTGACGAGCAACGCCGCTTCCATCGTTTCCTCCCTCATCTCGGCGTGCCGATCGCGCTGCGCGGATGTTCGTTTCCGCGCAGGTTTGTCATCAAAGTATGTGTGATGGTATGGGTGATGCGTGCTATTCCCGTGACACTATAACGCCTCTTCGCCTTATGCGGAAGCCGCGACGACTTTCAAGCGGGCGGCACGGCAGGGTTAAGCTACAAGGATGATCCGATGCTGGTCACGAAACGGATCGATGGTAAGGCGCGCGCCGACCGTCTGGTTGCCGATGTCGCGGCAGCCATGGCGAAACTCGGGACTGGAGCAGGCGTCGCGCCCGGACTTTGCGCCGTGCTCGTGGGCAACGATCCGGCAAGCCAGATTTATGTCCGCAACAAGGGCAAGGCCGCGGCCGCTGCCGGCATTCAAAGCTTTCAGCAGAACCTGCCGGAGACGACCAGCGAAGCCGACCTTCTGGCGCTGATCGCCAAGCTCAATGCCGATGACCGGGTGGATGGAATCCTGGTGCAACTGCCGCTGCCGAAGCACATCGATCCGCAACGCGTCATCGACGCCATCGATCCCGGCAAGGACGTCGACGGATTTCATGCGCAGAACGTCGGACATTTGTGGAGCGGCGGTAAGGCCAGAGCCCTCATTCCCTGTACGCCCTATGGCTGCCTGCTGCTGCTGCGCGACACATTGCCCAATCTGACCGGGGCCGAGGCGGTCGTGCTCGGGCGTTCCAACATCGTCGGCAAACCGATGGCGGCATTGCTGTTGTCCGAGAATTGCACAGTGACGTTGGTGCATTCCAAGAGCCGCGACATCCCGGCGATCCTGCGCCGCGCCGATATTTTGGTCGCAGCCGTAGGACGACCGGAGTTCGTGCGGGGCGACTGGATCAAACCAGGCGCTGTCGTCATCGACGTCGGAATCAACAGGATAGCGGTCCCGGGTGGGAAGTCGAAGCTGGTCGGCGATGTTGCTTTCGCCGAGGCGCAGGGCATCGCCGGCGCGATCACGCCGGTTCCTGGCGGCGTCGGTCCGATGACCATCGCTTGCCTCTTGCGCAACACGCTGATCGCCGCCTGTCGGCGACGTGGCCGTGTCGAGCCGGAAATCTGAATTGCGTGAAGTTCGTCGGCGAATGGTTGGTTCCGTTACGAAATTATCAAAATCTATCAATAAGACAGAAACCGATCGAGCGGCAAATGCTGCAAAAGATTTTTGTCGGCAAGACCATGAATGGTTGTGCGCTGTCGCCGTAACCCCCGTGGGGCAAAGCCATGCGAGATGACGGCCGCGCTCGATCAACCTATCAATTAGAGCGTTTTCCGTTTGGGTCGACTATAGGTGAACTTCGCGATGTATGTGGCACATTCGGATCAATGGACACGTCAAGGCAGAGCCAATGGCGGTGACCTATTCAACGTTACCGGAAAACGCTATTCAACGTTACCGGAAAACGCTCTAAGTGCACTGTAATTGTAATTACCGAAAGGAGCGCCGATCTCCTCGGGGCGTATGACGCTCCTATGGTCTCCGGAATCCATTCACGATTCATTACCGAAATTCCTCGGCAAACTAGAAAGCGCGTCAGACCGCGACAATCGGAAGCGTTCGGTCAGACGGAGAGCGGCAACTTAGCGGAAGAGGTGCTCTCTGCTGCGATCTGACCCACATCCCATTTGACGAACCACGCGTTAAACAGCACCACGAAGACCGACGCGATTAACCCCCCGCAAGCGATGACGATCATAATGTGATCCGTCGTCCAACCGGCGCCCAGCAACGCTCCGGCGATCAACGGACCGACGATCTGGCCGAAACGGCCCATGGCCATGCCCCAGCCGACGCCCGTGGATCGGATGGGCGTCGGATAAATGATCGCTGACAAAGCGATCGCTCCGGCGGACCCGAGGCCGATGAAGAGCCCGACCAGTCCAACGAAGGCCGCGGCGAGCATGACCGACGACGCGCCGTAACCCAATCCCACCGTTGCCGCGGTCCCGAGCAGGAATGCCGGAAAGAGTACGAGCACGATCCCAAAGCGCTCGATCAGCCGCCCAGCGATCGATTGGCCTATAAAGGCGCCCAAACCATTGAAGGCGACCACAAAGGCGGTTTCCGCGGGCGAAATGCCGTTGAGCCGCAACAAAGCCGGTGTCCACAACACCACCACCGTGAGCAAGCCGAAACCCATGAAAAATGGGACCCATAAAAGCAGAGTGCCGACCATGCGACCTTCCGTAAACAAATGCCGGAAGGGTGCGCCGGGCAAGCGCTCCTCCTCTACGACAAAATGTGCGTCGTGGCGGATAAGCGGAGAGTGGAACCGGGCAACGATCCGTCGGACAGCGTCGGTTTCGTTACCGCGGGCCAGAAGGAACTTGATCGATTCTGGCAGGTAAAACAGTAGCGCGGCAGCAAGGAAAAGCGGCACGACACCCCCGATATAGAAGATCGCCCGCCAGCCCATCTGCGTGATCAGATACGAGTTCAATAGCCCGCCCATCATCGCGCCAAGCGGAAACGCCGACCACATAAGGGTCACCAGGGTCGCCCGCAGCCGCGCGGGCGCGTATTCTGACGTCAATGCGATGAAGCACGGCGTTGCCCCACCGAGCCCTACCCCTGCCAATAATCTGAAGATCATCAGCATGGAAACGGAACTTGCCATAGCGGTTAGCAACGTGAAGACGCCAATAAGCAAAGTTGCGATGATCAGAAGCATCTTGCGGCCCAGGCGATCCGCGAGGGGGCCAAACGAAGCAGCGCCAATGGTTGCGCCCAAAAGCGCCGAAGAGAAAATCGGTCCAAAATTAGCAATCTTGACGCCGAGCCCTTCGGCAATGAACGGCGCTGCGACACCAATCGACTGTGTGTCTATGCCGTCAAGCAAGTTGACAAAGGCGCAGCAAACAATGACGCCAATCTGAAACCGGGTCAGTGGTCCTTCGTCAATGAGGCGCGTGACATTCACCTCATTCGTTGAACCCGACATAGTCCCTACCAAGCTCCCAGGCTGCGAATTGACGACGCGGGGGGTCTCGCTCGCCCGGTCGCATTCTCACTCTACCCGAAGGGTTGTACCCCTCTTTGTCGGCATTGAAGAGGCCGATGTAAGATTCTCGCCCATTGAGTTTGGCCGGAGCAACGCACTTTCTCACGAAACGGCTGCCGAAAGTGGCAACCGAGATGGCGCTCAATGTGCTTGCCTACAACATGAAGCGCGTGATGGCGATCATCGGCGTGGCCGGGCTGCTGGAGGC
>JBEKNW010000265.1:0-4712 GCA_049522435.1 Xanthobacteraceae bacterium
AGGAAGCCTGGCCTGGAGCTGAGCGAAAGGGGCGAGAGCCCCCTGGTGAGAGCCGCGGTGGAACGCCGTCAGGCGAGCGCGCTACGATAACGCGCGCGCCGCATCCGCTGATGCGGATCATTGAGACAAATGCGCCTGCCGGCGTTCCGCTTCCCTTTTCGTCATTGCGAGCGAAGCGAAGCAATCCAGTTCGGGGCTTCAGTTAAGTTAGCGAGCCAAACGAGATCGGTGTTTCTGCTGGATTGCTTCGTCGCGGAGCCTGTCATCGGGCCGGCCACTTCGGGCCGGACCCGTTGGCTCCTCGCAATGACGGGCAAACCTCGGGCGCGCAGCGCGTCGCGAGAACGATTTTCATTTACCTCTCCCCGCCGAACTCGGGTGTTCCCGAGTTCGGCAATATAAGTGACCGAAGTCGGAAACATCCGACTTCGGTCGCAGGGAGAGGTCGGATTGCGAAGCGTGCTGGAGGACGAGATTCTTGACGACTGCACGAGCTCGGAGGCCCGCGCCCCCTCCACCGCGCTAACGCCATAGCCGACGCTTTGCGTCGGCGTTGCTTAAGAAAAGTACGGCGGCCGAAGGCCGCCTATGCCCCCTCCCCCGCTGTCGCGGGGGCGGAAAACGCACAATGCGGGCGATCGGATCACGACCTGAAACGCTCTCGCCTGGCGGCGTGCAATCGACGCGGTAAGACCGCATTAACCCTGGAGGCCGTAATCTTGCCCGCAGTGCGCTCGGTCGCGGGCAGGAAGATGGGCGAACGTCGCGAGTCCAGACGGCAAAAGAGCTTCCTGCGCGGCTTTGTCTATTTCGACAAACGGCGCGGCGTGACGAGCTGCCTCGTTCGCGACATTTCCGATGAGGGCGCACGCATCATCCTCTCGGAAACCGTGGCCATTCCCGACGTCGTCAATCTCCACATTCCGCAGCGCGAGCAGACGCTGCGCGCGCGCGTGCAGTGGCGCCGCCGCGATGAGATCGGCCTCGCCTTTACTGCCGCCGTTCCCGTAGCCGTCGCGGCGCCGCAATCGAGCGAACTGACCCAGCGTGTCGCGCAGCTCGAAGCCGAAATCGCCGCGCTGCGGCGGACCGTCAAATTGTTGAAGAGAGACAATCCGGGCGCGGGCGACGTCGAGGCGGCCTGATCGAGCCCCCGCCCGGCGCGCCGGCTGATGCACCCGGTTCCAACTATCCGAAAATCCGCTCGCCCTGCAGGTCGATGATCTGCCGCGCCTTGCCAAGCGTGAAGTTCACCGCATCGTCGTGGGAAGCGAAAGCGTCGGCGCGGATGAAGCGGTGCTCCTGGCGCACGCCGCCGATCTCCCGCTCGATGGTCCCCGCCGTCTGATATTGGCCGTCGTTCTTGTACGGCGCGGCGCGGATGATGAAGCCCTTGTATTCGACCGGCTCCGAGACCTTCTCAGCCTTGGCGGCAGCGAGCCGGCCGAACAGGGCGCTGAGCAACGACATCACCTGCCTCCAGGCTTTTTGGCGCCGACGCGGAGGTTACTCCTCAATGGGGGAATGTCGAGGTAGCCGCGGGCAGGAGTTTGCTCGCCGACCGCTCGCAGTGCGCGATTGCAAAGCGCGCCGAGCATCGCTATATACACGCCGTTCGCGATTTAGCCTGCCTTGCCGTCTCGCCCGCAGAGCATGATCCGGAAAAAGCCTGCCCCGGCGTCGGGGTGGCAACCGATTTTCCGAAAAAATCATGTTCCCCTAACGAGGGCCTTTCCCAAGAACACGCAAAATCCGGATTGAAGGCCGCGCGAATGGTTCGCTCGGCCACAAAACGCATTAAGCGTTTCAAATGGAGGCCATCATGGCTCAAGGTACCGTCAAGTTTTTCAACGCCCAGAAGGGTTTCGGCTTCATCGTGCAGGACGCGGGCGGCCCGGATGTGTTCGTTCACATCTCCGCCGTCGAGCGCGCGGGCATGTCGAACCTCAATGAGGGGCAGAAGCTGACTTTCGACATCGAAGCCGACCGGCGCAGCGGCAAGTCCGCCGCGACCAATCTGCAAGCGGTTTGATTGACGGCTTGAAGACGGCGCCGGCGTCACATCGGCGCCGGCGTTTTCAGTTTCCATCCGGCGCCAGAGCATGATCGCGAAAAATGGGCGCTGGCTTCCCGCCTTCGCGAAGCCCTCTTCGGCGGGCGAAGGAAGGTCGGAAAAGATCATGCGCAAGCAAAAAAACTAGAGCCTGGTTCTGATTCCATCAGAGCCGATAAGGCTCCAAGGAGAACAACCATGCCGAGAAAACCGGGATTGAATTCCGAATTCGTGATGTTCGACGTCCTCTACGAAGACGGCACCCAGCGTTCGAACCGCAAAGTGCCGCGCGCGCTGACCGGAGGCATCGACGGCGACAAGCCCGCCCATGAATTCCTGATCGAGCAGGACCGCGACATCGCCGAGAAATCCGGCCGGCCGCCGGCGGAGATCACGAGCATCACGCGCTCGGGGGCGAAGAACGCGGAGGCGAAGAAGAAAGTGTGGGCCCTGTCCTGACCGGCGGGCCGTCCCTGGTATTCGCCAGGATACGCGAGGCGCTCGCCTCGCAACGCGCAAGCTTCGGAAAAAACGAAGCTCACCTCTCCGAGATATCGGCCGGCCACTGTCTCGTGGCCGCTTCAGCGCCGGCTTCGAGAGCGACGGTTTCCAAGAGATAGCCGATCGTGGTGAGGCCAGCGGCGCGCGCCTGCTTCGCCAGATCGAGTGCGACCATCCCGATGTCTTTCGCTACCTTCGCGCTGTCGCCAGGCACCGGCTGGCCCGCGGACTCGTCCGCCCGGCCATCGGCTGGAAGTCGGCTGAAATCAGCCCGACTCATCACATCCTTCCTGCTCCCGGCGGCGCCAATCAATATCAGTCGGCGCAACTCGTCTCATACTGATTGAATATCAATGATTGTCAATGGAACTTACCTACTACTTAATTAATATAAAGAAAATCAACGACTTGCATTTAGCTGCCATATCACTTAGCCACTAGCGCTCCTTTTGATTCGACGCGACGGCGCATGGCCAAACGCTCGAGAGCCCGCCTGCTCAAGGCGCGATTTCCCCGCCTGCGGCAGATCAGGCAAGAGCAGTTGGGATGGGAAATCGTCGATATCGTCAGCCGCCTGCCGGGCAGCAAGCCGAGCATTTCATCGATCTACCGCCTTGAGCAGGGTGAGGCCATCCGCATGTCCAGCGCGCGCCGCGTTTTCGACGTCGTCAATGGCGCACTCAACAACACCCTCGATGTCACCAAGGAACTCGAAATGAGCTGGTAAGCGCGCGCGGCGGGTTTCGACGCAGCGCTGCCCGAGCGCTTTGGCGTTATTCACATCATATCCGTCATCCAGAGGTGCGAGCGTCAGCGAGCCTCGAAGGATGAACGGCCGCAGCGCCCGGGCTGTCGCCCTTCGAGGACCGTTGCGCGCGGGGCACCTCAAGGTGACGGTGAAAGGTCAGTTATCCAAAAAGCTCCGCAGCTTCCGCGACCTCGACGGATGCTTCAGTTTCCGCAGCGCCTTGGCCTCGATCTGGCGGATGCGTTCGCGCGTCACCGAGAACTGCTGGCCGACTTCTTCCAGCGTGTGGTCGGTGTTCATGCCGATGCCGAAGCGCATGCGCAGCACTCTTTCCTCGCGCGGGGTCAACGACGCGAGAACTCGCGTCGTTGTTTCGCGAAGATTGCTCTGGATCGCGGCGTCGATCGGCAGGATGGCGTTCTTGTCCTCGATGAAATCGCCGAGGTGTGAGTCCTCCTCGTCGCCGATCGGCGTCTCCAGCGACAGCGGCTCCTTGGCGATCTTCAGAACCTTGCGCACCTTCTCCAGCGGCATGCCGAGTTTTTCCGCCAATTCCTCCGGCGTCGGCTCGCGGCCGATCTCGTTGAGCATCTGGCGGCTGGTGCGCACGATCTTGTTGATGGTCTCGATCATGTGCACGGGAATGCGGATGGTGCGCGCCTGATCGGCGATCGAGCGGGTGATCGCCTGGCGGATCCACCAGGTGGCGTAGGTCGAGAACTTGTAGCCGCGGCGGTACTCGAATTTATCGACCGCCTTCATCAGGCCGATATTGCCTTCCTGGATGAGGTCGAGGAATTGCAGGCCGCGATTGGTGTATTTCTTGGCGATGGAAATGACCAGGCGCAGGTTCGCCTCCACCATCTCCTTCTTCGCCTGGCGCGCCTCGCGTTCGCCCTTCTGCACCATGTGCACGAGCTTGCGGAATTCGCCGATCTCGAGCCCGGTCTCGGTGGCGAGCGTGTGGATCTGCCCGCGTAACTCCTTGATGCGGTCCTTGTCGCGGGCGACGAAATTCTTCCAGCCCTTGGCGGAGAGTTTGGAGACGCGGTTGAGCCAGCGCGGGTCGAGCTCGGAGCCCTGGTAGTTCTTGAGGAAATCCTCGCGCACGACGCCGTGGCTCTCGGAGAGCCGCATCAACCGGCCCTCGTGGCCGACCAGCCGCTTGTTGATGTCGTAGAGCTGCTCGACCAGCGCATCGATGCGCGCCTGATTGAGCCGCAGCGATTTGACCTCCTGGATGATCTCTTCCTTGAGCTTCTTCGACTTGCGCTCCTGCGCGGGCGAGAGCGACTCGTTCTTGAGCTTGTTCTGGATGTCGAGATCCTGGAGGCGGCGCAGCCGCTTGAAGGTATCGGCGATGGTGTCGAAGGTCTCCAGCACCTTGGGCTTGAGCTCGGCCTCGATGGC
>JBEKNW010000266.1:0-4642 GCA_049522435.1 Xanthobacteraceae bacterium
CCGCCGGACCGGGAACAGGCTGATGTCGAAGGGACCTGAGATCACGCCCCAGACTCCCGTCGGAGCAAACAGCATGAGGAGAATGGCGAGCGCCCCCAGGAGGATCAGATACCACGATCCGAGCGCGGCCAGGTAATATTGCAGAAGATAGAATATCAGGACGCCGATAATCGGGCCCTCCATTGTTCCGATGCCGCCGATGACGACGCTGAAGATGGCATAGGCGGTCCAATCGATGAGCGAAAACGCCGCATCGGGCGAGATCCTGGCCTTCTGTAGGAAGATGAGCCCGCCCACCATGCCGGTGGCGACGGCGGTCACGATGTAGATCAAGAGCTTGGTGCGAAAGACGTCGACGCCGGCGCTTTCGGCGGCAGCTTCGGCGTCGCCGATGGCGGACAGCGCCAGCCCGTAGCGCGACCGCAGCAGCTTGTAGACCAGCACGAGCGTGCCGGCCGCCAGAACCAGAGCCAGCCAATAGGCCAGGATGTCGCGCGCCGCCGGGCCGCGGACCTGGAAAAGGTGGCGGACAAAATCAAGACCGACAATGGAATCGACGATGTCCGGCGGCAGCGAGGTTCCGGTGCCGCCGCCCAGTTGCTTGAACTGCGCCAGCACCAGCCGGCAGACCTCGGCGACCACCCAGGTTCCGATGGCGAAATAGGCGCCTCGCAGGCGGAAGACGATCAGCGCGGCCGGGACGGCAACAGCCCCCGCGACGATCCCCGCCAGCACGATCGACAGCACGGGCTCGAGGCCCGCCATCAAGGTGAAGGCGAACAGCGCATAGGCTCCGATGCCGACGAAGGCCTGCTGCCCGACGGAAATCAGGCCGGCGCTGCCGGCGAGCAGATTCCATAATTGCGCCAACGCCAGCATCGTGAACACGTAGAACAGCTCCTGCAGCAACGCCCGGCTGGCGAATGCCGGCAAGGCGAAGAGGAGGAGGATTACCGGAATGGCGAGCAGCGCCGTGACCGTGGACGCCCGCGTCGCCGTCGCGACGCTAAAGCGCGAGCTGTGATGGCGGCCTTGGTCGACGCCGGCCGGGTTCAATCGACTGACGCGCATGCCGCCACTCTCAATCCACCGCGCGCGGAAACAGGCCGCGCGGCCGTATCACGAGCACGATCAGGAAGGCGACATGGCCGGAGAGAATCTGCCATTCGGGATTTATGTGCGCACCGATGGTCTGCGCCAGGCCGACGACGATGCCGCCGGCGAGCGTCCCCCACAGGCTGCCGAGACCGCCGATGATCACGGCCTCGAAGGCGTAGAGGAGACGGGCCGGGCCGATGCTGGGGTCGAAATTGGCGCGCGCGCCGAGAAAAAACCCGGCGACGGCGCATACGGCAAGCGCGATGCCCATGGTCAGCGCATAGATCGATTTGTTGTTGATGCCCATGAGCTGCGCGATCTCGACATCGTCGGACGTGGCGCGGAAGGCGCGGCCAAGAGCGGTCCGGTAGAACACGCTGTTAAGGAGCACGATGACGGCGACCGCCGACAGGAGACAGATCAGCGGCATCAGCCCGACCGCAATGCCGCCCCCCAGCGGCAGCGAAGCGCTTTCCAGCGTCCCGACATTGAGGCGGCGGGTGTCCGCGGAGAACGCTTCGAGCAGGCCGTTCTGCACGATGATCGACAGCCCGAACGTGATCAGCAAAGGCGGCAGGATATTGCGGCCCAGCGCGCGATTGAGCAGCACCGATTGCAGCGCGTAGCCGACGACGAACATCAGCGGCAGCACCACCGCGAACGCAAGAATGATGGGCACGCCCGCCGCCGCCGCCGCCAGGATCAGGAAGGCGCCGAGCACGATCAAGTCGCCATGCGCCAGGTTGACCAGGCGCATGATGCCGAAAATGACCGAGAGGCCGGTGGCGTAGAGCGAATACAGCCCGCCGAGCAGGACCCCTTGCAGCAGCGTGTCGATCCAGCCCAGCATGCGTTTACAAGCCGAAATAGGCGGCGTGAATGGCGTCCCGGGTCAGCTCCTGCGGACGGCCGGTAAGGCTCACCCGTCCCTCCTGAAAACAATAGGCCCGATCGGCGACCGACATGGCATGGACGAGATCCTGCTCGACCAGGACGACGCTGGTGCCCCGCGTCTTGATGTCGGCAAGGGCGGCGTAGATGTCGCGGATGACGATCGGGGCGAGACCGAGACTGAGCTCGTCGCACAACAGGATGCGCGGGTTCGACATCAGGCTCCTGCCGATGGCGACCATCTGTTGCTGGCCGCCGGACAGCGCCGTCGACGGCGCGCGGCGCCGCTCCCGCAGCATGGGAAAAAGCCGATAAACCGTGGCCAGGCTCCACGGACCGTCGAGGTGCCGGCCGTAGGCGCCGACCAGCAGATTTTCCTCGACCGAGAGCGACGGAAACAGCCGGCGGCCTTCCGGCACCAGAGCGACGCCGAGCTTGACGATCTCGAACGCCGGCAGCGCGCCGATATCGCGGCCGTCGAGGCGCACGGCGGCGGCCGGGCGTGGCAGCAAGCCCGCGATCGCCTTCAGGAAGGTGGATTTCCCCGCCCCGTTTGCCCCGATGACGGCGACCGTTTCGCCCTCGTTGAGCGCAAACGTGATGCCGTAGAGCGCCTGGAAGTCGCCGTAAAAGGCGGTGAGTTCGCGGGTCTCCAGCACGGCCAAACCTTAATGCCTCAAAGCCTTAATGCCTCACGTCCGAGTGCCTCACGTCCGAGTGCCTCACGCCGCAATGCCCATATAAATCTCCCTGACCTCGTCCGAGGCCATCACCGAGCGCGGCTCGCCGTCGATGATCTTGCGGCCGAAGTTCAGTACCGCCAATCGGGAAACGACCGTAACGAGCACGTGCACGATGTGCTCGACCCAGACGATGGTCATCCCGGCTTTTTTGATGCCCTGCACCAATTGGACGAGCTCGGCACATTCGGCCTCGCTCAGGCCGCCGGCGATTTCATCGAGCAGCAGGAGTCGCGGCGCGCTCGCCAAAGCCCGCGCCAGCTCCAGGCGCTTGCGTCCCAGAAGATTAAGCATGCCGGCGCGGCGATTGGCGAAGGCGATGAGGCCCGTCCGCTCCAGAATCTCGCCGCAGGCATCGATCACCTGCGGCTCGCGCTGCCTGCGGCCGTGGATGGCGGCGACGAGGAGGTTCTCGAACACGGTCAGGCTCTCGAACGGATGCGGAATCTGGAACGAGCGCCCGATGCCGGCGATACAACGAACGCGCGGCGGCGCGCGCGTGATGTCGCGTCCATCGAACCAGATCGAGCCGGTATCCGGCTTGAGCAGCCCGGTGACGAGGTTGAACAGCGTCGTTTTTCCGGCGCCGTTCGGCCCGATGACGCCGAGCGCTTCGCCCTGCGCCACCTCAAGATCGACGGCGTCGATCGCTCTGATCGAGTCGAAAGACTTGCTCAGGTTTTCCAGTTTCAGGATCACGCGACCGCCTAGAGGGGAGCCGGCCACGCCAGCTCCCCCGTCCAGCCATGAAATCAAGCGATCGGCTGCATTTGACCGCCGGCGGGAATTTCCGGCGCGGTCTTGTTGTCGGTGATGACGATGTCGTATTTGTTGCCCTCGCGCAACCGCCACTGGCCGCCGACCAGCGGCGTCTTGGCGATGTTCTTTTGCGCGAACGGCGGCAGGTTCTTCTGCCCCCATTCGATATGTCCGACCACGGTGTCGAGCTTGGTCGCGGCGATCGCCGTCACGATCGCCTTGTTGTCGCCGACCTCGGCCGAGCGCTTCATGACGTCGACGGCGAGTTCGAACAGCGCATGGGCGAATCCGATCGGCTGCGTCCATTGTTTGCCCGACGCCTTCTGGTAGGCATCGGCCAGGGCTTTTGCCGACATTCCGGTCAACGACGACTTGAACGGATGGCTCGGCGACCACCAGACCTCGGAGGAGAGATTGTTGCCGTTCTTGCCCAGCGCTTCGACCGCCACCGGGAACAGGATGGCCTTGCCGATCGAGGCGGCCTTCGGCTTTAGGCCCTGCTGCAGCGCCTGATTCCAGAACGTCGTGAAATCCGGCGGCAACACCACGCCGGTGATGATGTCGCAATTCGCCTGCTTGAACGCGTTGATCTGCGCGGTGAAGTCGTCCGTGAGGTTCTGATAACGGCCGGGATCGGTGAGCTTGTAGCCGAGTTTCTCCAGCACCGGCGGGAAGCCGACATGTTTGTCGCCCCAGGCGTTGCCGTCGCCGTCATTGGGAAACAGGCCGCCGACGGATTTGTCGGTCGCAAGCTGTCCCCACATGTTGGTGAAAACCGCGATGACGTCCTCGAGCCCCCAGAAGAAGTGATAGGTGTAATTGAACGGCTTCCACGACGCCGGATCGCCCGGGTTGCCCTGCCGGCCGATGAAATAAGGCTGCCACGGCGCCACCGTGGAGATGCAGGGCACCTCCTCGTTCTCGCATTGCGTCGATACCGGATTGGTCGTTTCCGGGGTCGAGGCCACCAGCATCAGATCGATCTTGTCGGAGACGATCAGCTCCTTGGCGACTTCGGCGGCGCGGTTGGGATTGGACTGGCTGTCCTTGACGATCACCTCGACCGGATAGGTCGCGTTGCCGACCTTGAGGCCGCCCTTCACCGTGTTCTGAAAGTTCGCGATGACGAAATTGTCCGCCTCGGCAAAGGCGGC
>JBEKNW010000267.1:0-4638 GCA_049522435.1 Xanthobacteraceae bacterium
ATCACGCCGGCCACCTCGGCGTCGCATTACCTGAGCGATGTGTTCGAGAAGGTCGGGGGCGTGGTCCATCAGGCGGAGGACGAGATTGCGGCGTGCACGTTCGCGATCGGGGCTTCGTATGCCGGCAAATGCGCGGTCACCATTACCTCCGGCCCGGGCTATTCGCTCAAGCAGGAGGCCATCGGGCTTGCCGTGATGGGCGAGATTCCGCTGGTCGTCGTCAACGTGCAACGCGGCGGCCCCAGCACCGGTCAGCCGACGAAAGTCGAGCAGGGCGATCTTCTGACCGCGATGTTCGGCAGCCACGGCGACGCGCCCAAGGTGGTCATCGCGCCGAGCTCGATCGAGGACTGCTTCTACTCGGTCATTACCGCGCGCAAGATCGCCGAGACTTTCAATATGGTGGTGGTCGTGCTCTCGGACGCCAATCTGGCCACTTCGCAGCAGCCGTTCCCGCGGCCGCGGTTCAGCGATGCCTGGCTGGCGCCGCCCGTGGATCAGAGCGCGGTGCCCTCAGGGCTCGAGCCGTACGCCTGGGATGCCGCGACCGGTTTAGCGCGCCGCTTCGTGCCGGGCCAACCGGGCGGCGAGCATACGCTGACCGGCCTTGCCCACGACCGGCTGAGCCATGTTGCCTACGACGCGGAAGTCAATGAAGAGAGCATTCGGGCCCGCAGCCTGAAGCTGGCCGCCTTGCAGAGGACGCTGAGAACCCCGCCGGTCTTCGGCGGCGAGACCGGCGACCTGCTGGTGGTGGGCTGGGGCAGCACCAGGGGCGCGATCGAGGAAGCGGTGGAAGACCTGCGCGCCGAGGGCTGCAAGGTGTCGTCGCTGCATCTGACCTTTCTCCAGCCGCTGCCTTCGGGGATCAAGGAGATCATGCAGCGCTTCAAGCAGGTCATAACGATCGAGGGCAATTGGTGCGACAATCCGCAGGACGAGATCATCGACGAGAGCAATCGGCGCTACTCGGCGCTGGCGATGTTGCTGCGATCGCGTTACCTCGTCGATGTCGATTGCTGGAGCGAGGTGAAGGGCCAGCCGATCAAGCCTAATTCGATCCGCCGCGTGATTCTCGAAAAGTTACGGCCGCATTGAGGGGACGAGCATGACGATTGCCACCACGGAATGCCTGTTGCGCATGTATCACGAGCACCACGAGCTCGAGGACTACCAGAGCGGCGTGCCGCGCTGGTGCACCGGCTGCGGCGACAACGCCATTCTGGCGGCTGTCCAGCGCCTGTGTCGCGACGAGAATCTGCGGCCGGAGAAGACCGTATTCGTGTCGGGAATCGGCTGTTCCAGCCGCTTCCCGCATTACATGAAGACCTACGGGTTTCATGGCATCCACGGCCGCGCCCTGCCGGTTGCCGAAGGCATCAAAATGGCGCGGCCGGATTTGACTGTCTTCGTCAACACCGGCGACGGAGACTGCTGCAGCATCGGCGCCGCGCATTGGATTCACGCCATTCGCTACAACATGAACATGACGGTGATGCTGCACGACAATCAGATCTATGGTCTGACCAAGATGCAGGCTTCCCCGACCTCGCCGCGAGGGCTCAAGAGCAATACCACTCCGCGCGGCAGCTATCTGGAGCCGCTGCAGCCGCTCACGGTCACGCTCGGAGTCCAGAACGTCTCCTTCGTTGCCCAGGCGGTCGATTGGATTCCGGAGGTGCTCTACGACATCATCTCGGCAGCGTTTCACCATAAGGGCCTGTCGTTCGTGCGCATCATCCAACGCTGCCCCGAATGGCTGCCGAAAATGTTCGAGCCCTGGCTGCAGGATCCGCAAAAGATTCTTCTTCTGCATCACGAGCAGGGAATCCAGGTCAGCTCGAACCTCGCCAAGGTCTATAAAAACCTGGAGTCGCACGACCCTTCCAACATAAATCGTGCGCGCGAGATCAGCTCCGTCCTCGACCCCATCCCGGTCGGGATTCTTTATCGTAATCCGGACGTGCCCTGCTACGAGGATCTGCGCCATGCCGGGCAACCGCGTTCGCGGAACTTCATCAAAGCGGGCCTGGAAGCGGAATTCGATAAATTCACGGTTTGGCCTCGGGAGGCGGAAAGGCGAGGCCAGGCCGTCTGAGACGGCGCCCGCATTCGGGCGAATTTGGCCGGTAAAGCAAGGCAATGCCAACATGCAAGCAGAACTTCAAGCGCATATCGTATTTCATCTGACGGGGAAGAGCCCTGGCGGCAACCTCGATTCTGTCGGCGAGCTCGGCCTGCGTCCCGCGCTTTTCGCCGGCTACCGCGATCTCACCGAGCTTCGGTACGACTTCCCGCTCGTGCTGATCGCGGACGGTGCGGACGAGACAGCGGCGCAATCGCTCTCCGGATTGTTCGATCGCGCTCTCCACGAGGTTGCCGAAGGCGCCGACGGCGACCGGGTGAGGAAGCACGCTTTGCGGATCGAGCAGGAGATCCGCGCCCTGTCCGCGCAAGGCGCCGGCGGACCGCTGTCCGTGCTCTTGGACACGGCCGCCAGCCGCCTGTCGAGGCATAACGATGAGCTGTTCCAGGACAGCCTGCGACGCCTGCATGCGGCTCTCAAGGTCGACGGTGAGGTCATCGACTGCGATCAGGCGATGCCGTTTCGTCTATTTCATCACATCTGGAAGATATTCCTCGATCGGAAGGCGCGCAGGTTCGGCGAGGATATCGACAAGCTGATCATGAAATTGTCCGATGTCTTGGCGGCCGACTTTGTCCGCTCGGAGGCGGGACTGAGCGCGGAAATGCTCAAGGCCGCCGTGGGAGCGTCGCAGCAGGCGGCCTTCGATTTCGACGCAATGTCGCGCCTGCTGGGCGATGCACTGCCGAAGACGCCGCTGCCGGAGACTCGCCGCGGGCGTATCCAATGGCTGCTCTCGGTGCTCAAATCGCAGCGGTTCTTTGCCGCCTCGAGCGGCAGCGGAAAATCGGTCGAGGATGCGAAGCCTTACGATTTCATCTTCGCAAGCTGCGCCGAGGCGCTCGAAGCTTATCGCGAGCGGCTGCCGGCAATGACGGAGCTCGCCAAGGCGGTGGCGATCGCCGAGCTCGAGAGCGAAGGCCGATACGATAGCTCCAAGCACGACCTTTTCTTCGAGGGCTTTGCCGCCGGCGGCCTCGATCCGGACGAGTTGGCCCGGTTTCCCGATTACCTGATCTGCATCAGAACCGACGACATTCCGGATGTCTTGAAGGCTTTTGCCGCCGGCCTGCCGGCAAAGGTCCTGGTCCAGACCGACGATCTCTTGGAGCCCTCGCCGATCGGTTGCGAGCACATTGCCTTTGCGCTGGGGAGCAAGCAGCTCGCCGGCGCGGCGATCGGACACAGCGCGTTCTATGTCATGCAGTCGAGCAGCTCGAATCTGTTCCAGTTGCGCGAGCAGATTTTCCGCGGGCTCGCCTATCCGGGCCCGGCTTTGTTCAGTGTGTTCTCGGGCGCAACGGCGAACGTGACCGACCTTCCACCCTATTTGACTGCCGCGGCAGCCATGGAATCGCGCGCCTTTCCGGCCTTTACCTACGACCCTTCGGCTGGTCCGGACTTGGCGTCGCGGTTCCACGTGAACGACAATCCCGATGCGGACCTCGACTGGCCGGCACAAAGCCTCGCCTATGAGGATCAAGAGCACCAAAGATTATCCGAAAGGCTTGAATTCACCCTGGTCGATTTCGTGGCCTGCGATCGCCGCTACGCCCGGTATTTCGCCAGGGTCCCGCGCGCGAAATGGAATGGGAGCATGGCGCCGGTTTCCGAGTTTCTCGCCGCCAAGTCGAACGGCCTCTCCGAGAAGGTGCCCTATTTGCTAATGGTCGATCGCAACAATGTGCTGCAGAAAGTGATCGTCGATGACAGGCTGATCCGGGAGGCACGCCATTGCGCCGACATGTGGCGCAGCCTTCAGGAGCTTGGCGGAATTCATAACTCGCACGCCGCAAGACTTCTTGCGCAAGAGCGCAAGGCGTGGCTGGAGCAATCGCAGCGCGATGCCGAATCGCGCGTCAAGGATCAGAGCCCGGCCGGCGCAACATCGGTCGCGGCCACGGCGGCCACGACGGCCGCGGCGGCGCCGGCGGCGGTTGCCGAGCCTGCCGAAGCCGAACGGTCTTCGGACGATCCTTACATCGAGACGGCCCGCTGCACGAGCTGCAACGAGTGCACGCAGATCAACGACAAGATGTTTGCCTACGATGCGAACAAGCAGGCGTCGATCGTCAATCCGGATGCCGGGACTTATCGGCAGCTGGTGGAAGCGGCCGAGAGCTGCCAAGTGTCGATCATTCACCCGGGCAAACCGCGAAATCCGAACGAACCGGGACTCGACGAGCTTATGAAACGGGCCGAATCCTTCTTGTAGAGAGGTGTGCGCGCGGCATCTCCGCGCTTACCTGCAGGCGACGCAAACCGCCGAAGCACGCGCCCGCTCCGCGCGCCACAGCATCCCGATGCGGCCCTCGCCGAGACTGCGGTACTGGATTTTTAGTATAACTGATACGGAATCTGGCTGATCCATTCTACTCTGTCATTCCGGGACGCGCCGAAGGCGCGGGCCCGGAATCCATAACCCCGGTTCTACGCGAAGAAACTCTGCGATCTTCCTGCAACTTCTGTGGCTATGGATTCCGGGCTCGCCG
>JBEKNW010000268.1:0-4618 GCA_049522435.1 Xanthobacteraceae bacterium
GAGTACGAATCGGCTGTTTTCAAACTCAAAAAGGAAATTCCGGTTCGAATGCGTCGCGTACAACGCGCCAACTCAAAATCCGAGAGAGGAGATGCAGTATGTTGCGTAAGATCATGTTCCTGGTTCCGACGTTCGCGTTGGCTTTGTTGCCGGTCAGCCGCCTTGGTGGGCTCGCCGGGAAAATCGGGGCTGACGGCCTTGCGTGGGCCCAGGATTCGCCGACGGCCGACGACGGTTCCAGCGATGTCGCGGCGGCGCAGAACTCACCGGACAAGACAAGCGCCATCAAGTTCAGTGGGTCGGGCACAATCGATGCCACCCCCGTCACGCCCTGTTCCCACCATGCGTGCTGGTCGCTTACCGGCAGCGTCACCACGAGCGTAAGCGGGCTAGGGACGGGCGATGTATCGGGCGATGCCACGGACGACAACTGTAAAATAAACAAGGCCGCCAAGAAGGAATGCTGTACGCTCGCCTCGACCGAGACGTATTCATTTTCGGACGGTGACTTGGACATTATGGTTGGGGGCACGCTTTGCGGGAAGACGGTAACAAACGTAACGGCCAAGAACGCTAAGTTTGAGATTACCGGCGGCAGCGGGTTGTTCGAAACGGCGAGCGGCTCAGGAAAGGCAACCTTCACCTTCAACGAGGGTACCGGCGCGGGCACGTTCACCTTTAAAGGCAAACTCACGGAATAAGCGTGCCCGCGATGCCATTGCCACGTTGGAGTGCTGGCAGGCTCGCTAAAATTACGCAGGATTTTGGTTGGTCGGGGGGGGCCGGATTTGAACCGGCGACCACACGCACCCCAAGCGTGTGCGCTACTAGGCTGCGCTACACCCCGACCGGGAAACGCCCCGCCCGCGCTTCCTCATTAAGACGGATGTTGAATACTCCACCAGTGAATCCGGCTAAGCGGAAAAGGACACGAAAACGAAAAAAGAACAAATTAGGCTAGTCGTCGGCAAATTCTGATTTCGAGCGTCTCAGGATGAATCTCCTCTTCTAGCTTATACTGAATGTGCGCTCGCTCTAGCGCTCTCAAAAACGTTTGCACCTCAAGCCGATCTTTATTTGCGTACACCGTGTGAGAGCGCCGGAGAGAAAATCCCTCAGTGAAGCGGCCGGGTAGTGCGGCCGCGCCGGAGCAAAAGTCCGGCAGCAGAAGGTCTTCTGCCAAGATGGGCAGAGGGCGGAGGGATGAAAGGCGTGGAACTGTACGTGCAGGTGCGGCGAGCGGTGTATGCGGAGGGGATGAGCCGGCGGGAGGCGGCGCGGCGATTCGGCATCGACCCGCGGACGGTAGCGAAGATGCTGGCGTTCTCGGTGCCGCCGGGATACCGGCGGAGCCGGCCACCGATGCGGCCGAAGCTGGATCCGTTCATCGCGATCATCGACCGGATCCTGGAGGAAGATAAAGAGCGGCCTGCGAAGCAGCAGCATACTTCGAAACGAATCTTCGAGCGGCTGCGGGACGAGCACGGATATAGCGGCGGGATCACGATCGTAAAGGACTACGTGCACGAGCAGCGGCTGCGGCTGCGTGAGATGTTCGTGCCGTTGCGACACGATCCGGGGCACGCGCAGGTCGACTTCGGCGAAGCGCTGGCGGTGATCGGCGGGGTAGAGCGGAAGATCCATTTTTTCGCGATGGATCTGCCGCACAGCGACGGCTGCCTGGTGCAGGCCTATCCGGCGGAGAGCACGGAAGCCTTCTGTGAAGGGCACAACGTCAGCTTCGAGTTCTTCGGCGGAGTGCCGCACTCGATCCTCTACGACAACCTCAAGCTGGCGGTGGCGAACATCCTGGGGGATGGCAAGCGGCAGCGGACGCGGAGCTTCAGCGAACTGCAGTCCCACTACTTGTTCGCCGACCGCTTCGGCCGGCCGGGCAAGGGCAACGACAAGGGCAAAGTCGAAGGGTTGGTCGGTTACGCGCGGCGCAACTTCCTGGTGCCGATTCCGCGGGTCGCGAGCTTCGCGGAACTCAACGCGCAGTTGCTGGAGCACTGCCGGCGCCGCTTGGGCGACCGGCTGCGTGGTCATGATGAGACCATCGGCGAGCGGCTGGTGCGAGACCAGGCCGCCTTGCTGCCGCTGCCGGCGACTCCCTATGAAGCCTGCGACAAGCGGACCGCGCGAGTCAGCTCGCTCTCTTTGGCGCGCTACCGGGGCAATGACTACTCGGTGCCGACTGCCTACGGCCACCGCGAGGTACTGGTCCGCGGCTATATCCACGAGGTGGTAATCGCCTGCGGCGCCGAGGAGATCGCTCGTCATCCGCGGTCCTATGAGCGCGAGGACTTCGTCTTCGACCCGCTGCACTATCTGGCGCTGCTGGAGCGCAAGATCGGCGCGCTCGACCAGGCCGCTCCGCTGGCCGGCTGGGCCTTGCCTGAAGAGTTCGCGACTCTGCGCCGTCTGCTCGAGGCCCGCATGGGCAAGCCAGGCAAGCGCGAGTTCGTCCAGGTCCTGCGCTTGATGGAGGTGTTCCGCCCCGACGATGTGCTGGCCGGAGTCAGAGCGGCGATAGCCCGCGGCGTGATCGGCTTCGATGCGGTCAAGCATCTGGTGCTGTGTCGGATCGAGCGCCGTCCGCCGCGGCTGGACTTTGCAATCTATCCCTACCTGCCGCGGGCCACGGTGGCGACCACCACGGCCAAGGACTATCTGAGCCTGCTGGCGGGAGCAGCGTCATGAGCGACACGCCGCAGGTTCTGCTCGCTCATCACCTGAAGGCGCTGAGGCTGCCGACCTTCTTGCGTGAGTACGACAAGCTGGCACGCCAGTGCGCCGCCGAAGGGGTCGATCACTCTCGCTACCTGTTGCGTCTGGCCGAGCTGGAGATGATCGAACGGGAACGGCGAACCGTCGAGCGCCGCATCAAGGAGGCCAGGTTCCCCGCGGTCAAGAGCCTCGACAGCTTCGACTTCACCGCCATCCCCTCGCTCAACAAGACCCTGGTCCTCGAGCTGGCCCGTTCGGAGTACGTTGCCCGCCGCGAGAACGTCATCGCGCTTGGCAACAGCGGCACCGGCAAGACCCATATCGCGCTGGGGCTCGGGCTGGCTGCCTGCCAGAAGGGTCTCGCGGTCGGCTTCACCACCGCCGCGGCTTTGGTCAACGAGCTACACGAAGCGCGCGATGAAAAGCGTCTGCTGCGCCTCCAACGCCAGCTCGCCGGTTACAAGCTTCTGATCGTTGACGAGCTGGGATACGTTCCGTTGTCACCGACCGGCGCCGAGTTGCTGTTCGAGGTCTTCAGCCAGCGCTATGAACGCGGCTCGATCATCGTCACCAGCAATCTGCCCTTCGATGAGTGGACCAGTGTGTTCGCCTCCGAGCGCTTAACCGGCGCGCTGCTCGATCGCCTTACCCACCACGTTCATATCCTCGAGATGAACGGCGACAGCTTTAGACTCAAACACAGCAAGCGCCGCATCAGTGACGATCAACCGCCGCGAGAACCTGGATAAAATCGCTTCGGTCGCTGTTCGACGACACTAGATATTCGCCGCAACAGCGAGGGGGCGATCCCCCTCGCGCTCCCCCTGCCAGAAGCTAAACCACGATTGCCACCGCCCCTCCAACTGATGCATTCTTGCTCCGGCCACTGATGTACTTTCTCTCCGGCGTTGACATGCGCACCGAAACGACACCCGACCAAGTGGTGCCGGTGCTGGTGCTCGACGTCAACGAGGCCGAGGCGAACAAGCTGCTGGCGACGCTGGACCCGCTCGCCGGCATGGCCCAGACCGACATGATGGCGTTCAAGGAGTTGGCCGGCCTTATCCACGCCGACAGCGCCGAGGTGCGCGAGCTGCTCGACGGGCTGGCCGGATTCGGGCGAGAGGCTCAACAGGACGCGATTCCCGCGCTCCGGTAACGCCTGTCTGTGGCGAATTCCAATTTAGGCGGCAGCTGGCGTTTGAAATAAGCCGTTGCAGTGTTGTCGCCAGCGATATGACTCAAGGTTTGCGATTAGGTGTGCGGGTGCGCCACTGCTTTCAGCCGGCGTAGCTCCGGCCAGCCCGGTGTGACAGCGGTGCTGGCTGTAAAAGGTCTTATAATTATCGAGCTTCCGTTCAAGATCGCCCTGGTTCCAAAATAGAGTCTGATCCAAGTACTCGCGCCGTACGGTCCCGATCAATCGCTCAACGAAAGCATGAGAACGTGGCGTACAGGGAATGGATTTGATCTCATCAACTTCAAGTATGCGAAGGTTCGCAAGCCAGCGATGAAAGCGGAACAGCGGGTCGTTATCCGAGGAAAGGTATTTCGGCGGTTTCTGCTTCGCGATCGCGCGATTGAACATCCGGCAGATGATGGGACCGTCGAGATTTGCCGCGGCGACGCCAAAGCCGATGATACGGCGCGTGAAGACGTCCATCACCACCATGACCCAGAAGCTCTTGAGCAGAATTGATTCGCTGCGAAAGAGGTCAGCGCTCCACAGGCTGTCCTTGGCGTGCCCGATCAGGGTGAGCCATGAAGGACCATCACCGCCTATTACGGGTCGGTAGTGCCGGATGAGGATGCGCCGGACGACATCCTTATTGATCTCGATGCCGAATGCACTCGAGATTTGCTCAGCAATCTTCCGGCAGCCGAAGCG
>JBEKNW010000269.1:0-4546 GCA_049522435.1 Xanthobacteraceae bacterium
ACTCGGTGGTCCAGGGCTTGACCGCAGCAAGTTCGGTCGCAATCTCCTGCAGCAGAGCTTTTGCCTCGGCGCCAAGGAGCGCCTTCGCTTTGTCGTCGAGCGGGATCGGCCGCTCGGCGAGGAGAAAATGCGCTCCATCAATGAGATCGATGAGCGTCTTGGCGCGTTCCTTTAAGCTTGGCATGGCCGCCAGGAATTGCTGCCGGAAGCGCGGCGTCATTTTGCCGGCAAGCGCAGCGCCGTCCGCCAGGTGGGGCAGGAGCCGATCAATGGCGGCGAGCAATTCCGCGTCGGCGCTGCCGCGGATATAGTGACCGTTGAGGCTTTCGAGCTTGGCGAAATCGAACCGCGCCGGCGAGCGGCCGATCTGCGGCAGATCGAAAGCCGCGATCATTTCCTCGGTGGAAAAAATCTCATGGTCGCCGTGGCTCCAGCCGAGCCGCACCAGATAATTACGCAATGCCGGCGGAAGGTAGCCCATGGCCCGGTAGGCGTCGACGCCAAGCGCGCCGTGGCGCTTGGAAAGTTTCGAACCGTCGGGGCCGTGGATCAGCGGGATGTGCGCCATCACCGGCACCGGCCAGCCCAGCGCGTCGTAGATCTGCTTCTGCCGCGCGGCATTGGTCAAATGATCGTCGCCGCGGATGACGTGGCTCACCGCCATATCGTGATCGTCGACCACGACGGCGAGCATGTAGGTCGGCGTGCCGTCGGAACGCAGCAGCACGAGATCGTCGAGGTTTTCGTTCTGCCAGACGACGCGGCCTTGCACCTGATCGTCGATGACCGTCTCGCCGCTGAGCGGCGCCTTCAGCCGGATCGCCGGTTTGACGCCCGGCGGCGCCTCGCTTGCGTCGCGGTCGCGCCAACGCCCGTCGTAGAGTTTCGAGCGGCCCTCGCGCCGCGCCGCCTCGCGCATCTGCGCAAGCTCCTCGGGGCTCGCATAGCAGCGATAGGCGTGCCCCATGGCCAGAAGCTGCTCGGCTACCTCCCGGTGCCGCGCCGAGCGCGCGAATTGGTAAATCGCTTCGCCGTCCCAATCGATGCCGAGCCAAGTGAGCCCGTCGAGGATGGCGTCGATAGCAGCTTGCGTCGAGCGTTCGCGGTCGGTGTCCTCGATCCGCAGCAGCATTTTCCCGCCGCGTCCGCGGGCGTAAAGCCCGTTGAACAGCGCGGTGCGCGCGCCGCCGATATGCAAAAATCCGGTGGGCGAGGGGGCGAAGCGGGTAACGACGGTCATGTCAGTCCGAACATCATGGCGCGCGCCCTGTAGCACAGCCGGCAGCGAATGAAAGGACGCGCCAGCGAGATTGATCATTTCCGCATCTTGACCTGCCTCTTGGCCCGCATCTTCTCACTCGTTGCACCGTGCAGGCAGAGCGAGTGGCGCGCATAGCCGTGGGCCGCTCGGGTGAAGCGGTCGGCGTTTGCGGGCGTTTCGGCCAACATCCGATCGTGCGCGGCAACGCCGACGTCGTAGGGAACGCTCTGCCAGCGGCTCTGTAGACAGGCGCCCTGGTCGCCGCTGCATCGCCTGGCGCTCCGGCACGGCTTGTACCGGCAGTCGCGCCAGAACTCGAACAGGTCGCAATACTTCCGCGCGACGATCGCGCAGGCGGCGTCATGACGCGCCTGCCATTCTTCCGGCGACAGGTCGTCTTCGCTTTTGCTCATGGCAATAATTCTCCTTCTCGCGGCGCGCCGCGCCCGAGGCTTTGCAAAAAGAATTTCAAGAACCTCCCAAAAAGGAGGGAGGCGGAGCGCCAAAAGGCGCATCCATCCATTAGCCGCGGCAGGATGACAGGCGTTACCGGCTGCCTCCCGTCGCCGCGGCGCGCGTCCGGCGGGACGCGCTCGCCTTTCGGCGCTCCACCGCGGCTCTCGCCAGAGGCTTTCGCCCGGCTGGCTCAACCCCAGGCCATGCTTCCTGGGACGTGGATCCGCCGGGCGTTACCCGCCTTCACCTGTCCCAGTCCAGGGACTGCACCTCCCGCACCGGCCGTAGTACCGGTGTGAATGATGCCCGGAGCCGCCCGGGAGCGGGTCGTAAATCCGCGCGCAGGGACCGCTCTCGTTCCACTTTCGAAAGTACCCTCGCGAAAGGTCCCTCCGTGAACGAGATGGGGACGGATGTACTCGATACGGTGACGGATGTCAAGGGTGTGTCGCAAAAAACGAGACAAACCAAACCGCCTTGCAAATTTCTCTAAATCTTTGGGGTTGTTGGAATTTCACGTCGTTACTGTGCAGCCCGCTTGGCGCGATGCGGGATGTGGGGCTTGCCGCGGGGTCGATCTCGGATTGCGCCGCGCTCCAGCGTGGCCGGCGTGGTTCAATGTCCGCTTTGCACCGACAGCGACCGAACTGCTGCGCGGCAGCGGAATGACGCAATGGGCCATTAGCTGCACAATTGAAGGCTCCCGCTCGGCAGCCTTTTTCGTTGAGCTTCTATACAGCGATTACAGGCTTGCTGCCCTTGGTATCCATAGCAAGGTCCATGTTCCGCTTGGTAAGCATCAGCCGTCCACCTTTGGTAAAACCATCGTGGACCACATCGACGTATGAAGGCTTGTGAACCACGTCGCCACCTTCCTGAAACAGAACAAATTGGATGCACGTGTTATCGTTTTCGTGGATCATCAGACGATGAATATTCTGCCATCCTTCCTTCTGTAGCTTGTTCGTAAGCGCGCGCCGCACCGCATTCGATAAAACGTCTACGAACTCCAGCCCGGCCTGTATGTCGGAGCAAAATTTAATATCCTTGAGGAGAAGCTTCAGCGACGTTCCGCTCTCCCCGTTGGTGTCCGTTACGCTGAATTTTTCATAGAACGAGTAATCCGCATGAAATTCGGCAGGCAGCATCCAAGCCCCTCTTCTCTTTGACATTGTCGCAAGAGCGCCCTGCGCGTAGTGCGCCCACCACTCTTCCCATTTTGTGACCTTCGCTGGATCCTTGCCGTCAACAATCCACGAAAAGGAGCCAAGCTCATAAGGCTTGCGCTGTGCGTAGAAGCTCGTTACCCAGCCGATAACCCGGTGCAGCACATCGAACGTTGTCAATGCTTGTAGAAACAGGTTTACCGGCGCCTTGTTGATATACTCGCTAGCCGCTTGGACCTCTGGGCGAACGTCCTCTCTAAAATTAGGCACCTTTGCCAACATCTCTTCGCCGAGCTTCTTTTGATAATCGCGAGCGGCCACTTCTTTGTGCAATCCGAGATCAAGCGCTGTTACTTCGAACACCGCTTCATTGCGGGCCAGCAGAGTGACAATTCTGTCTACCTGCTTTTCCTTGAGAAGCCGCCCTTTTACCTCCCCATTTTCCTTCGGCAGGTCTTTTCTGAATTTCTCGTATTTCTTTACGATCCTGCTCAGCAAGACGTCCGGGATTGCGAGCGCACCAACGACGCTAATAGAGCCTTCGTGAAAACCGGCAAACGATCCACTCTCGTCAATAAAAATGTGCACGTTGCCACCCTCAGCAAAGCTCGTAGGATGGGTTGAGCCGTTGCGAAACCCATCACCTCTCCTCGTCGTCGCCCTATGATGGGTATCGCTTCGCTCCACCCATCCTACGCGCTGCCCGGCGATTGGGCAGGCGACGCGAGATTATCCGGGCGGTTCGGCGAATGAACGCGTGGGCACGGCGCTGTGCGCCTTTGCCTACCCTACGTGCTCGTTCCTATCACGTTCCGTGTTCGCGGTCATGGGCTAAATGATCGACGTAATACTTCCCTAGTCAAGGAGTGCATCATCTCCGCGAGAGCTAGCAATTGTTGGTCTTCTTCTTTATTCGAATAAGGGGACAACAGGCTACCATGTGCAACGGAGTGGCGAATCTTCTCCCACGCGGAAAGCTGCACCTTCGTAATCACTTTCGCCACACATAGATCGCGCATGACCCGACCGGTTGTAACTGCGGTCCTGCGAATGGCATTCACGGCAGTCTGCTTTAGGCGTGGCTCGCCGGGCCAGAGGGCGATGTGGTTTGTCAACGCATCTATCGCGCCCACCTCGGTGTCTGTCGGTCCACTTCCCTTCGGAACTAGCATTTTCACTAATGCTTCAATGGTGACCGCGAATGTTAGCGCCCAGACCCATCGTGATCCTCGAGCGGCCTGGATCACCTCCTCGTAGAGTCGTGTAACTGTGTTGGATTCAAAATTCGGCTGTCCATCAGTGCCTTTGGCCTTTGCGACGAAGTTGAGGAGTTGGGAGTATGTTGTCCATAACTTATCGTCAGTTTTCTCTTCATCCTTCCACTGCCAGAGCGCGGCCCACCTCGCCTGTCGAATCAGATCAGGGCACCGTCCGATCCGCACGGACGCGCGCCCATTACCTAAATTTCGCGCGATCAACCGAGGATAGATAAGCTGACCGAAAAGAATCCGAAGCGGCTCAGCGAGCCAACCTTGTGCATATATTAATCAACCCACAAGTAGTTTCAGTATTTTGTAGACAAGGCGAGTGCCGTGTGATTCTGATATTGCATGAGACAAGATGATGCGCGCAAGCTGGATCATGCGACGTTGGAATCGATGCG
>JBEKNW010000270.1:0-5105 GCA_049522435.1 Xanthobacteraceae bacterium
ATGAGCATGACCTACGGCCACTCTGCCACCGAGACCATAGTGGCCATCCTGCAAGACACCGATCGGGCCACGGGGCTCGATATGGTGCTGCTGGAGGAGATTGCCGACTATTTTCGCGAAGTACGCAAAAAGTATGCAAAGTTCGAAGGCTCCCTCAAAGGTGTCGATGCTCGGATAATACTGGCGCAGGTTCCCGGCGGCATGTTGACCAACTTGGAAAGTCAGTTGCGGGAGCAGGGTGCCACCGCCAAGATGGCTGAGGTGCTGGCCGAAATTCCCAGGGTTCGCGAGGATCTTGGCTTTGTCCCTCTGGTTACCCCCACATCGCAGATTGTCGGGAGTCAGGCAGTCCTCAATGTCCTGACCGGCGAGCGTTATAAGTCGATGACCAAGGAGACCGCCGCTGTTCTCAAGGGCGAGTACGGCGCGACCTCGGCACCGGTAAACAAGGAGCTACAGGCGAAGGTTCTGGCGGGTGCCGAACCCATCACCTGTCGTCCAGCGGACTTGATCGAACCGGAGATGGAGAGGCTTACCGCTGAACTTCGCGGCATCGTCGCACAAAAAGGAATCAGAACGGGCGAATATGAGGTCGAGGACGTTCTGACCTACGCTCTGTTTCAGCAAGTCGGCCTCAAATTCCTCGAGAACCGGGATAATCCGGCAGCTTTCGAACCTGCGCCCACTGCCCGCCCACTGCCGAGCAGGCAGCCCCCAAGGCGACCGCTCCTGCGACCGGTGGCGGTGAAGTCTTCACCGTGACTGGCAGGGGACAGAGCTTCCGGGTTCAGGTTTCCGCGGTTGGTAGCCCTGCCGCAGCCGCAGCCGCTGCTTCCGCGTCGCTGGTGAACTTTGCCGGCAAGACACCATCCAGCGCTGCCGCTCCCGCTCAAGTTGCCGCAGGCCCGATGATCCCAAAAGATGCAATTTCAGCTCCACTGGCCGGGAATGTCTGGAAAATCGTGGTGGCTCAAGGGCAGCGCGTTCAGGAAGGAGACCTTCTGCTGGTTCTCGAGGCGATGAAGATGGAAAACGAGATCATTGCCGACAGGGACGGGATCATTGGTGAGCTTCTCGTTCAGGAGGGAAGCAACGTCGAGATCGGGCAAATCCTTCTGACCTTGGTCTGATCCTCTGCAGTTTCCGTCGATTTCGGGGCTTTGACACCAGAGATGGTCGTCTGTCCTAAGCGAGTGCCGCCCCGAGTAAAGCTGAAATGAAGGAATATCCATGTCACGCAAACAAACACCACTGCGCCCTTACTTCGAGAAGATGCCGGATATAGGCAAGCCACTCAGCGAAGGAGAGTTACGGCGCTTGAAGGAGAACCTCGATCTCGTTCGGGAACAGCAGGAGATCCTCGCCCGCGAGATCGAGAGGGTCAGGAACGCCGGGATCCCTGCCGCAAAAATCCATGAGCGCGGTGGAATGACCATCTACGATCGCCTCGACTATCTGGTCGACGAGGGCACTTGGAGACCGTTGCATACACTTTACAATCCTCGCGGCAACGAAGAGGGCTGTACCGGAGTCGTCAACGGGCTCGGCAGGATCGAAGGCAAGTGGGCGGTCATCATCGGTTTCGACAGCAAGGTCATGGCCGGGGCCTGGATCGCCGGGCAATCCGAGAACATCCTGATGGTCACCGACTTGGCCAAGCGTCTGAATGTACCCCTGGTTTGGCTGACCCAGTGCAGCGGCGTCAAGCTCATGGAGCAAGAGACCGTCTACGCAGGTCGCCGCTCCGGCGGGACACCTTTCTTTCGCCACGCCGAGCTCAACCATCTGGGAATTCCGATCCTCAACGGCATTTTCGGAACCAATCCGGCCGGCGGTGGATATCATGGGATCAGCCCGACCATCCTGATTGCCCACGAAGGGGCGAACATTGCTGTCGGCGGCGCCGGGATCGTCGGCGGCATGAATCCCAAAGGGCACATCGACGCCGAAGCGGCGCGTGCGCTCATCGACGCCACGCGGAATTTCAAGTCCAAGGATCCCGGCCGGGTCGAGACCCACTTCGACAAGACCGGCTTTTTCCGTGAAGTCCACGACACCGAGAAGGGCGTTCTCGACGGCATCAAAGACTACATGCGCATGATGCCGGCCTTTAACCCGACAATGTTCCGGGTTGCCGCACCGGCGGAGCCCAAGTTTCCGGCTTCGGACCTCGACCTGATACTTCCCGCCAACCAGAAGCGGACCTACGACGCCATCCAGTTCCTGGCGCGCCTCACCGACAACAGTGAGTTCATGGAGTACCGCCCCGACTACGGTCGCGAAGTATTCACCGGCATTGCCAAGATCGATGGCTTTCCGGTCGCCATCATCGGCAATCGCCAGGGGGTCTTTCCCGGTTATCCCGACTATGCCAAGGGTGCCTATCCCGGTGTCGGCGGCAAACATTACCGCGAGGGGCTCATCAAGCAGGCCGAGTTCGTCACCCTGTGCGGCCGCGACAATCTGCCCATCGTCTGGCTGCAAGACACCACCGGCATCGACGTCGGCGATCTTGCCGAGGAAGCCGAACTGCTGGCGCTCGGCCAATCGCTGATCTACTCGATCGAACAGACCGATCTCGCCATGATGTGCATCGTTCTGCGCAAGGGTACTGCTGCCGCCCATTACATCATGGGCGGTCCGCAAGCCAACAACAACAACGCTTTCACTCTCGGCACGCCGTTGACCGAAATCTATGTCATGCACGGCGAGACCGCCGCGGCGGCCTCCTACGCCCGCCGCTTGCTCAGGGAGGACAAAGCGGGTCATGATATCAGCCCGGTCCTCGACAAGATGAACCAGATGATCCAGGACTATCAGGACAAGTCACGCCCGGCCTACTGCGCCAAGACCGGCTTCGTCGACGAAATCGTCTCGCTGACCGATCTGCGCAAATACATCCAGGCCTTCACCGGAGCCAACTATCAGAATCCGAAGTCGATCACCCCGGTGCACCAGTTGCTGCTCCCCCGCATTATCAAAGGATAACTGCTTCTCGCCCCAAATCTGGACGCCCACGGTACCGGGTATCTGAATTCGCCGTCACCCTCGCGCATAATGTCGTAGATCGCGAAGCGACGGCCGCTCATCCTTCGAGGGCCGCGGACCTGTCATCGGGCCGGCCGCAGGCCGGACCCGTTGGCGGCCGCCTCAGGATGACGGGACACTTAAGGAGCAATGCGATGACGCAGCTTGCGGAAAAACGCGACGTGAAATCCGTCCAGATCAAGGATGTCCCGTTCCAATGGGACGATCCGCTCGACCTCGAAGGCGAGTTGACCGAGGAAGAGCGCATGGTGCGCGACACCGCGCGCGACTATGCCCAGGACAAGCTGTTTCCGCGCGTTCTCACCGCCTATCGCCACGAGCAATACGATCCGGCGATCGTGCGCGAGATGGGCGCGCTCGGCCTGCTCGGCTCGACGATTCCGGAGGAATATGGCGGCGCCGGCCTCGGCTATGTCGCCTCCGGGCTGATCGCGCGCGAGCTCGAGCGCGTGGATTCCGGCTACCGCTCGACGATGTCGGTGCAATCTTCGCTGGTCATGCATCCGATCCATGCCTATGGCAGCGAGGCGCAGCGGCGCAAATTCCTGCCCAAGCTCGCGACCGGCGAGCTGGTCGGTTGCTTCGGCCTCACCGAGCCCGACCACGGCTCCGATCCCGGTTCGATGGGCACGCGCGCGGAAAAGGTGCCCGGCGGCTTTCGCCTCACCGGGACGAAAATGTGGATCACCAACGCGCCGGTCGCCGACCTCGCCGTGGTCTGGGCAAAGCTCGACGGCAAAATCCGCGGTTTTATCGTCGAGCGCGGCAGCAAGGGATTTTCGACGCCGAAGATCGAAGGGAAACTCTCGTTGCGCGTCTCGATCACCGGCGAAATCGTGCTCGACGGCGCCGTCGTTCCCGAGGAGAACCTGCTGCCGAACGTCTCCGGGCTCGCCGGTCCGTTCGGCTGCCTCAACGTCGCGCGCGCCGGCATCGCCTGGGGCGTGATGGGCGCGGCGGAATTCTGCTGGCACCGCGCGCGCGATTACGTGCTCACCCGCAAGCAGTTCGGCCGCCCGCTCGCCGCCAATCAGCTGATCCAGAAAAAACTCGCCGACATGCAGACCGAGATCACGCTCGGCCTGCACGCGGTGCTCCGCCTCGGCCGATTGATCGAGCAGGGCAAGGCGTCGCCGCCCGCCATCTCGCTCCTCAAGCGCAACAATTGCGGCAAGGCGCTCGAGGTCGCCCGGCTCGCCCGCGACATGCACGGCGGCAACGGCATTGCCGACGAGTTCCACGTCATGCGCGTGATGTGCAACCTCGAAACGGTCAATACCTACGAAGGCACCCACGACATCCACGCGCTGATCCTCGGCCGCGCGCAAACCGGCATCCAGGCGTTCATGTGAGCCTCTACTCCCTCCCCCCTTGGGGGGGAGGGTGGGGAGGGGGGTCGAGAGGTGACGCGCAGGCGTCCACATTTTCGCATTACCTCACGACCCCCACCCCTAGAGCATGTTCAGTTTCGGTGGAAACTGATCATGCTTTAGATTCTTTGTTTGGTCACATTTTCTACGGAAAACCGGTATCCACTTTTCCTGAAAATGCTCTAGCCCCTCCCCACAAGGGGGAGGGGAACGCGATAGCGTTTGTGACAAAGAAATTCGTTCTCGCGACGCACCCGCGCCCGAGTTTGTGTAGCGAGTGGCGAGCAGCGAATGGTGAATTAAAGGAAGCCTTCTTCCCTACTCGCTATTTCGCTATTCGCCAGTTCTTTCTCGACCCAACAACAACAAAAGGGAAGCGGAACGCCGGCAGGCGCATGTCTCAATGTTCCGCATCAGCGGATGCGGCGCGCGCTTATCGTAGCGCGCTCGCCTGACGGCGTTCCACCGCGGCTCTCACCAGGGGGCTTTCGCCCCTTTCGCTCAGCTCCAGGCCAGGCTTCCTGGGACGTGGCAGGAGCGCTTCGTCTTATCAAGCTCGCCCCAACCGGGGGGCGAAAGACTCCGCGCCGCTAAACGGGCGTTACCCGCGCCCGCCTGTCCCAGTCCAGGGAAAGCACCTCCCGGACCGGTCGTAGTGCCGGTCAGCATGATGCCCGAAGCTGCCCG
>JBEKNW010000271.1:0-4433 GCA_049522435.1 Xanthobacteraceae bacterium
TCTGTTCCCTCCGAATCAGACGGTCAAAGAATCACGCCTCGCAACCCGAAAACAACCCATTCCGATCTTTAGTCCCCGCCACCGCAACCTTTCGATTCAATCAGCTATGGAAGCGGTATTAGTTGTGAACGTTGCCGTTGCTTTGAGCGCAATGCCGTCTGCCCCGGCGACGGGTAAAACTCTCACCCGAGCCAGCTGCGTCGCGATCTTCTCAAGATCGGGTCGTTCAGTTTTCTTCGTCGCGATAGCGATAATCTCCCAACTCCTTCCAATTGTTACGCAGGATGTCTCTCAACGCAAGGCTGCTATTGCGGCGTGCGGCTCACCGAAAGCTTCGCCATGTGGCCCGGCGCTTCCGTGTGCGGGCTCTATTTCAGTCATCCTGAAAGTTATTATTTCGGCGTCGGCAAGATCGAACGCGACCAGGTCGAGGATTATGCCAAGCGCAAAAGCTGGACGCTGGCGCAAGCCGAGAAGTGGCTGGCGCCGATCCTCAATTACGACCCGCTGGCGGCGGCGCGCCGCGCCGCGGAATAGACCCGGGGCGGTCGTAATTGTGCCCTCGCCCGCAAGGGGAGAGGGCCAATATGCGGGGGCCGAACTTCCTAACTCAGTAGCGCAATCCCGTCGTTTTCGAGCCGGCAGGTTAAGCGGCATGGTTAACGCGCGCCTTCGCGCGCAAAAGCGCGACATTATTGAACAGTCCTTAACGGAAATCCTCGCATTCTCCGCGCATGTCGCGTGGCGTTTCCTGGTCGCTTTTCGGCTCCGTCGTCGCTGTTGCGGTGATCGCGCTCGCCGGCTGCAGCCATTACCTGTACGCCGAGCGCGAGCCGTGGCGGCACGACGCCGAAGTCGCCTGCCTGAATTCCGGCGCCGTGACGGAGACCCCAGAACGCGTGCGCATCTCCACGATCAGCGGGCCGGGCATTTGCGGAGCGGATTTTCCGCTGCGGGTGTCGGCGCTGGGTGACAGCGCGCCACTCGGTTACGATGACGAGCCATTGCGTCCGCCAAGCGTGATCCCCGACGCCGCGTTGCCGCAGCGATGGCCGGTGATTCAGTCAAACGCACTGCCGCCGCCGCCAACCGGAGCGCCGCAATACAGTTCACCGCTGCCTGCGCCGCCTCAGTACGGCGCACCGCCGCCTGCGCCACCGCAGTACAGCGCGCCGCCGCCCAGTTCGATGCAAGCTAATCCGGTGCAAGTTTATCGGTGGCAAGCAGGTCCGCCGCCCGCCTCGCAACAGCCCGGTCCGCCGATATCACTCTACGCCCCGGGCGTTTCGGTGCCCGACGAGGACGATGCGGACTTCCAGCCCGGTCCGCCGCGGCCCTATGACGGCGCGCCCGCCGCGCGCTCAAGCGGGCCGCCGAATTACCTGACGCCGAATTATTCGCCGCGCGCCGAGCCATCGCCGCCCGCGGCGGAGGAGCACGTGCCACTCGGTCCGCCTCGTGCGCCGATGGTGACCGGGGCGCTCGGACCGGTCGAGTTAAAACCGCCGGCGACGCTCGCCTGCCCCATCGTCTCCGCGCTCGACCAATGGATCCATGCGGCGGTGCAGCCCGCGGCGCTGCACTGGTTCCGCCAGCCGGTCGTCGCGATCAAACAAATCTCGGCCTATTCGTGCCGCGGCATGAACGGCAATCCGAACGCGCATATTTCCGAGCACGCCTTCGGCAACGCGCTGGACATCGCCGAGTTCGAGCTCGCCGACGGCCACAAGATCAGCGTGCAATATGGCTGGCGCGGTTCGCCGGAGGAGCAGGGTTTTCTGCATGACGTGCAGTTGGCAGCCTGCGAGGAATTCACCACCGTGCTCGCACCCGGCGCCAACGTCTATCACTACAATCACATTCACGTCGATCTGATGCGACGGGGGAGCGGCCGCCGCATCTGCGAACCGGCCGCCATACCCGGCGAGGTCGTGGCCGAACGCGCCCGGGCGCGCTACGCCGCGCAACATTACGGCGAACATTATAGTGACTCTGGCGTCACCGGCTCGATCAAGGCCAGGCCGCAGCGGCGCGTGCTGAGCTATTCCGGCGAGGACGACGATAGCCTGCCGCTCGCTGTCCCGGGCGACGATTAGCCCCGGGGCTTGTTCAATCGCCGGTCGCCGCCCACCATCGCGGGGCTACGCGAAACGCTTCCGGTTTCGACCGGGAAACGCCGCTTTCTCACGGCGCCGGCCCGAAAACACGCCGGCAGCGATCGACGGCCGAATGGGCAGCAAGAGACTTATATCTCGGCCCCGAATGAACTACGGTGCCGAAAGAGTACGAGCGAGCATCGGCACATTCATATGGACACCCCGGCGAGGGCACGATTCCACCTGGTATTGATCAAACCGTCGCATTACGACGATGATGGCTACGTCATCCAGTGGCTGCGTTCCTCGATGCCCTCGAACAGCCTGGCCGCGGTCTTCGGCTTGGCGATGAACTGCGCGGAGCGCAGGGTGCTGGGGGCGGCGACCGACATCACCGTCGCCGCCTATGACGAGACCAATACGCGCATCCGGCCGGAGCGCATCGCGCGCGAGATCCACGCGGCCGGCGGGGGAATGGTCGGCTTCGTCGGCGTCCAATCCAACCAGTACCCGCGGGCGATGGACTTGGCGCGCCGGTTTCGCGATCTCGGCATCGATGTCGTCATCGGCGGCTTCCACGTCTCCGGCACGCTCGCGATGCTGCCGGAAATAACGCCCGAGCTGCAGGAGGCGATCGATCTCGGCATCGTCCTCTATGCCGGCGAGGCCGAGAATGGGCTCGAAGCCCTGTTGCAAGACGCCGCAAGGGGGCAGTTGAAGCCGCTCTACAATCACATGGACGATCTGCCGAACCTCGCCGGCGTCCCGATCCCGTTTCTGCCGGAGAGCCAGATCAAGCGCACCTCCGGGAAGATGACCACATTCGACGCTGGGCGCGGCTGCCCGTTCCAGTGCAGCTTCTGCACCATCATCAACGTGCAGGGGCGAAAATCCCGCTGGCGCACGGCCGACGACGTGGAAGCGATCGTGCGGCGCAACGCCGCCCAAGGGGTCCGCAGCTTCTTCATCACCGACGACAATTTCGCCCGCAACAAGGACTGGGAGGCGATATTCGATCGGCTCATCGACCTGCGCGAGCGACAGGGCCTTCCGCTCAAGCTCACCATTCAAGTCGACACGCTCGCCCACCGCATACCGCGCTTCATCCAGAAGGCGGGGCGCGCCGGCGTCGTGCGAGTCTTCATCGGGTTGGAGTCGATCAATCCGGACAGTCTCGCGGCGGCGAAGAAGAAGCAGAATCGCATCGTCAAGTATCGCGAGATGCTGCTGGCGTGGAAAGCGATCCGCTCGGTGATCTGGGCCGGCTATATCATCGGCTTTCCCGCCGACACGCCGGAGACCGTGCTGCGCGACATCGGCATCATCCAGCGCGAACTGCCGATCGACTTCCTGGAGTTTTTCGTGCTGACGCCGCTTCCGGGCTCGGAGGATCATCAGAAGCTCGCCTTGGCCGGAACCGAGATGGATGCCGACCTCAATCGCTACGACACGTTCCATGTCGTCACCTCGCATCCGCGCATGACCCGGGAGGAGTGGGAAAAGACCTACTGGCGCGCGTGGGAAGCCTATTACACCGTGGCGCATATGGAGACGCTGATGCGCCGCGCCGCGGCGACCGGAATCTCGCTCGGCAAGATGTTGAACATGTTGGTCAGCTTCTGGGCTCTCAGTCTGGTGGAACGGACGCATCCGCTGGAGGGCGGCTATGGCCGGATCAAGGTGCGCAAGGATCGCCGGCCGGGGCTGCCGATCGTGCCCGCCTGGCGGTTCTGGCCGGCTTATGGGGCGACAACGCTGGTCAGGCTCGTCCGAATTGCGCTGATGGCCGCGCGCTTCATGCGTCTGCGCCACCGGCTCAAGCGCGATCCGCAGGCCGTCCACTATCGCGATCTCGCACTGACGCCGGTGGCGGAAGACGGGCCGCTGGAACTCTTCACGGCGACGGAAGCGGCCACGGCTGCGGCCGCCAAGCGCAGACGACCCGTGCGCGCCACGGCCTGAGAATGTGCGCTTGGCGCGGTGCCGGAGGCAACGAAGGCGCCCTCAGTGCCGTTCCATCTGCGCCAGCACCGCGGCACTCGGCCAGCAGTCGACCTTAAGACCATTGCGCTTCTGATAATCGCCGAGCGCGGCGCGCGTCTTCATCCCCGCTTTGCCGTCGATCTTGTCGTGGTAATAGCCGCGCGCGGTGAGGATTTGCTGCATGCGGTCGAGATCGCGGGTGGGGAGCTGGGCGACCTTGCCCCACGGCGTTTCGAACGGCCGCGGATCGAGGATGCGGTCGCTGAGATGGCCGACGAACAGCACGTAAAGGTCGGAGAAATTGTATTCCTTGATGACAAAATAGTTCTTGGTGGCGAGGAAGGCCGGCCCATA
>JBEKNW010000272.1:0-4383 GCA_049522435.1 Xanthobacteraceae bacterium
AGCGTATTTCCTCCAACTTCGCGTGGCTCAGCTTGCGACCGTCGATCTTCATGCGCCAAACAATAGCACAAAGCCGATCACACAACAACAAATAGTTGCGTACTTATGAACTGATTAATAATGGCAGAAATCGGGTTTCAAATCTCGATTGATGAGGCGACATCCCTTGGCGTGTTTGAGCATTTCTATGAGACCAACCGTTTCGGGGCGCCCGATTACGGAACTCACTACGTCGTGTTGGCCTACGAACTGAACCTCAAACAACAGCCGCCGGTACAAATGGATTCGCAACACAGCGAGATTCGATGGATGTCCGAAGCCGAGCTTCTATCGGCGACAGACGTTCATCCAAATGCCAAGGCTTACTTTCGGTAGGCGACGTCCTTCGGTCAGGCCACTCTCTACCAGATCAGTCCCGGCTTTTACTGATCGCTTTCTTTCGACGAGTACATAGCCATCACGAGCGGGGTGGGTTACCGTTCAAGAAACGGGCTGCACCCAAAGAGGCGCAGTTGGAGGCTCTCGATGACAGACGTAGCACGTCGCGTACGCTCCGGCCGTAGGCGGCTATTTCCGCTCCTTTTGGCCACTCTCGTTCTTATCCTTATCATTGCCTGGACCGCCCACACATCAATCTTACGGGAGACTGCAGTGCTATGGACGGTTTCCGATCTATTCGAACCGGCAGACGCAATTGCGGTTCTTGGCGGCGGGGTAGACTTACGTCCGTTTCTTGCCGCAGACCTTTATAAGAAAGGGCTGGCGAACAAGATCCTTGTTGCAAATGTCAAGCTCAGCCCGATTGAAAAACTTGGGATAGTACCTCCTCACACAGACCTAAATCGCCATGTGCTGCTTAAGCTCGGAGTTCCTGAGGAAGCGATCATCGGCTTCGGCAGCGACGTGTCAAGCACGTTTGAGGAGTCGCGTGCTCTCGCAGTTTGGGCAAAGGAAACCGGAGCGCGCACCATCATTGTTCCAACAGAGATCTTCTCAACCCGACGACAGCGCTGGATTCTCAATCATGAGCTCACTGCAGTCGGAGCGCATGTAATAATTGATGCACATAAGCCGCTCGAATACGACGTTGATAATTGGTGGCAACACGAAGAAGGACTCATCGATTTCCAAAACGAGGTCATCAAATACATTTATTATCGCCTGAAGTATTGACTGGTGCCTTCGAGAAAAGTCCCCTTCCCCTAAATCCCGCCGACATGAATTTTTATTGTCCATAACCAACCTTTATCGCGACCTCGAGATGCAATCTACGGTCGGAAAAGCCTCGGATCGAATGTGAATGGCGTGATCGCCGTAATCGTTATCCGATCACTGCCCGAGTGACGGTGATTAATCAGCGCATTGCGATCGGGCGCGCCAGCGATGGGCATGATGACTGAAGGGACCACGAGAATGAGCGCCGCGCATTCATCGAGCCATACATTTCCGAGTGTCTGCGTGTGGGTTTCGCGCGAGGCCCAATCGCTTGGTAGGTTATCAAACGATATGTTGTGCACTAGAACATCATCTGGAACGGCGTACTCTACCATGGCCTGAGGGGGTAACAGGCTGCTGTCAGTGACATGTACGCGTTTCTCCAATGCGGTGAGGGAGGGCACCGTCGAACAATACGTCACTGGGCGCCCAGTTGTATTCCAGCGGCCGCAGTTCGCGAGCCCGTAACCCCCAACGAAATCGCGAGCGCGCCGCAGGCTCGATAACCGCCAAAGGCGCATTATGCCGCCGCGCCCCAGTCGATCTTCGCCAAAATCTGCTCGACGACACGGGCGCCGGATTCGGTTCCCGCTACTTCTAGCGGCGCCCTCCCGTCAAGAATTGCCAGATTTTCGCGAAGCCACCGGTTCGCTTTTTCCGCGTCGCCGAAAACATCCTCAGTCAATGCCTGAATCCGCGTCAGCCGCACTACCCGATCGGATTCTTCAACAGTCAGCGGTTGTCTCTTGGCCTTGCGATGCCTCTGCGTCCGCTCAGGGATGATAAATCGCCCGATCTCTTGGTCCGAGAAGCCACCGCGCTTGACATAGATGAGCGCTCTCAAAGGAATGCGACGATGAACCAGGCGGGCAAGATCAGCCTCGGAAGTCACCTTCTGACCAAAGACTTCTCGGCCACCTAGCTTGCGAAAGATCGTATCTACTACCGGCTGGCTCGCTTCCATTTGACATCGGCTTCAATTTGCCTGCGGCAACCTACCGGTAATATACTCGGCACTTTGCCGCAGATCAAGCCTTTCGATGCTGTGAAACTGTCCCAGACCTTTGGGCGCCTAAGGACGCTCCTGCAAGCGCGGCAGGCCACAGCGTTTTGATTGTTATCGTTAACGTCTACTTGGCGTCCGAGTTTGCTTTTTCGGCCTTCAACGCAAACTCGATCAGCCGCCGAATTGCCTCCGACCGTGAAGGCTTGTCCTTCTGCCGCTTGGCCCAGCTTTCTATGTCGGCCCTTAACGCGGGCGGAAGCCGCAGCGCCATTACTGGGCTCTCCCTAGTTCGGGGGCGGCCACGTCTTTTTCGTAATATGTGAATTGAAGGGCGAGATAATAAGACGCAAACGTCGGCACATTCAGCTCTTGTCGTAAAGAAGAACACGCACTTGCGGCTTTATTTGCAATAGCAAATCGAGATCTAGGGAATTTCTGCTGATCACGACGGCGCCGGTATCAGCTGCCTGAAGAAAAAGCAGCGTGTCATTGAGAAATTTACGACGATCCTGTTTCGGAATGGCTTGGGTACGTGCCAAAATGCCCGCCATCACTGCCGCCTCCAACCAATTTTCGTAGTTCGGCACAACAATGCGCGAGGGATTGATCCGCGTAAGCATTTCCATGATCGGGGCCAACGTGGCTTGGGTACGGCGATCCGCCGGCTCAAGAGCGCCGATGGTGACCGCGAGCTCGGCAAGGGCCGGTGCAGCATGGAGTATGGTTCGCGAGGCCACCAAATCGACGATTGGTCTCGGCAATTCGCCCTTCAGCTGATCAATATAGACGGTGGCATCGAACAGGAGATAGGCCTTGCTGGGAACCTGAAGTGGATCAAAGGGAAGCTCCGCCTTCGGCCGATGCGCCAGGGTTCGAGACCAGCGACCAGGATCATGGCGAGTGAGGATCGATTGAACATCAGAGCTCAAGCTCAAAATCCTTTGGCAGGCATCCAGCCTGGGCTGCGAACCAAGGTCCAAAATCATCGGGTGCGGCCAGCACCGCAAGCGCGGCGTTGATCAGCTCCGAATCGCTATCCAGGCCGGTCTTGGCGCGAGCCGCCCTGATCAATCCTGGATCAACGCGGGCGCTGAGCCGCTCGGTGCGCGCGCCCTTAAGCTTCCCGCTTGCCGCCAATGTGGAGAGCGCGAACTCTATCCGGGCCGTCGTTATCGGGTCAAAGGATTTGCCCCGAGCCACCGGCATACGACGTCCTCGCAGTCGTCCCTTCTCGGCTCGCTTCGTAGAGGGCATATCGGTGTCTCCTTGCCTTTGTATGACATATCAATACGATATGTCATACGTTCTGCAGGCGCAACTGCCCGCGAAGTTTTCCTCGTTATCGTTAACGTCTATTTGGCGTCGGAGTTTGGCTTTTCGCCCTTGATCGCCAACGCAACCTCGATCAACCGCCGAATTGCTTCTGGACGAGTGGTTGGGATGTCTTGCTTTACAATCCACGCGTCGAGACTTGCAAGGAGAGCCGGCTGTAGCCGGACTAGAATTGGCATCCCTTTGCCCGTTGGCGGCGGGCCCCTCTTTTTTCGTGATATCACAGATTGACGAGGCATCAAAACTATGATATCAAAGAAAAGTCGGGCCGCCTAGTGCTGGAACACCGAAGCGGCCCTAACCCAAGCCAATGGAGGTGACCATGGCTCAGGCTGATTACGTGTCTAACGCAATTCGCGCGCTGATCACAGGCGCGGGCGCAAAGCCATCCACCAACCCGGTCCGGGCGGCGCACGCCGAATTTGTCGCTGCCCTGGCGGGGCATCCGCCGTGACCGATCCCGCTCGACGCCGACGCGACCGACCTTGAGGACCGCGCCGATCATTTGAAGAAGGTGCTTAACGCGCTGTCGGTCTACGTGACCGCAATCCTCGACGACACCGCGCAGCACGTCCCGGGCGGGCTTGATCTTCGCTATATCGATGCCCTGCTTTCCGACCTCGTATCCGACGTCACCGGCACCATTCTCATCCTGATTGTCGCTCGCCTCTCACCTTGATTGTCGCGCGGCTTCGGCCGGCGGTGCAGGCGCGTGTAGGCATAGATATATGCCAGATATTGGCGTTGCTTTTCGGTGCAGCTTTGACCGCTGAGGCTGCGAGCGGCGCCTGATTTTTGATTCATTTTTCGATTCGTCCGGCTCTCCGACA
>JBEKNW010000273.1:0-4365 GCA_049522435.1 Xanthobacteraceae bacterium
CGGCAGCTGCACGCGCGTCGCGTCGCCCGGCGCCGCGTCGGTGTCGAGGATGAAGTCGGCGCCGGTGGCGATCTCGGCGGATTCGTTCTTGAAGCTGCCGAGCCGCAGCTTCGGTCCCTGCAGATCGACGAGGATGCCGATCGGCCGATTGCATTCGGCTTCGACCGCGCGGATCGTCGTCACCAGTTCGCGCATCTTGTCGTGCGTGGTGTGACTCATGTTGATCCGGAAGACGTCGGCGCCGGCTGCGAACAGGCGGCCGATGATGATGCGGCCCGAAGAGGCCGGCCCCAGCGTCGCCACTACTTTGGTGCGCCGCTGCCGCCTCATCGGCTTTGGCTTCCGGGCGGAGTGGGCGGGGTCGTTGCGCCCGGCGCTGTGCGGACGCCGGCGGGCGGGGTCGACGTGAGCGGATTGCCTGCCGGCAACGGGTGTTGCGGCGTCTGCTCGCTCGATTCGGTGAGCTGCACGGTCCAGGCGTGCTGCTCGCCGGTATCCACCTCGAAAAAGCCGGTGCGGTCATAGCCGCGGGCGAGACAATCGCTGATGCCGCGGATGGTGAATTCCTTGTCGCGGGTGCACATAAAGGCCGGTCCCATCCATTCGCCGCCGCGATCGTAGTCGATGGCGTAGACGTAGTAATAACGCGCGACGAGATTGCCCTTGAGCACGGTTTCGCAGCTGCGCGACGGTAGATTCCACCAGCCTTCCGTGGTCCAGCCATCGGCGTCCTTGTAGCCGACGGCGACGCCCACCCGGCTCGCGGTATTGTTGCACAGCCGGAAATCGGCCGCGGCCGGCTCGGCCGATGCGGCAAGCAGCATCACGAATATGCTCGCCGCAAGCGCGTTCGCTGCAATTCTGGGATAAATCGCGTCGCTCATTTCCGGTTCAGAATCCGGTCAAGGCTTATGGCCTGTCAACGGCGATGGCGCGGAAGTCGGTGACGTTGGTGAACGTCGGACCGGGCCTGAACAAATCGCCGATGCCATTGAAAAACCCCGTGGAATCGTTGTCGGCGAGAAAGGCGGCGGGATCGAGGCCGGCCGCCCGCGCCCGCGCCGGCGTCGTTGCGTCGATGAAGGCCCCGGCCGGATCGTCGGCGCGTCCGCTGCCGCCGTCGGTCCCGTCGGTATCGGCGGCGAGCGCGGCGATGCCGGGGGCGCCGTCAAGATGAATGGCCAGCGCCAGGGCGTATTCCTGGTTGGGGCCACCGCGGCCGTGGCCGCGCAACGTCACGGTCAGCTCGCCGCCGGAAAGGATTACGGCGCGGCGGCGCTCGGCGCCAAGCGCAAGAGCGAGCCGCGCGTGTTCGGCGGCGACCTCGCGCGCCTCGCCTTGCAGGCGGTCGCCGAGCATGACGCATTCGTAGCCCGCCGCGCTCGCGAGTTCCTCGGCTGCGCGCAAAGCGTCGGCCGGCCGCGCCACGATCCGGTATTCCGATCCGGCGAAGATCCTGTCGCCCGGCTTCGGCGTCTCGTTGGCGGGGTCATCGAGCGCGCGGATCACGCCGTCGGGGACCTCGAGCCGGTGGCGGCGCACGACCTCGCGGGCGTCGGCAAGCGTCGTCGGATCGGGCACCGTCGGCCCCGATCCGATGACTGCCGGGTCGTCGCCGGGCACGTCGGAGATCGCCAGCGTCACCACTTTGGCGGGGTAGGCGCGCTGGGTGAGGCGGCCGCCCTTGATGCGCGAGAGATGCTTGCGCACGGCGTTGATCTCGCCGATGGCGGCGCCGCTGCGCAAGAGCGCGCGGGTCACCGCCTGCTTCGCTTCGAGCGTGAGGCCTAAGGCCGGCGCGATCCAGTTCGCCGAGGCGCCGCCGGACAGCAGGACGAGGACGAGATCGTCGCCATCCGCCGCATCGGCGAGCGCCAGCACGCGTCTGGTAGCGGAGATGCCCGCCGCGTCGGGCACCGGGTGCCCGGCCTCGATCACCGGGATGTGCCGGGTCGGGCGACCGTAACCGTGGCGGGTCACGGCGATGCCGGCGAGCCGCCGTTGCGGCATCCGCGCGAGATAGTGCCGTTCGGCGACTTCGGTCATCGAGCCCGCCGCCTTGCCGGCGGCGAGGATGACGAGCCGTCCGCGCGGCGGCGGCTCTGGCAAGTTCGGCGGCAGCGAACCCGCGGGGTGGGCGGCGCCGACCGCGCCGCGAAACAGCGATTCGAGAAATTCGCGCGCTGCGATGTCCATCTTGTTCGGCATCGTGTTGATGACGATCGAGCCGCCGGAGTATGGAAAGACGGCCCAAGCGTCTCTATGTTTCCCAGAGCGTCATCACTTTGGTAGAAGCGATGACGCTCTAGCAGGCTGCTGAAAAAGTCTTTTTCACCGTGAACATAGTCGAATCCAGAGGTGAACGGATTGGAATCGGACCGGGAACATTGTTCTCTTTTTCAGCAGCCTGCTAGATGTTTAGTGGCGCATGATCTTATCGGAAAACCGGATGCCACTTTTCCGGATCATGCTCTCATTAGATCGCGGAGGAGATCATGGCTACCGACGAGAACAGCCGCACGGAACTTGAAGCCGCCGTCTACCGCCGCCTGGTCGAGCACCTGCGCTCGCGCACCGACGTGCAGAACATCGACCTGATGAATCTGGCTGGTTTCTGCCGCAACTGCCTCTCCAACTGGATGAAGGACGCGGCGGACGCCAAAGGCGTGGCGATGACGAAAGAACAGAGCCGCGAAATGGTCTACGGCATGCCGTACGACGAATGGCGCGCCAAGTATCAGAAGGAGGCGTCGGCGGGACAGCAGGCGGCATTCGAAAAAGCAAGCCCAAAACATTGACGCGACGTTTTTAGCGCGATTGTCCTGTGCAGTACTGTGGATGAGCGCCAAGGCGGCTTGACCGCAAGGCTGGCGCTTTCGAATGCTCTCGGCACCCGTTATCGCAGGAGTGCCCGATGGCTAATGCCGCCAACGCCGCCGCCGCCGCCGTCAAGGACGATCAACCCGCCCATCGATTCGCCAAGGATCACCTCAAGGCGTTTGTCGAGCGCGTCGAGCGTTTAGAAGAGGAAAAGAAGACGATCGCCGACGACATCCGCGACGTCTATGCCGAAGCCAAGGCCAACGGCTTCGACATCAAGGCGCTGCGCACCGTGGTCCGCATGCGCAAGCAGGACGTCAACGAGCGCAAGGAGCAGGAGGCGATCCTCGAAACCTACCTGCACGCGCTGGGGATGCTGGCGTAGCGCTCAACTTACGTTCCGTCACCCTGAGGTGCGAGCGAAGCGAGCCTCGAAGGGGCGACGGCCCGAGCAGCATCCTTCGAGGGCCGCCTTGGGCGGCCACCTCAGGATGACGAGGTTGTGTGGGCTTACCGCAGTTCCGCGGTGCGCAGCGGGTAGGTCACCGTCGACACGAACACGATCGCGCTGCCGCTGAAATGATCCTGCGCGAGGCCGAGCTGCGGGTCGGCGGAGAATGTCATCATCACCGAACTGGCGGGCTTTCCGATCAGCGCCGCCAAGGAGCGGAAGTCGCGCGCGCCGAGCGCCGTGATGCAAAGGAAGCGGTCTACGCTTGGCGCCAACACGATGGCGCGCAGCCACGGATCGTCGACCCGCACGCCCGCCGCGAGCGGCGCCGCCGAGGTCTTATTGGCGACCGTGAGGATTGCGGAGGCCGGCCGGCCGCTGACGCGCTTGACGGCGATCGTCATTTCGTTGTCGCCGGTTTGCACCGCAACGGCGCGGGTCACTGCGGCGCGCGGCGTTGCCGCAGCAGCCGGCGGCGGCTGCACCGCCGCGGTGCGGGCGGTTGCTTCGCGGTCGGCCTGTTCCGCGTAGGCGAGCGCGACATCCGGCGAAACCCGATCGTCGGGCGGGGCGGCGAATGGGCCGATGGAGCCGGTGCTGTCGGTTGCCGCGCTGGCGACGTCGTTGCGGCTTGGGCGCGCCACGGCGGCGAGCGCGTTCGTTGCTGCCTGGGCCGGGCGGGCCGGGGCCGCGGCCGCGCCGTCGGGAACTCCTTGCCAGAAGCCGCGGGCGAGAATGATTTGGTTCGGCGTCAGCGCCGCTAACGGTGACGCTTCGGCGCGGGAAATCACGTGCACCTTCGAGGCGACCTGAACGAACTTCGTCTTCTCTGCCGCGAGCTTTTCCTCCGTCTTCGCGGCGACCTTGATCAGCTTGGCCTTCTCCGCCGCGAATTTGTCTTCGGCGCGCGCCAGCTTGTCCTCGGCGCGATCGACGGCCGCGACGACGGCTGCCTTCGCCCGCGTGCGCAGCGGCTCGGCGGCGGCCGGCGCCGGCGCCGGCGCCGGCATGTTCGACGCTGTTGCTGCGGGCGCGGGCGCCACCGCGTTGGCGTCCTCGTCCTCGTCGTCGCGCGCGAGGCCCAGGAGCTTGGC
>JBEKNW010000274.1:0-4304 GCA_049522435.1 Xanthobacteraceae bacterium
GTCTGCCCCAACGAGGCCACGGCGAAGATCAATGCGCTGATGGCCGGACGGCGCGGCCAAATCCTCGGCTTCGATACGCGCGACGGCTGGGAGGGCTGGGACGTGGTGCGCGCCAAGATGCCGGAGACGGAGATCGGCGACCTCATCGTCGAAATTCGCTCGGCGACCGCCGGCGCCGGCACCTTCACCTTCAAATTCGACCACATGGCCGAGCTCACCGGCCGCACCGCCGACCAGATCATCGCCGCGCGTCGCGCGGCGGAGTGAGCGACTCTGGGCAACTCCGCTTGCCTCAAATCCTCCGGAATTTGGATACCGGCCGTAAAGGATATTGCGGACTGCGGCGGCCGCATTAACGGTGCTGCCTTACCTGGTCAGCCATAACTCGGCCGTAACGATGAAAGACGACCGGCAGGATGCCAGGATGCCGCCGGCGTCGTTGCGGATCGACATGCTGCAGGCGCTGCACAAGCTGTTTAAGTCGAAGCCGCCCGAGCCCGAGCCGGCCGGCGGCAAGCTGACGCTCGGCGACGTGCTGCGGCGGGACTGGTTCGAACTCTGGTATCAGCCCAAGATCGATCTTAAGTCGAATCGCCTGGTCGGCGCCGAGGCGCTGGTGCGCGCGCGCCGGCCGGACGGCAGCGTGGTCAGTCCCGGCGCCTTTCTGCCCGGCGCCCAAGAGAACGACATGCTGGCATTGACCGAGCGCGTCATCCTCACCGCCTTGCGCGACTTCGAGGATTGCGCGGCGCACGGCGCCGCCGTGAAGCTCTCGGTCAATGTGCCGGCGTCGGCCTTCGTCAAGCTGCCGATCGCCCGGATGCTGCGCGAGGAACGGCCGGCCGCGGCCAATTGGCCCGGCCTCATTCTCGAAGTCACCGAAGACGAGATCATGCACGATCTCAAGATCGCCAATGAGGTCGCCGACGAGCTGCGCGCCCTGCATTGCTCGCTGGCGCTCGACGATTTCGGCGCCGGCTATTCGTCGCTGGCGCGGTTGCGGCAACTGCCGTTCAGCGAACTCAAGATCGACCGGAGCTATGTCACCGATTGCCACCTCGACCGCGTCAATGCCGGCTTGTGCGAGACCATCGTCGAACTCGCCAAGCGCTTCGACCTCAAGGTCGTAGCCGAGGGCATCGAAACGACGCATGAAAGCCACAAGCTGCAAGGGATCGGCTGCGATATCGGGCAGGGCTATTTGTTCGCCAAGCCGATGTCGAAGGCTCAGTTCGTCGCCGTGCTCGGCCGCCGCCTGGTCGGAGCGCCGAGACCTCCGGTAAAATCCCGCTCGACGTCGGCAAGCATGCTGCGCGGCCTTTTCGCCGCGACGTAGAGCGGTTTCCGATCAAATCGAACCGGTCGCTGTTATCCGCTCGTCCCCGCGAAAGCGGGGACCCAGCAAATTCCGCGGCAACTACGCAATCCCGGTCTGGATTCCCGCTTGCGCGGGAATGAGCGGAACAAGCGCTTGCCACACGCGCCGGGCACCGTCGAACCCGTTGCGCAGCGGGAGACGACGGATTACTCCTGCCGATGGACAAACAGCGGAGGATCGTCCAATGCCAGCCTATTGGGTCGCGCGCGCCAAGATCAACGATCCGGCCGAGTACAAGAAATACGCCGATCAGGTGCCGGCGATTCTCGCCAAATACGGCGGCAAGGCTTTGGCGCGCGGCGGACGCTTCCAGATCATGGAGGGCCCGCAGAAGTTCCAGCGCTTCGTGGTGATCGAGTTTCCGACCTTCGAGCAAGGCGTCGCCTGCTTCACCTCGGACGAGTACAACAAGGCCGCCGCATTCCGCCGCGGCGCCGCCGGCGAGGTCGAGACCGTCATTCTTGAAGGTTTCGAGGCGGCGAAGTAGTAGTCCGTCATCCTGAGGTGCGAGCAGAGCGAGCCTCGAAGGATGAACGGCCGAGGCGGCAACCGAAATCGGGTTTACCGATTTCGGAATATTGCGTGCCCAAGTCGGCTACAGCCGACTTGGGGCCGTCGCCCTTCGAGGGCCGCTTTGCGCGCCCCGGAATGACCGAGAGCGATCACATCCAAATCAGCCCGGGCGTGTTACCATTGCCGGGAAGCCGTCCGACGATATGGCGCCCGGCACGCTCAACAGCGTGCTCAAGCAGGCTCGACTGAAGGAGCAGAAATGATGCGTTATACCAACTGTCATAGAGCATGACCCATCCACTTCGTCATGGCCGGACTTGTTCCGGCCATCTACGCTTGCTGAATAAAAGAGGTGCAACGTGAAAAACAAAATACTATCGATTATCGCCGTTCTCGTCATGGTATGGTGCGGGGTGGCCATGCGTGTCTCTCTCGCGCAGACTGCTTCCGAAACACCCGTGGAACACGGGGATATGAGCGGCCATATGGACCGTCATTTGGGTGGTCCATCCGATGGGGCCTTCCATCGTAGATTTGAAGATGCGGATAAGTGGGCCAAAGAGTTCGACAGCCCGGAACGCGACGCTTGGCAAAAGCCGGAAGAGATTTTGGACGCCCTGCAACTGAAACGCACTTCGAGTGTCGCCGACCTCGGCGCGGGCACCGGATATTTCAGCGTGCGGATCGCCAAGCGCATTCCCGAAGGCAAAATATTCGCCGCCGATGTCGAACCGGACATGGTGCGTTACCTGGGTGAGCGAGCGCAACATGAGCATTTGACCAACCTGATGCCGGTGCAGGCGAGCGCGGCCGCCGCCAACCTCCCCGAGCCAGTCGACGTTGTTCTAGTCGTGGACACTTATCACCACATCGGGAACCGGCCCCAATATTTCGCCAAGCTGAAATCGTCGCTGCGTCCCGCGGGACGGCTTGCGATTGTCGACTTCAAGGCGGATTCGCCAAGTGGCCCACCGGCGCAGTATCGCATTTCGCCCGAAAGGGTCACGGAAGAGCTCAACGCGGCCGGTTATTCGCTCATGGAGACGCTTCAATTCCTGCCGAGGCAATACTACCTCATCTTCCGAAAGCGTGATTCGTGAGTGGAACCGGACGATATTTTTAAGCGCGTAGGATGGGTGGAGCGAAGCGATACCCATCATAGGCCGACGAGGATCAGCAAGCGTAGCCCGGATGAGCGAAGCGACATCCGGGGTCCTGCCCCCTCCAATTATCCCGCATATCGCTGCGCTCGTGCGGGCTACTTGCTTCTGAATTTGGTCGCAGCCCGCGTTAACTCCCTCGCACGCAGGCAAACCAGCGCACGGTGACCATAATTCGAGGGCATTTCGCGCGTCATGGCGCGGAGGTACAGTCCCGAATCGCCCGTGCGCTACGGCGCCTTTGATGTGACGGAGAAGCAACCATGCAAGTCTTGACCATGCAAGTCTTGTCGGGATTGAGAGCCGGCCTCGTCGCCCTCGCGGCGCTGCTCGGCGCGGCGTCGGTTGCGCACGCCGACAGCGGCGCGATCAGGCTCCGCATCTTCAAGGCCGGGTTCATCCTGGGCGGCTCGGCCGGCAGCGGCGTGCTGACGTTCCAGGGCCACAGCTATCCGCTGGTGATCGGGGGCTTGAGCTACGGCTTCACCTTCGGCGCCTCGGAGACGCACTTCCATGGCACCGTCAGCAATATCCGCCGCCCGTCCGACGTCGCCGGCGTCTACGCTCAGGCGGGCGCCGGCGCAGCCGTCGTAAACGGCGCGCAGGCCGTCGTCCTTACCAACCAAAGCGGCGCCGTGCTGACGCTCACCGGCGAGCAGAACGGCCTGATCGTCAGCCTGGATTTGAGCGGACTGGCGTTGTCGTTGAAGTGAGCCGTAGGGTGGGCTGAGCCAACGGGACCGGCCCGAAGTGGCCGGCCCGATGACAGGCTCCGCGAAGCCTACGCGGCTCCGTAGCACGAGCGGTAGGATGGGTGGAGCGAAGCGATACCCATCAACCGGGAGCAACACGATGGGTTTCGCAAGGGGCTCAACCCATCCTACGAGCTCCAGACCGGCGGCATCGGTCGTTGACCGTCATCCTGAGGCGGCCGCGAAGCGGCCCTCGAAGGATGCACGGCCCGGGACTTGGCGCTTGCGGGCGGCATTGCCGCCGCCGTTGCTCCCAAAGCCGCCGCGGCTGCGTAGCTCCCTTTTCCCTCCCCTTGTGGGGGAGGGGGGTTCAACTCACGCCGCTTGGAGCCGCGCCAGTTCCGTCTCGAAGTCGAAGCGCAATTGGGCGCCTTCGTCCTCGGGCAGCCAGTTGGTCATCTGCGGAAAGATCGTCCGATAGAGCGAGACCGTCGTCGGCTCCCAGGGCATCTTTTGCGCCGCGCGCGCTTCGGCGAGGATTTTTTCGAGCCGTCGCCGTAC
>JBEKNW010000275.1:0-4269 GCA_049522435.1 Xanthobacteraceae bacterium
CTATCGTTGCGAGACCCATATCAGCCCTCCGCCGATCTGTGAATCTCGCCAAATACCTGATTCTCAACAACAAACGACTGCGACTTTCTGACTCAGTCGTACTAATCCGCCCTACGGGCTCAAAATCGTGCGCGCGCTCAGCATCAGACTTTTTTATCTCGTAAACCCACTTCGTATGCTCGTACGGCTCTTGGCTCATCGCAGCCTCACAGGCCCCCCCTTGATCGATGCTAGCTTACCAAATTGGGCGATTATGCCGGACTTGACTACTTTTTATCGCTGGTTCGCTGCCCGGCCCTTTGGCAGGCGGTCGCGGTTTGGGCGACTATCCTTCTATTTTGCGTAATTGCCGCCCTCGTCATCATCTCTGAAAATCAAACCATTGGTGGGTATTCTGGCGACGCGGGCCGGCTCTTTCGGGTATCCGCTAGCGAGCAATTCCGCGGATATGGGTTCCCTAGGAACTTCTGGCTGGCCACTCACGAAGGGAATGCCGACAACGAAATTGTTTTCGACTCGGCCGAGAATTTTCCGAAACCCAGTTTGTCCGTGCCTACCATTCGCATAAGTGTATTCGATGCAGCCGAGGATCGACAAAGGGCCGGGATTTCCATTCTTGTAAAGACCGCCGCGACCGGTGCCAGATTTCACATCCTTGGGCTCCAACGGAAAAAGATCGGTCCCGCCAATGCTGTTCATATCTGCAACGTCTCTGGCGCTTTGACACGCCATAGCTTGCGCCTTGTCCAAGCGAGGATTTCTGTCGCTCCCTCCGAAAGGTTCGATAAAAGTACTTGTTCGCACATTAACGGCGGGGACTTGACCGAAATTCTTGAGATTGAAATTCAAGGGAATATGGATGAACTTATCTCCGGCCCATTCAGTAAAAATAATCTTATCTTCCAAAGTAACATCGACTCTGATCCAAGCGCGACTCACACTTTCCTGAAAGGACAATTGCCTTTCGGAAATGGACGTTTGCGTCTGCATGATGCTGGCTTGTCTCAGATAAATGAGCACCTGAGCAGCACCCACAACCAAAAGACCAATACCAAGAACAAATTCCAGCCAATGCGGCCTTACGCGGGCCTGCCAATAGCGGCTGGGTGGGCGATTTTGACGCTCAGCGCTTGGATTTGGCTTGCTCGCCATGATTATTTTGAAATTGCCTTGGGCTTTCTCATCGCGGCATTTGCAGCAAGCGTAGCCCGGATGGGCGGAGCGATATCCGGGTTCTGCCTCCCCCGACTATAACCCCGCATGTCGCTATGCTCATGCGGGCTGGTTGCCGATTATGTACTTCACTGCCATGGATTGCCGGGTCAAGCCCGGCAAAGACGGGGGATGCGACCGTCTCCGATAGGGCGACAATTTCCTTGACATTCGTCCCCATTGCCGTTACATTCCCCTAATCTCGCTCATCGAGGGACGCCTTCGGCCGAGGGTACTCCCGAAAGCGGAGCGAGTGCGGTGCCCGCGCGCGGAACGATACATTCCGCTCCCGGGCGGCTTTGGGACAACGCCCGGCCGGCATGATGACCGGTCTGCGACAACGTCGCTGGACTGGGCCAGGCGGAAGCGGGTAACGCCCGCTTTTTAGCCACGACCCAGGAAGTGCGCCTGGAGCTGAACGGGGGCGTTGGTTCGCCCCCCGAAGAGCCGCGGTGGAGCGCCGGAAGGCGAGCGCGCCCCGACTTTGGCGCGTGCCGCATCCGAAGCAGACGGTTTGCGCAAGTTCGCGTAAACTTGTCTGCGATGCGGACCATAGGACTATGCGCCTTTCAGCGCTCCGCCTCCCTTTCTTTGTGTAGCCCGGGTTGAGCGAAGCAAAACCCGGGATTGCGAATGACGAAATAGCGAATGGCGAATAGGGAAGAAGGTTTCACCCCATTCGCTATTGGCCACTCGCCATTCGCTCTTGTTCACAAAACTCGGGCGCGGATCGCGCCGCGAGAATGATTTCGCTTATTCGCCCCCGCGTAGCGAAGCGAGCGAGGGTGAGGGGGTTCGGACGCTGGAGTTTTTCTCGTATATCCGAACCGCCTCACCTGAGCAACCGGCGACATAGGTAACACTTTAAACCGGCGACATGGGTAACACATTTCTCGTTTTGTTCAGCTCTGTTGCTGCTGCTGTTGCGACTGTGGACCCTGTGGGCAACGCGCAGCGTTGTCCACGACACGCGCCAGGAAGCCGACTTTCTGTGATGGCGGTCACTTCGTTATTGCGGCCGGTAGGATATTTTTAAGCTTAAGAAATCAGCTCGGTCTGCCGCGCGGTCCCGCGCATCCCCCCGACCCCCCGACGGGCCGGCGGCGGTCCCGAAGGGGTGGTATCTCGGTCCCCAAACACCCCCATGACCCTTAACAGGGTCGACTCCACCCGCCCGGACCAAGTGTCCGGGCGGGCTTTTATTGTGGCAATTCCGCCGCGTGAAATGGCCTCCACGAGTTGCGCCGAACCTCAGATACACTGTTTTTCCAACAGATTTTTTTGCATTTGATGTTCGGCGAGGCTTGGCAAAACCGGCGAGCAAGCTACAAGGGTGGAAAATTTTGTCGCGGAGAAGACTCTAGCGGAGCATGCCGCAGCACAAGATCAAAGCTGCCGAAATGCCGAGCCTCTTGCGCACACCGGGCAAGCACAGCGACGGCGCTGGCCTATACCTGCAAGTCTCCGCGCCCGGCCGCGCGTCATGGACCTATCGCTTCTCGTTCAACGGCAAGGTGCATTGGCGCTCCATTGGCCCCGCCAAAACCTACACCTTGGCCGAAGCGCGCGAAGCTCACCACGAGCTACGCCGGCAACGCGACCGTGGCGTTGACCCGCGCGAAGTCACCACGGCCAGAACCTTCGGCGAGGCGGTCGAGGAATTCATTGCCGAGCGCGCTCAAGGATGGCGCGGCGGCAGCGATGGTCGCGAAGCCGAGCAGTATCGGCGCACGCTCGCGGGTCTCGCCGGCACCCCGATAGCGACGATCACAACTGATCGCGTGCGCGATGCGCTCAAGCCGTGGGCCGATCATCCGCGCACTGCCGAAAAGGTCCGCACGCGCATCGCAAAAATTCTCGATTGGGCAACGGCGCTCAAGATGCGTGAAGGCAACAACCCGGCGCGTCGCAAAGGCCATATGGAGCACTTGCTGCCGGACCCTCCCGACGTTGTGCATCATCCGGCAATGCCATGGCAGGACGTGCCGGCATTCATGCAAGAACTTCACGCCATCAAATCGAGCGCAGCGCGGGCACTCATGTTCACGATCTTGACAGCCGCGCGCACGTCAGAGACCACGGGCGCGACCTGGAAAGAGATTGAAGGCGACACTTGGGTCATTCCAGGGTCGAGAATGAAGGAAGGCCGGGAACATCGTGTGCCGCTCACTGCGGAAGCTCTCGCGCTGATCGGCGAGCGTAAGGCGCCGGATGCTTATCTGTTTCCTGGACGACGCGGCAAGTTATCGGACACGACGCAAATGCAATTGCTTCGCCGCACGCGGCCGGGCTTTGTCGTTCACGGCTTTCGTTCGACGTTTGCCGATTGGTGCGGCGAGGCCGAACACCCGCGCGAACTGATCGAGATGGCCCTAGCGCACGCGGTCGGCGATGCAACAGAGCGCGCCTATCAGCGGAGTGCCTTGGTCAATCGACGACGAGAAATGATGGAGGCTTGGTCAGCGTTCGCAACCGGGGTCTAACGTACGCCCGATTTCGCCGTGGGGTGTCGGACGCAGAGAACAATGGCAAGTCGAGACATTGAGCGCTGAGCATTTACCGCCAGGGCGCAGTTCGCCGGTTGGAGATGTCCGGGGGATGCCAACGAAAGGGAATTCGATTGCAATCATTGGACGCGATCCATGCTATGATTCTCCGGCGACCGCGAATCAATTGGACAGGGTTCTCGGGCGTGAGAACAGGAGCCTGGATGGCCAATCATCTTACGCTCGAAACCGAGGTTCCTCTGGAGAATGGCGGGCTGAGAATGACTGCCGAAATGGAATATAAAATCACGGTGGCACGAATCGAGATGGCCGCGCCAAGCGAGCTGGAGGCACAAGTGTGTGTCACATTTCAGGTTGAGCGGACGCCGATCAGCTTTCAGATTCCAGTCTTTCTGAGCGCCCATGATTTCGATGACACCGAAATGGTCCAGGTCGCACGAAATGCCCTGCATCGGACATTCATGGAACTCGCTGCTGCGAGCGTGGATTGGGAACTGCCAACCGCGGAGCTGCAACGTCTTTCGAACCTGAACTTGCGTCCAGCGAAACT
>JBEKNW010000276.1:0-4232 GCA_049522435.1 Xanthobacteraceae bacterium
GACACTGGCGGCGCGAGAAAACGTCACCAGTGGCGACGAAAGCAGCACGACCGGAAGCAAAGTCATCGCCGACATCGCCCAGAGCGAAATGATTTCAACCCGCAACAGCACTGCGGCGAGCGCGGCGAGGAGGAGCGGCACGGCAAACGCAACAACGATGATGCGGCGGTCCGGTTCGGCCGGCCACAACGTGTCGGCAATCGCCGCCACGCTCGGACGCGCGGCGAGCACGCTGAAAACGATCGGTGCGGCGATATAGCCGAGAGCGCCGGCGATAAAGCCCGCCGCCGATGCCGCCGCCATCGCCAGCGTCGCCGGGTGCGAGCTGATCGCATAGCGGAACGGCTCGAAATCGTGCGTGGCGACCCAGGCCGCGTGCGGCCCAAGCAGAACCGCGCCGACGGCGATCGTCAGCCATGGCGCCGGCGAACGGAAATAGGCGCCGCGGCGTGGATCGGTCAATGCGGCAATGGCCAGGCCGGCGAGCAGAAAAATCGACCAATACTTGCCGAGCATGCAAGCCGCGGCGCCAATTCCGGCCAGCATCGCCCATCCGGCGCGGCGCGTTTCGAACGAGCGCAGGAACCACCATGTGGTCGCCGCCCAAAACGGAATCAGCACGGTGTTGGCGTTGAACTTCAGCGCGTGGAAATTATAGAACGGCACGAGCGTCAGCAGCACGATGCCGACCGCGCGTTTTTCCGGCGCAAGATAGCGCGCCGAAACGCGCCAGGCGATCCAGAGCGCCACCGTCGCCAGCAGCACGGCGAACAGATAAAAAGCCCAGGTTTGCAGCGGAAATACGCCGAACCAGCCACGCAGCAGCCAGGCGCCCAGCGGCGGGTGCTTCGGCGTGCCGAGGCTCACTCTGCGCGACCAGGCGTACATTTCGCCCATGTCGAAGTGAAGGTCCTGGCTGCCCTTGGCGAGCACGCCGTAGAGCGACCACGCGGCAACATAGCCGGTGAGCAGGAGCGCCATGATGCGCTCGCAGCGCGCCCGATCGACCAGAGCGTCGAACAGCCGCTGCAACGGAATGCGTGCCAGTCGGACGAATTCGGCTGCGGTCATGAACTTGGCGGGATGCGCGTTTTGTCTACCCAGGGCGATAGATAAGGCGAAAAAACGGCGTAGGTCGAGGGTTTGTCGGTGACGGAGCGCCGCTCGGCCGGTCACCGTCTCCCGTTCGGAGAGGGTGCCGAGCGAACGAAAGCAAGCGAGGGTGAGGGCCGGCGCGCACCGCGCTCCTCGCCAAGGTTGGGCCCCTTACTGGGCGAACTTGCCGCTCGGGGATGCGGGTGTTATCTGCGCCGCATGCCCGCGGCGCCCATCGAAAACATCCGCAACTTCGCCATCATCGCCCATATCGACCACGGCAAGTCGACGCTCGCCGACCGGCTGATCCAGCTCACCGGCGGGCTCGAAGCGCGCGAGATGGTCGAGCAGGTGCTCGATTCCATGGACATCGAGCGCGAGCGCGGCATCACCATCAAGGCGCAGACGGTGCGGCTCAATTACCGCGCGCGCGACGGCAAGGACTACGTGCTCAACCTCATCGACACGCCCGGCCACGTCGATTTCGCCTACGAGGTCAACCGCAGCCTCGCCGCCTGCGAGGGCTCGCTGCTCGTGGTCGATGCCAGCCAGGGGGTGGAGGCGCAAACGCTCGCCAATGTCTACCAGGCGATCGACAACAACCACGAGATCGTGCCGGTGCTCAACAAGGTCGATCTGCCGGCCGCCGAGCCCGACAAGGTGCGGGAGCAGATCGAGGACGTGATCGGGCTCGACGCCTCCGGCGCGGTCCTCATCTCGGCCAAGACCGGGCAGAACGTTCCGGAGGTCTTGGAGGCGATCGTGCACCGGTTGCCGCCGCCGAAAGGCGATGCCGCCGCTCCGCTGAAGGCGCTCCTGGTCGACAGCTGGTACGATTCCTATCTCGGCGTCGTCGTGCTGTTCCGTGTCGTCGACGGCGTGCTCAAAAAAGGCCAGCGCATCCGCATGATGGGCACCGGCGCCGCCTACGAGGTCGACCGCGTCGGCGTTTTTACGCCGAAACGCGTCGAGCGTGACGAACTCGGCCCCGGCGAGATCGGTTTTTTGACCGCCTCGATCCGGGAAGTGGCCGACACCCGGGTCGGCGACACCATCACCGACGACAGGAAGCCGGTGGCTGAGCCGCTGCCCGGCTTTCGCCCGGCGATCCCGGTGGTGTTCTGCGGACTGTTTCCCGTCGATGCCGCGGATTTCGAAAATCTGCGCGCCGCCATGGGCAGGCTTCGCCTCAACGACGCCAGCTTCTCCTACGAGATGGAAACCTCGGCCGCGCTCGGCTTCGGCTTCCGCTGCGGCTTTTTGGGGCTTTTGCACCTCGAGATCATCCAGGAGCGGCTCGAGCGCGAATTCAACCTCGATCTCATCGCCACCGCGCCTTCGGTCATCTACAAGATCAAGCTGACAAATGGTCAGGAGATCGAAATCCACAATCCGGTCGACATGCCGGACGTCGTGAAGATCAAGGAGATCGAGGAGCCGTGGATCCGCGCCACCATCCTCACGCCGGACGACTATCTCGGCAGCGTGCTGAAACTCTGCCAGGACCGCCGCGGCATCCAGGTCGAGCTGACCTATGTCGGCAACCGCGCGCTGGTGAAATACGACCTGCCGCTCAACGAGGTGGTGTTCGATTTTTATGACCGGCTGAAATCGGTGTCGAAAGGCTACGCCTCGTTCGACTATCACCTGACCGATTACAAGCCGGCCGATCTGGTCAAGCTGCAGATGCTGGTCAACGCCGAGCCGGTCGACGCGCTGGCGATGCTGGTGCACCGCACCCGCGCCGAGCAGCGCGGCCGCGCCATGGCGGAGAAACTCAAGGAGCTCATCCCGCCGCACATGTTCCAGGTGCCGATCCAGGCCGCCATCGGCGGCAAGATCATCGCCCGGGAGACCGTGCGCGCGTTCAGGAAGGACGTGACGGCGAAATGCTACGGCGGCGACGTGACGCGCAAGCGCAAGCTTCTGGACAAGCAGAAGGAAGGCAAGAAGCGCATGCGCCAGTTCGGCAAGGTCGATATTCCGCAGGAGGCTTTTATTGCCGCGCTGAAGGTGGATGTGTGACGCCGATAGGCTGACGCGGTAGTTGTATCCACTCATCCTTTCCCCCTATCCTGCCGCGGACGCGGGGAAACGATATGATCGAGTGGGCCTTCCTCTGGAAAATTGCGGAGAAACCGCTGGGCTGGATCGGCGGTCCGATCTGGCGCGCTATCCAGCGCAAGCGCGCGCAGATTCTCATTCGCGGTTCCTTCGGCGGCAAGCTCAGCATCATGTTGGCGCGCCTCGACGGCGACACCGAGTCCGGAGCGCTGCGGGAAACGATACGCGAAACGATCCGCCGCGAGTTTGGCGATGCAGTGTCGATCACAACCTGGCCCGAAACGTTGCGCATGGGCGAGGGACATGAATACGACGTCGAGCGCGGCGCTTACGAGACCGCACAAAAATGGTTGCGTCAAAAAGGCTGCGATCTGCTCGTCTGGGGTAGGGTCAAGGGCCAAAATGTTCTTTCTCTGCGGTTCACCATCGCCGAAATCGGCAGCCACGATCCCGAACCCTACAAACTGACCGAGACCTTCGACCTGCCGGCGAATTTTGTCGCCAAGCTCGGCGCGGCAATTGCTGCCCGCATCGCGTTGAGTGTGGCGCCGGCCGTCCAGGACAGCGGCAAATACCTGGTGCCGTTGATGCGTGCGACGGCCGCGCGATTCGAGCCGATCGTCAGACGCCTCAACGCGGCCTTCGATCCGGACACGCGCGGCTCCTTGCTTCACAGCTATGCGCTGTCGCGAGCGCTCATTGGCGAACAAGCAGGATCGAACAACGACTTGCAGCAGGCGGTTGCGGCCTTTCGCGACGCCTTGAAGGAATGGACGCGCGAGCGCGTGCCGCTCGATTGGGCGATGACCCAGAACAATCTCGGCAACGCGCTGAGGAGCCTCGGCGAGCGCGAGAGCGGCACGGCGCGGCTGCAGGAAGCGGTTGCCGCCTATCGCGACGCCTTGAAGGAAAGGACGCGCGAGCGCGTGCCGCTGCAATGGGCGATGACCCAGAACAATCTCGGCAACGCGCTGAGGAGCCTCGGCGAGCGCGAGAGCGGCACGGCGCGGCTGGAGGAAGCGGTTGCCGCCTATCGCGACGCGTTGCAGGAAAGGACGCGCGAGCGCGTGCCG
>JBEKNW010000277.1:0-4227 GCA_049522435.1 Xanthobacteraceae bacterium
GAATCATCCAGCGTTGAAGCGCTGGACTGGAGACCACGCCATGACGAGCATTACCACGAAGCTTGATTCTTTGCAGCCGGCGGCCGAGATGGCTGTTGATCTTTTCGACAACTGGTTCGATCCGATCGAGACCGAGGTGCGGGCTCGATCGCGCGAGTTCATCGAAGAGCTGATCCGCGGGGAGCTCGACGCTGTGCTGGCACGCCCGCGTTACGGGCGAAGCCAGATGGCCGGCAATGAAGAAAGAGCGGGCATTGCGGGCCACCGCCATGGCAGCCGGACGCGGTCGCTGACAGGCACGTTCGGGCCGATCGAGATCGCAGTGCCGCGCGCCCGGCTGAACACCCCCGGGGGCGAGACGACAGAATGGAAGAGCCAGGCGCTGCGGGCCTATCAGCGCCGTACACTTGCCGCCGACGCGCTGATCGCGAGTACCTATCTGGCCGGCACCAACACGCGCCGGGTGCGCCGTGCGCTCGCGGCCTTGTTCGGCGGGACGGTCGGCAAGGACACCGTGAGCCGGACGTGGCGCAAGGTGAAAAGCGATTGGGACGCCTGGAACACCCGCTCGCTGGCCGAGGAGCCGATCGTGCGTCTGATCCTCGACGGCACTGTCGTTCGCGTGCGGCTCGATCGCAAAGCGACCTCCATCTCGCTGCTCGTCGTTCTCGGCGTGCGCGCGGATGGCCAGAAGGTAATGCTCGCGATCAAAAGCATGGGCGGTGAGAGCGCCGAGGCCTGGCGCACTGTCCTCGATGACCTCATCAAGCGCGAGCTGCGGCGGCCCGAGTTCCTTATTGTCGATGGCGCGCCGGGGCTCGACAAGGCCATTGCCACCGTTTGGGACGGCATACCGCTCCAGCGCTGCACGGTTCATAAGCACAGGAACCTTTTCGCGCATGCGCCCGAGCGCCTGCATGACGAAATCACCGCGGATTACAACGACATGATCTACGCGGCGACGCGTGAGGAGATCGAAGCGCGCCGCAAGGCCTTTATCCGCAAATGGCGGCTCAAGCACCGTGCCGTCGCCGACAGCCTGGAAGAAGCCGGCGACCGCCTCTTCACCTTCACCCGTCTGCCGCCGAGCCAGTGGCGCAGCGCGCGCACCACGAACGCAATCGAGCGGCTGCACGAGGAGTTCAAGCGAAGGATCAAGACACAGACCGTGCTGCCTTCCGCAGACACCGCGGCCATGCTGTTCTGGGCGCTGCTTGCTTCCGGTCAGATCAACATGCGCAAAGTCGATGGATGGCAGACACTCGCCACAAAGCCCATTGATCAGCCAATTGACCTCGCCGCCTGAAACGATACGTTCATGTTACCGGAGATCGCGCCACGCCAAATTCCAACCACTCGCCGGGCCCCACCTTCATCGGCGCTGAGCGTCGGAATATGATCGGTCGAGAAAATCGGCTGAAATCGCGAAAGAACCTCATCGCGAGGCCGAACAATCTGTGAATAAACGGCAGACTTTTCAAATGCCACAGCGTTCGCTCGAAGTTGTCCAATCACCTCAGCCGTTAGGCCATTCGTCATCTCGCACTCGCCATCGCTTTGGGGACCGGGTCGCCGGACTGATTGCGCAAACTACCGGATGCAAAGCGGATTTGGAATAAGCGCATCGCAACAATCGTCGTGATTGGCCCTCAAGGGCTGCGCTGGCCGCCGGCCAGCGGGGCAGCTATCGAAGGAGGTCCGGCCACGCCAGCCTGTGGCGGGCGCGGCTGAGTGTGACCCAACTCAACCGTTCGCAGCATTGCGCCGCAGCCGTCCGCAGCTTGCGTCGGTCAGTACCTTGGTTTTGCCTTGCAGGAAGGCCGGAAAAAGGTGAATATTCACGCCAGTTTAGGAGTCATCTGGAGAACCCTGGATCAGACAATGTTAAATAGGTGGAACGGGCCATGGACGATAGTGATACGAGAACTAAGAAATCTTCGCGTGTAGAACTGACTATAACTCATTCGCCACTCGCATTTATCTACCGTCTGTTTGTACCAACCGTTACAATTAACGGCACAAAAGAACGTCGACCCTGGGGGATACACACTATCGAACTGTCTCCGGGCGACTATGACATATCGGTTTCCTATCCATGGATATTCTCTAAAGAATGCGGGAAAAATTCAGTTCATATATCACTGGGTGCAGGAGACACTCGGAAAGTTAAATACCGGGCGCGACTTATCCGTTATCTACCCGGTAAAATTACTGTAACGTAATTACTGGGGCTGGAATATCGCGCGAGATCAGAGACTGACATGGACACGGACCTCAGCGCTAGAAAGCTGGATAAGATGATCGAGGAAGCCACCGTCGACTGCTACGACGAGCTGGAGCAGGCAAGCGGCTTCTACACGATGATCGAAGACCACCTGGCTGTTCCGTTCGCGACTCAGGTCCTTGGTGTCGAGGTGTCGGTGGTTGGTGTTGAAATGGATGATAACGGAAGCCTTAAAGCAGTGTGCGAACGCAACGGTAAACGGCAACTCATCGGGCTAATTGACCTGAAATTGCCCAAGCCACCGCCGTCCGGCGCCGAGTGGATTGCTGCCTACCGGCGCTGGCTCTGCGGCCGATAGGGCTTGGGGTCGGCACGGCACACCGGACGCTTACCGCGAGATCGCGTCACACCAAATTCCAGCACAAATCGCGACAGCACCGCTTCGCGATTACGGTGACATGTTACTATTTCCCCGATTTATCGCGCCCTACGCATTCGGTTTATCCTCCTCTGTAGGCGGACGGGGTGGGGTGCGCGGCGTTGCCGCTAACCTGCGCGCCCTTCGACTCTGTCACCCCATCCCCGCCGCGCTTCGCGCGACGACCTTCCCCCTCCAGGGGAAGGTGAAAAGGCGTGCGTCACTCAATATGAGACTTTACGCTTGACATTGGTCCCTATTTCAGTTACATAGGCAAAATCTCGCGCATCGAGCGGCGTCGACCGGTGACGGCCGACCGATGGGGCGAGTGCGGTTCTCAGCGGGGGCGGCCGGCCGCTCCGGCGAGGGCTGCGGTGGAGCGCCGGGAGGCGCCGCGCGCCCGAAGCAGGCGGTTCGCGCAAGCGCATCGTTCTGTGGCGCGCGCCACGCCCGAAGCGCGAGCGAGTGGCGACATTCGCCCGCGTGGCGTGGCCCACGACCCAGGCGCCTCTCGGCGCTCCACTCCCCTACGTTCGGGGAGATTCGTGAAATGCTTTGGCAAAGCTCGGGCGCAGATGCGTCGCGAGAACGGATCGTCTTATCCTCACCCGCGATAGCGGGGGAGGGGGACCACGCGAAGCGTGGTGGAGGGGGCGCGGGCCGTGACGCGCCGTAGGCATTTCAAGGGGATGTCGGCGGTGACGTTTGCGATCGTTCTGCAACGGCAACGAAGCTTTGAGTCAGAGGCCCCCTCCACCACCCTTCGGGTGGTCCCCCTCCCCCGCTTTCGCGGGGGCGGACGAAAAACTTCTCTTGTCGCGCGCCAGCAATCGCTGTGCGCGCACCAGATGCGGGCGGTCGACCATGACGCCGCCGATGCCGACGACGCCGGCGCCCGGATTTGCCGCGAAAGCATCGACGATCGCCTGCGCGCGGGCGAGAGCTTGCGGGCTCGGCGTGAACACCTCGTTGATGATCGGCACCTGCGCGGGGTGGATGGCCATTTTCCCCGCAAAACCGTCGCGGCACGCTTCCTCGCATTCGCGGCGAAAACCGTCGCTGTCGCGGAAATCGACATAGACGGTGTCGATCGCCGGCACTTGCGCGGCGGCGGCGCCGGCAATGCAGAGCACCCGCGCCAGCCGGTAGGGATCGAGGAAACGGCCTTGCGCGTCGCGGTTTGCTTGCGCCGCAAGCTCCACGGAAAGGTCCTCGGCGCCCCAGGTGAGGCCGGTGAGCCGCGCGCTCGCGCCGGCAAAAGTGCCGGCGAGAAACAGCGCCGCCGCGGTCTCGGTGGCGAGCGCGACGATCTTGATGTGGCCGTCGGGCAGCGCGCTGATCGCCTCGCGCACGGCGAGCTTGGCGTCGGCGTGGACGACGGAGGCGCCGCCTTCCGCTTTCGGCAGCATGATGGCGTCCGGTTGCGCCGGCGCGACGGCATCGAGGTCGGCATCGGTGAGGCCGGTTGCGAGCCCGTTCACCCGCACGACGAGATAGGGCCGCGGTGCGGCCGCGCGGGCGTCCTTAAGGAAGGCCGCCGCGCTCTGCCGCGCGCGCGCCTTGCCATCGAGCGCGATCGAATCCT
>JBEKNW010000278.1:0-4102 GCA_049522435.1 Xanthobacteraceae bacterium
AGCGGAAATTTCGGGATCATCCTGGTGGAGCAATATGTGAATCTTGCGCTCAACTTCGCGCCACGCACGATTGTTCTTGACCGCGGGCGGATCACCTACGACGGGCGATCCGCCGATCTTGCCGTCGATGCGGAAAAAATGACGGCGTATTTTGGCGCCTCCGGACAAGGCTCGAATCTCGGAGCGCAAGCCGTTGAAGCATAAGAACGACGCCATCAGTGCCGAAAAACGGCGGGCGATGCAAAAGTTCAGGTTGAATTCTGCGATTGCAGGGTATTTGGCGCAAACGCCACAAGCGTCCTGGCGGCCTCACGCCTATTTTGGGCGGCAGGACCATTTGATTTAGATCAAGGCGGCTTGAGCTAGGGCGCTTACTGTTCAAATTCGGCTCGTAAGAGAAATCCTCCTTGTGCGCACTTGAGCCGGGCGGCCTTGGCCGAACCCACTATCAGCGGTTCCGGTCCTGGCCGCTTTTCTTTGCTCTCATGGCCGAAATTCGAACCGTCACGGCGCTGCGCCGGAAGCGGGACGAAATCAGCGCCTCAATCCGGTTCTATGAGAAGCAACTTGCCCAAGCCGGTGCCGACTTGGCGCACGTCACGGCCGCGATTTGCATAGCCCGGCAATCCGGGAGGTCTGATCGCCATTCGAGGCGCGGCGGTTATCTTCGCGCCAACTTGCCTCTTGTGCGTAGCGGAGCAGATAGTTGCCGGCCCGCTTGTGGCGTTTGCGCCATAATACCGCGATAGCAGGGCTTAGGATTTGTTGCTGCTGCATCCATCGCCGGCCGGAACGGCGCCGAGCTGGCGAAAGTATGCGCGGTCTGCGATCTCCCAATTATGCAGAATCCCCATTCCATGATAGCTTTTTACCATCAGCCGTCTTCCTGGTGGCCGGATGAAGCTCATTCAACTGCGGAATTTTATCGCGGTCGTGGAGGCTGGCACGTTCCGTCAAGCGGCCCGGGACCTGAATCTGTCGCAATCCTCGGTCAGCAAGAGTCTCCAGCAATTGGAGGACGAGATCGGCGTCAAGGTGTTGCATCGCGGCGCGCACGGGGTCGCTCCGACCGCGGCGGGTAAGGCGCTCTTGGCCCACGCCAAGGTCATAGAAGCGGAGCTGCGCCACGCGCGCAACGATGTGCAAACGATCGAAGGCGCTCAGGTTGGCGAAATCTGCGTCAGCGCCTCGCCGACGGTCGCCATGGGGTTGCTGCCCCGCGCGGTCGTCGCTTTCCAGCGCGCGCGCCCACGGGTGAGCTTTCGTATTTGGGAAGGCGTCTACCCGGACATTCTGCCCGCGATCCGCACCGGCGATCTCGATTTCGCGATTTGTCTCGTGCCCACTCGGCCGCGCGACGAGACGCTGAGCTTCGTGAACCTGGTCAAGGATTACTTGGTGCCCGCGGTGCGCGCCGACCATCCCTTGGTCGGCGCGCACAAGCTGCAGCTCGCCGACTTGCTCGACCTCGATTGGATCATCTACCGTCGCAGCCATACCGGCCTCGACGTTTTCGAGCAGACCTTCGCCTCCAACCACCTCGCGCTGCCGAAGAGCACGATCGAATGCACCTCGTTCGCCTGCGCGCTCGCACTCGTGGAGAATGGCGACTACGTCACGCTGGTGCCCTCGCAGCTCTTTTTCGGCGGTCGCACGTCGCCCTCGATTGCGCTTTTGCCGCTCGACTCGCCGATGCAACCCTGGCAGGTCGCCGTCATCTCGCGCGCCAAGCACGAATTGTCCGCGGTCTGCCTCGCCTTTCTCGCCGAAATCCGGCGCATGGCGGCCGGGATCGCTGTTCCCAGGGGCAGCGTCCGGCGCGCCGGGCGAGCGCGGCGCTCTGCGCCATCGCCGAGCGATCGCTAAAATCTATCAATCTTCCGACAATCTGCATCAGTTTACGATCATGCCCGGTGTATAATCGCGGACCGGAGACGATGCGGGGAGGCGCCCCGGCGGGGCGCGCTTCTGCCGCGCATATCGATTGCGGCGAGGTGCAGGCATGAAGATTTCGCGGATGATTTCGCGGTTGAAGTTCTCCATCATCCTTTTTGCCTTGCCCTTCGTGCTCACGTTCACGGCGCGCAGGCACCCGGCCTTTGCCGCCCGGCTCAGGGAGCGCAACCTGGTTGCGCAGATCAGGGCCCGCGACGAGGGGACCGCTCGCTGGATTTCAATTCGCGACGGCGGGATCAGCTCCGGTTGGGGCATGCACCCGAAGCCGGACGTCACGCTTTCATTCAAAAACGCCGCGATCGGCGCCTCGTTGCTCACGCCGCCGATCAACTGGCTCAACCAGATCAACGCGCAGAAAGACTTCACGCTTGGGGTCGACGGCCCGGAGGATCTCACCAATTGGCTGGCACAAACCTTGATGATGATGCAGACCGCCGGCTGGAAATTCGGCGTCCGGCTGCCCGACGGCACCATGCGCTATTGCAACATGGCGAACGGCGGCCCGCTCTTCGTCTACGTCAAGGACGGCAGGATCATCCGCACCACTCCGATCGCCTTCGACGAAACCGATCCGCAGCCGTGGACGATTCATGCGCGCGGAATGAATTTGACGCCGCCGCGCAAGACCTCGCTCGCCCCGCACGGTCAGAACAGCCGGTCGATCATTTATTCGCCCGACCGCTTGCTCTACCCGATGAAGCGCGTCGACTTCGATCCGAAGGGTGAGCGCAACGCCGAGAACCGCGGCAAGTCAGGCTACGTGCGGATCAGCTGGGACGAGGCGCTCGACCTCGTCGCCGGCGAGATCAAGCGCGTGCGGCACGATCATGGCATGGGCGCCATGACCGTCTCGCACGGCTCGCATCATACCTGGGGCCATATCGGCTATTACCTCAGCGCGTTATACCGCTTCGCCAATGCCGTCGGCCACACGCCCGTGCACCATAATCCGGACAGCTGGGAAGGCTGGTACTGGGGCGCCGCGCACCACTGGGGCTACACGTTGCGCGTCGGCCAGTGCGAGACTTACGGCACCGTCGAGGATCTGCTGCAGAATTGCGAGATGGTCGTGTTCTGGGCCGCCGATCCCGATACCACCAGCGGCTCCTATGGCGCGCAGGAAGGCACCGTGCGCCGGCAATGGCTGAAGAAGCTCGGCATCAAGGTCGTGCACATCGATCCCTATTACAACTCGTCCGCCCAATTTGTGCCGGGCAAATGGATCTGCCCGAAGCCGACGACCTCGCCGGCGCTGGCCATGGCGATCGCTTACGTTTGGATCAAGGAAGGGCTCTACGACAAGGAATACGTTGCCACGCGCACGGTCGGCTTCGACGCCTGGAAGGCCTATGTCATGGGCGAGCGCGACGGCGTGCCCAAGTCGCCCGAATGGCAGGAGAAGGAGACCGGCGTCGCCGCCAAGGACGTGCGCGCGCTGGCGCGCGAATGGGCGGCCAAACGCACCTATCTCGGCTGCGGCGGCTGGGGCAACGGCCACGGCGGCGCCTGCCGCAATCAGACCGGCATCCAATGGGCGCGCACCATGGTGTGCCTGATCGCGATGCAGGGACTGGGCAAGCCCGGCATCAACATGGGCAATCTGCAATGGGGCGCGCCGGTCGATCTCAACTTCTTTTTCCCGGGCTACGCCGACGGCGGCATGTCCGGCGATCTCGAGAAGACGTCGATGGCGGTCGAGCTGTTTCAGCGCATGCCGCAGCTGCCGACGATGAACACGCCGCAGCAGAGGATTCCGCGCATCTTCCTGCCGGAAGCGATTCTCGAAGGCAAAGCCGACGGCGGCTACCCGTGGAACGGCAAATCGATCGAGGCGCAGTTCGCCAAGTTCAGCTATCCGGCGGCTGGTCACGCGCCGGTGCGGATGATGTTCAAGTACGGCGGTTCGCTGATCCCGACCATGAACAACACCAACCGCCACGTAAGGATGTTCCAGTCGCCGAACCTCGAATTCATCGTCAGCCAGGCGATCTGGTTCGAGGGCGACACCAAATTTGCCGACGTCATCCTGCCCGCCTGCACTAATTTCGAGCGGGCGGACATCAGCGAATGGGCCGGGCTCGGCGGTTACGGCCATCACGGCCAGCAGCAGCTCAACCATCGCGTCATCGTCTTCCAGGCGCCGGCC
>JBEKNW010000279.1:0-5200 GCA_049522435.1 Xanthobacteraceae bacterium
TGCCTCGTCGTCAAGCGCGGCGGCATGGTGGTGTTCTGCGCCGGCACCTCGGGCTACAACATCACCTTCGACGCGCGCTACGTCTGGATGCGGCAGAAGCGCGTGCAGGGCTCGCACTTCGCCCATTTGAAGCAGGCGAGCGCCGCCAACCGCTTCGTCATCGATCGCCGCATCGATCCGTGCATGAGCAACGTGTTTCCCTGGGAGCAAATTCCACTCGCCCACACCAAGATGTGGAAGAACCAGCACCCGCCTGGCAACATGGCAGTCTTGGTCAACGCGCCGCGCCCCGGCCTGCGCAACTTCGACGACATGCTGGAGGCGAGCGACGCGGTTTAACGGAAGCGGCTTAAAGGATCGCGACCGGTCGATCGAATGCTGTTCGTGCACGTCTTGTCAGCGAAGGATTTACGGGAACTTATCAGTATTGACTATGAGAAATTGACTAGGAGAATTGACTATTTGCTGGCGCAGTATGCGCGAAGGCGATGTCCGTGCCGCAAACCTCTGACTTCGAGTTCGACGTTTTCCTAAGCCACAGCGCGAAGGACAAGGCAGTAGTGCACCGCGTCGCGGAGCGGCTGCGCGCGGACGGCTTGCGGGTGTGGTTCGACGCTTGGGAAATCAAGCCCGGTGACAGTATCCCGGCGAAGATCGAACACGGTCTGGAGCACTCGCGCGTGCTGGTGCTGTGGATGTCGGCCAATGCGTTCGGCTCCGACTGGGCGCGGTTGGAAAGCCATACTTTTCGATTTCGCGATCCGCTGAATAAGGAGCGCCGTTTCATCCCGGTGCGGCTCGACGAAGCGGCCCTCAAGGGGTCACTCGGACAATTTCTTTATGTTAATTGGCACTCCGATCAACGTGAGCACGCGTACAGGAAACTTCTTGAAGCCTGCCGGCCGCTAGTGGAGACGAGAAAGAAGGTCGCACGGAGGCAAATCACAGAAGAGTTCATCACACTAAACACCAATGTGGAGATTTTGGCTTATGTGTTTAGTTCGGATGGAACTCGCGCCCTCTCCGGCATGACTGACGGCACGTTGCGGCTATGGGATGTGGGCAGCGGAGACTGCTTGCGCACGCTCCCAGGCCACCTGTCGTATGTTTACAGCATCGCTTGGAGCACTAACGAGTGCCGTGCAATTTCCGCAGGTGGCTATGATTTCCCCATTCGGCTATGGGACGTAGAGACAGGCCGTTGCCTGCGCACGTTCGAAGGCCACACAGGCCAGGTTGTCAGTGTCGCACTGAGCATCGATCAGTGTCTTGCGCTCTCCGGTTCCTGCGATCGGACCGTTCGGCTCTGGGATTTGAATACAGGCCGCTGTCTACGCGTGTTCGAAGGCCACACGGGCGAAATATGGACTGTATCGTGGAGCACCGATCAGCGCTATGCCCTCTCCGGCGCGTCTGATTGCACCTTGCGGGTATGGGATGTGGACACGGGACGCTGCGTGCGCGTGCTCAAAGGGCACACCGCTGCTGTCAATGATGTGGCGTGGAGTACCAATCAACACTCCGCCCTCTCTGGTTCGTCCGACAACACTGTGCGGCTGTGGGATGTGGTGATTGGGCGGTGCCTGGGCGTCCTCGAAGGCCACACCTCCGCAGTCAGGAGCGTAGCTTGGAGCGCCGATCAACGTTTCGCCCTTTCTGGTTCAGACGACCGGACGGTGCGGCTGTGGAACCTCGACACGGGGCGTTGCCTGCACATATTCGAGGGCCACTCGTCGGAGGTTAGGAGTGTGGCGTGGAGCCGCGACCAACGCATCGGCTTCTCTGGCGAGATTAAAGGTCGCATTAGGGTATGGAATCTATCGGAATTTGTCACGGAGGCGCGAGCACCGGAAAGCTCTGCACCGCAACAGATCCAATATATGAACGCCAAAGTTCTTCTGGTTGGAGAGACTGGCGCAGGCAAGACGGGGCTTTCCAAGATTCTGGCGGGAGAGAAATGGCAACCCAGTGACTCGACTGTCGGCGCGTGGGCGACACAGTGGAAGTTACCGGTCGGTCCCGATGATGGCGTCGAGCGGGAAATCTGGTTGTGGGATTTCGGCGGCCAAGCGGACCAGCGCCTGATCCACCAGCTCTACATGGATGACACCGCGCTGGCGGCGCTGGTGTTTGACGGACAGAAGGACGACGTCTTCGAGACACTGGGCCAGTGGGACCGAGATCTCACGCGCGCCTCAAACAAAGAATTTTCGAAGCTGTTGGTTGCCGGGCGCGTGGATGCCGGTGGCCTGCGCGTCAGCAGGAGCCAAGTCAATGCCTTCGCCAAGGAGCGCGGCTTCTCCGGCTTTCTCGAAACCAGCGCCAAGATTGGCACCGGTTGCGAGGAACTAAGAACCGCCATCCTTGGCGGCATTAAGTGGGGGGACATTCCGTGGCGCTCCTCGCCACTGCTCTTCAAGAGGCTCAAGGAGGAGATGGTCCGGCTCAGGCACGCGGGCCGAGTTCTGATGCGGTTCAACGAACTACGGGACACTCTACAACTGCGCTTGTCCGGCGAAGCGCGCTTCACCGACGAGGAACTCAAAGCTGTAGTGGGTCTGCTTGCCGGCCCTGGGGTCGTGTGGGAGCTGAAGTTCGGCTCTTGGGTGCTGCTCCAGCCGGAGCGCATCAACGCCTACGCCCAGGCCGTAATCCAAACCTTGAGCGAGGACGAGCATGAACGCGGCTGCATCGCGGAAGAGCGGGTCTTGAATGGCAAGCTTACGTATCAATCCTCGATGGAACGCCTGGGAGCCGAGGAGGAGCGTTTCATCCTGCTGGCTATGCATCAGATCCTGGTCGAACGAGGCTTGTGTCTTCGCGAATACACAGACAAAGGGCCGTTGCTCATCTTTCCGAGCTATTACCGTCGCGAGCGCCCGGAACTGATCGGGCATCCGATGGTTCTGGTAACCTACCATTTCAATGGCTTCCTTGACGATATTTATGCTACGCTGGTGGTGCGTCTGCATCACACAAAGCCTTTTGAGCAGGACGAGCTTTGGCGCTATGCCGCCGATTTCAAAACACTGACCCAAAAACAGCTTGGAGTGAAACTGACTCGCCGAGCCGAAGGCGCAGGCGAATTGGAGGTGTACTTCGACCTCACGATCCCGATTGAAGAGAAGATCATCTTCAGCAAGTACGTTCACGAACACCTGTTACAGCACGCGAGTGACGTGGTGCGATTGCGGCACTATGTTTGCCCACACTGCGATACTCTGGTGGGCAATCGCGACGTGGCAATGAAGAGGCTCGAAGAGGGCAAGAAGGATATCCTTTGCGTCAATTGCGAAAAACGAGTTCCGCTGTGGGATAAAATGGAGGAACTGTTTGCCAGCAGAAAAACCAGATCGCAGGTGCGTGAACTCCAGGAAGAGTCCTCAATCGTGCTAGACAGCGAGAGCAAGGAACGCGCGTTGGTCGGCGAAGTGATCTCGACGGTGGCGCTGGCCGGTCAAATTTGCCGAGAGTTCAATGTGAGCGACCATGGCATCGACATGGAGATCGAGTTCAAATCGGATGCCGGACAGGCGACTGGGCACAAGGTGTATCTGCAACTGAAGTCTGGCGACTCATATCTCACGACGCGAAAGCACGACGGTGCGGAAATCTTCAAGATCGACAAAGAGCGGCACGCCGATTATTGGCGGGGGCAAGCGTTCCCTGTGCTGTTGGTAATCCGCAATTCTGAGGGCCACATCCGCTGGATGGACGTGCGGGACTACCTGAAGCGCGAAAGCGACGACGGCAAGAAACCGGTAAAGCAGATCGTCTTCGCGGGTGATCGCTTCGATGTGATGAGCGTGCGCCGCTGGCGGGACGAAGCCTTGGGTTGTGAGTTTTCGTAGGCCGATCGGCGACGACGAAGTGCTGGTTTTGGTGATGGCCGGCGGCGTCAACTACAACAGGGTGTGAGCCGGTCTCGGCCAGCCGATCTCGCCGCTGGATGTCCACAAGAATCCGTTCCACCCGCTGTTGTCGCCGTCGCAGCGCATCTGGGGCTACGAGACTCCGGACGGCTCGTTCGCGCAATTCTGCCGCGTGCAGTCGCGCCAGCTCATGCGCAAGCCGCCGCACCTCACCTGGGAAGCACCTCACCTGGGAAGAGTCGGCGTGCTATACGCTGACGCTGGCGACCGCCTATCGCATGTTGTTCGGCCATCCGCCGCACATTCTCAAACCCGGCGACAACGTGCTGGTGTGGGGCGCGTCCGGCGGCCTCGGCGTGTTCGGCGTCCAGCTCGTCGCCGCCTCGGGCGCCAATGCCATCGGCATCGTGTCCGACGAATCGAAATCCGAATACGTGCTCAATCTCGGCGCCAAGGGCGTCATCAACCGCAAGGCATTCAATTGCTGGGGCCAGATGCCGAAGGTCGGCACGCCCGAATACGACACCCGGACCAAAGAGGCGCGGCGTTTCGGCAAGGCGATCTGGGACATCACCGGCAAACGCGACGTCGACATTGTCTTCGAGCATCCCGGCGAGGCGACGTTCCCGGTGTCGTGCCTGGTGGTCAAGCGCGGCGGCATGGTGGTGTTCTGCGCCGGCACGTCGGGCTACAACATCACCTTCGACGCGCGCTACGTCTGGATGCGGCAGAAGCGCGTGCAGGGCTCGCACTTCGCGCATTTGAAGCAGGCCAGCGCCGCCAACCGCTTCGTCATGGACCGGCGCATCGATCCGTGCATGAGCGACGTGTTTCCCTGGGAGAAGATCCCGTACGCTCACGAATTGATGCGCACCAACCGCCACAAGCCGGGCAACATGGCGGTGCTGGTCAACACGCCGCGCACCGGCTTGCGCAATTTCGAAGATGTGCAGGAGGCGGCGTCGATGCCGGAGTTGAGCCCCCAATCGACCCGGGTGTGATACGACTTCCGGCTGATGACTTCGAATTATTCTCCGCTCATTCCCGCGAAAGCGGGAATCCAGCGCTAAATGCAGGAAAGAAACTGGGTCCCCGCTTTCGCGGGGACGAGCGGAAGCCGAACCGATCGTTCGGATTCCGTATGACCGCTTCATGGATGCCGGGAGACGCTTGGAAACGCTCGGCATGACGGCGAGTGTGGACAGGGGCACGGCTGGGAACTCAGGTTAACGGGCGATTTTGAGTTGACGGCTGAATCGTGATTCGCTCGACCATGCTGATTCGCGAGGGAGTACGCGATGCTGGCGCTGAGCGAGACGATGCTGGAC
>JBEKNW010000280.1:0-4025 GCA_049522435.1 Xanthobacteraceae bacterium
GAGGCAAAACCATACCCAACACCGCGCTCGCAGCGCCGATCGCAGCCTATCGCTCCCCTCATCGCCATCGCAGACATCGAGAAAATTAGCCCAAAACCCACGTTCTTCAGCAGCCTGCTAGAATTTTGCTTGAGCATGATCGCTTCCGACCTTCCTTCGCCCGCCGAAGCGGGCTCCGCGAAGGCGGGAAACCGGTGGCCACCCCGGATCAAGTCCGGGGCAGGCTTTTTCGGGAACATGCTCTATCCCGCGCGAGATTAGATGTTGGCCGCTTAATACAGCGTTCATGGGGCATCGTCGTCGCGGTGCCTGAGCGAGGCGGACGATGACGGCCGCTTAACCATCACGTCGTGCCATTCACGCAAAATAAACTCTAACTTGATGAACAATGTACGAAGACGGCGCTCGCCGAAAGCGCGCGGCGTGAAATTTACCAAACAGTCGAGGTTTGCGCCTGTACTTGTGGCGCCGGCGAACGAGGTGTCCGGCGTAAGACAGCGTATGAAGAGTACAGAGTTCAGCAATGCGGCGTATCTTCGTTTCTGCACTGCTGGCGACCGCGCTTTATGTCGCGGCTGGCGCCGGCTCCCTCCTGATCGCTTCCGATGCCCATGCGGCGAGCCAACTCGTCGATCCCGGCTGGCAGCTCGCTTATGCAGGCCAGACCAGTTCCGGCAGCGGCTTCATCCAGTACATCTTCGACGACGGAGCGGGGCAGGCCGCCATTCCGCGCGCCTATCAGCCAGCGCCTGCGTACTACCAGCGGGCACCGGCGGCGCAGCCGCGCGGTTCTCAGCCCGCGCCCGTGTACTATCAGCCGGTACCGGCGGCGCAGCCGCGCGGTTCTCAGCCCGCGCCCGTGTACTATCAGCCGGTACCGGCGGCGCAGCCGCGCGGTTCTCAGCCCGCGCCTGTGTACTATCAGCCGGTACCGGCGGTGCAGCCGCGCGGTTCGCAGCCCGCGCCCGTGTACTACCAGCCGGTACCGGTGGCGCAGCCGCGCGGCTTCCTGTCAACGCCTCAGTACTACCAAGGGGTGCCGGCGTCACAACCACCCACCTACCAGGCCGCGCCTCAGTACTACGAGCCGGTACCGGCGCCGCCGCAGCACGCCACGCGCAATGACCCGGCGCCGGGCTACGCGCCCTCAGGGGTCGGCGACATGGCGCATCCGGCGGCCGATCCGAAGTACGACCGTCAGGTCGTCGATTATCACGGCGACGAACAGCCGGGCACGATCATCATCGATACCCCGCATTACTTTCTCTATCTGGTCGAGGAGGGCGGTAAAGCGCTGCGCTACGGCATCGGCGTCGGCCGTCCGGGGTTCACTTGGGCGGGGATGAAGGAGATTTCGGCCATGCGCGAGTGGCCGGATTGGCGGCCGCCGGACGACATGCTCAAGCGGCGGCCCGATCTGCCGCGCTACATGGCGGGCGGCCCGGACAATCCGCTCGGCGCGCGCGCTCTCTATCTCGGCTCGACGCTCTATCGCATCCACGGCTCCAACGAGCCCTGGACGATCGGCGCCCAGGTGTCGTCGGGCTGTATCCGCATGCGCAACGACGATGTGACCGACCTTTACGGGCGCGTGAAAGTCGGCACCAAGGTCGTGGTGATTTGAAATTTGCTCATCCGCCCCCGCGGAGTGAAACGGAGCGGGGGAGGATAGAGGCTCACTCGGCGGCGGTGCGGGTATCGCTCTCCGGCCGCTTCGCTTCCTCGCGCGGCTTCAACGCATGCTCGGCGACGAAATAGACCGGCCGTCCTTTGATCTCGTAGAGGATCTTGCCGATATATTCGCCGACCACGCCGAGCATGATGAGTTGCACGCCGCCGAGCACCATGACGCCGACGAAAAGCGACGGATAGCCGGGGACCTTTTCGCCGTAGACCAGGGTCTCGTAGACGATCTGTCCACCATAGACGAACGCGGTTAAAGCGAGCAGCAGACCAAGCAAAGTGGCAATCCGCAACGGCGCCACGGAAAACGCGGTCAATCCGTCGATCGACAATCCGATCAGCGAGCGCAGATTCCAAGTAGTGTGGCCGTCCGCGCGCTGGTCCGGCTCGTAATCGATGCGGATTTGGCGAAAACCGATCCAGCTCGACAGTCCCTTGAAGAAGCGGTTGCGCTCCGGGAGATGGCGCAAGGCGTCGGCGGCGCGCGGCGACAGCAGCCGGAAGTCGCTGGCATCTTCGGGGATCTTGGTGCGCGCGCCCCAATTGACCAGGACGTAGAACGTCTTCACGGCGAGGCGGCGCAGCAGCGATTCATTGCCGCGATGGGCCTTGGCGGTATAGACCACGTCGTAGCCGTCATCGAGCCAATGGCGGACCAGCGTTTCGATCAGCGTGGTCGGATGCTGGCCGTCACCGTCGATGAAGAGCACCGCGCCGAGCCGCGCATGATCGAGGCCGGCGAGCAGCGCCGCCTCCTTGCCGAAATTGCGCGACAGCGAGACCACCTGGACGTCCAACGCCGTCGCCGGCAGCCCGTGGGCGATCGCGAGCGTATCGTCGCGGCTGCCGTCATCGACATAGACCACCTCGCAGGCGAGCGAGCGATCAGCGCCGAGAGTTCGCGCCACCTCGACGAGTCGCGCGTGCAGGCGCGCAAGCGAGCGTGCTTCATTGTGGAGCGGGACCACGATGGAGAGTCCCTGTGCGGCTCCGGAGTCCCGCTCGGCCGGATTTCCGTCGCGTACGGCCGATGCCGTAATACCGCGCAATGTGCGAGGCGAGGTGCCGGCGCGCGCCGGTGCCGCCGATTTCGGTTCGGTCGTGGTGTTAGCCACTGGGCCTTTCCTTCCGCGGCCGATCTATAGCGCAATCGGCCATGCCTGTCGCGCGCGCAGGGTCGCGGCCGCCGCCCGCTCGGCGAGCGTGCGCCAGGCTGGCGGATGGCGGCCAACGTGATATGCGGAGACGGCAATGATTCGCGTTTCTCGCTATGACCGGGCTCGCGCCAAGCTCCTGGCTGGCTGGCGCCATCGCGCGCTCGGCATGAAGGCGATCGCCTTCGGCCTCGTCGGCCTCGTTAACACGGCGGTGGATTACAGCGTGTTTCTGCTCGCGCGCGCGGCATTGAACCACTCCTCGTCGGCGCTTGTAGTGTTCAATTCGCTGGCCGATTTCTGTCACTGCGGCAACGCCGCGACCATCTCTTTGATCGCTGCAAACACGGTGTCATGGATCGTTGCCGTCAGCGGCTCGTATGTCATGAACTCCTCGATCACCTTTGCGGCGGAGTCGGGACGAAAGCTGAGGTGGCGTGCTTACCTCGCTTTCGTCGTCTCCGGCATTGCCGGATGGCTCGCCAACACGGCAACCCTGCTGGTCGCTGCGGAAATTCTCCTGCTGCCGGTATGGCTGGCGAAGGCGGTGGCCATTCTCGCAAGCTTCGTGGTGAATTTCTTGCTCTCGCACTTTGTCGTGTTCCGGGTGCGCGGCGGGACCTCCAAGTGATGTCTATGTTGCGTCGCGGACCAACCGCGCTTTTTGCGTGCCCGCTGGGCGGCGAGAAATTTACCCGTGGCGACAACGGGCTCAGCGGTCACCTGCGCGAACGCCTCGATAACTTAGTCCGATGACCATAACTTGGAAAGACAGCAATTGAAGGCGTGAAGCCACGTTGGTCGCCGACGTCTCTGTTAAAGCTCAATCTTGCTGTAAATCGTCACGTCCAGTCCGATCTTCTCGCTCGAAAGCGTTACCGCCGCGGTGCAGGTTTCGTTGCCTCGCAGTTTTCCGCGGGCAACGGCGTTACGGATGGCCATTTCTATTTCGCGTTGTGCGGTAGCGTCGATATACTTCAGGAACCGACCGATCGCCGCCTTCAATGCTTCGTCATTCATGGCGCGTCTCTTGAACCTTTGCGAGCCAGCGATAAAGGCCTTGCAATCTAAGAGTCTGACTCGTAATTCCGGTCATTACTTTACGCCCTGGCCAGCCTTCGAGTAAGCAGCTTGATGCTGGCGATGAGGAGCCAAGCGAGAGCGCTTTCGACAGATGCCTCGAAATCT
>JBEKNW010000281.1:0-3999 GCA_049522435.1 Xanthobacteraceae bacterium
AAGCTCGGCAAGGCGATCGTGTTCCGCGCCGCCGAGCACGTGCAGGATTTCCTGCCGATGTCGCGGCGCGACATTCTCAAATTCGAGGGCTGTGCCGTGGCCTGGCAGCGCGCTTTGGCGGGGGCCGGGATCGCTCTTCCCGATCTCTCCTTCGCTGAGGTGCACGATTGCTTCACCATCGCCGAGTTGATCGAATACGAAGCCATGGGCCTGACACCTGAAGGACAGGGGGCGCGGGCCATCGCCGAAGGTACCGTCGCCAAAGACGGTGCGCTGCCGATAAATCCCTCCGGCGGTCTCAAGGCCAAGGGCCATCCGATCGGCGCAACCGGCGTCTCCATGCATGCGCTCGCCGCCATGCAGCTCACCGGGACGGCCGGCGACATGCAGGTCAAGGATGCGCGGCTCGGCGGCATCTTCAATATGGGCGGCGCGGCGGTCGCCAATTACGTGAGCATTCTCGAACGCCTGCGCTGAGGCGTTTCCAACGCGTGACAGGGGGCATGGGGGCAGGGGGCAAGGGGGCAGGGACGATGAATGCCGAGACGACAGGCGCCGACTTCGTCATTTCCCGCGTCCTCGACGCGCCGCGCGACCGCGTCTGGCAGGCCTTGACGCAGTCGGAACACATTCAGGAGTGGTGGAGCCCTATCGGCTTCACCATGATCGCCGCCACCATGGATTTGCGTCCCGGCGGCGTCTTTCATTGCGGCATGCGTTCCGTCGAGGGCTACAAGATGTGGGGCAAGTTCGTCTATCATGAGATCGTCGCGCCGGAGCGGCTCGTTTTTGTCAATTCGTTCTCCAACGCGGCCGGCGGCGTCACCCGGCACCCCATCGTTCCGACCTGGCCGCTCGAAACACTCACGACCCTCTCGCTCGACGAAGAGCCCGGCGGCAAGACCAATCTCGGCGTCCGCTGGTCCCCCTACAACGCGACGGAAGTGGAGCGCAAAATGTTCGATTCCTCCCACGTCGGTTTGCGGGCGACCTGGGGCGGCATACTCGATCGCCTCGCCGCGCACCTGGCGAAGGCATAAAAGTCGTAGATGGGGTAACGGGCCGACACCGCTGCAACAAGCCGCGGTGCGAAGCGGCGCTCGACCAGGCCGCCCACATCATTCCGACGCGGCCGGTGGCTCCACTATCGTGTGCGTGCACTCGACGCTGTCATACACGGACACCTGAACGATCGGATGGCCCGTCTTGATGATCAGCGCCGCCGCTTGCGCGGCTTCCGATGTCTTGTAGGAGCCCTTCGTTTGCCGGTCTACCTGCAGCAAATACCGGCCGGTCTCCGGCCGCTTGCGTTGTGAGAACACCTCTACTTCTTCTTTGTCGGAATCGTCCTTTACCGGCATTTTGATTTGGCGCGAGGCCATTCGATACTCCTTTGTGGCGGAAGTCCTAAATGTAGAGGTTCCGGGCGTCAGCCGCCAGCACCATCCGCGGCGGTGCGGCGGTTCAGTGCTTGCGCGCGTCGACGAGGAAGCCGATGATGGTTTTCTCGCCGAGCGCCTTGGCGGCCTCCAGCCGGTGCAGGCCCTCGACCAGCACAAAGCGCGCGCCGTCCGGCCGTACCAGGATCGGCGTCTGCTGCCCGTCATTGAGCATGCTGGCGGCGATTTCGTCCACCCGCTTTTGCTCGAGCGTGGCGCGGCGTTTGACCGGCACGTAAATGTCGGCGACGGCAAAGATCTCGCGCTTCATCACGCCCCGAAGCTAAACTCTGTCAGCTGCGAAAGCAAACAGCGCCCGGCACGATATTGCCTGGGCTTGAACATGCAGTTTCCTTTCCCCAAGTACCTCCGCTTATGTGGATCGGTTTTGGTCGTTGATCGGAGTATGAATTGAAAAATGGCGATGGCGAGATCAAATAGCGAGCCTGGGCGCAATTGGTTCTTATTTGTCGGATGCGTCACATAGTCCTCGACACCGAGCTAAAAAGGGCGCAGGGTCGAATCAGTTGGTGCGCGCGCTGGGCGCGACCGGCCCCAAGCGCAAAAGCTGATTGTTTGATCCCCACACAGCAGCGGGGCGGGGCGGGGGCAGATTCATGAGTATTCAGATCGTGGCGACCGAAAGCGGATTTCGGCGCTCCACGCGGCGCGCGGTTTCGCGCGAAACGCCGTGGAAGAAAAAATATGCGGTAACAAAAGCCGAATTAACGGCCGCTCTTGTGCGCGAAGAGAAATTGCTGCTTGAGAAGAGCGAGCTGTTGCAACGCCAGGATATGTTGGCGCAGGAGTTCGAGCACCGCCTTGTCAACAGCTTGCAATTGATCGTGAGCCTATTGTCGTTGCAAAGCCGCACCGCCAGGACCGGCGAAGCCGCCGCGCAATTGACTATTGCGGCCAGGCGCGTGGCGGCGTTTGGACGCCTGCATCGGCGGTTGCATCTCCTCGACCAGCAGAAGAGCGTTGAGTTCAAGGGATATCTCCAGCACCTGTGCGGCGACCTTTCCGACCTGCTGTTTGCGCAGGGAGCGGGGCGCGCCGTCATGGTGGCCGGCGCCAATGTCAAATTGCCGACCGCGCTTGGCATCCCGCTCGGCTTCATCGTGAGCGAGCTGATTACCAATTCCTCGAAATATGCCAAAGGCAACATCATTGTTCGCATGGAAAGCTCGGCTACCGCGCATTTGCTTTCGGTATCTGACGACGGGCCGGGGTTGCCGGCAGAGTTCGCGCCCGCCAGCAGCAGGGGGCTGGGCATGAAAATCATTCAAACCCTGGTGAAACAGATCGGCGGCACATTGCAATTCGCACCGGGAGAAGACGGCCGCGGCACGCGGGTTACGGTGGCGTTCGGCTCGCCGACGTTAAGCTGAAACCTAAAAGTCCGAATCAGAATATATTTTTAGATTGGAATCAGAATATATTCTTTAACGACCTTGTTTCGTCAGGGCCGGGTCTTATGTGCTTTCGGCCGTCTGAGTGACGAACTTTCAGACCGATCATACTTCACACCTTTTTGGAGAAATCGTTATGGCAAATCCCAATACCAACGAAAACGTGATCGTTCACCATAAGGTCAAGGACTACAACGCATGGCGTACGGCTTACGATGGCCACGAGAAGAGCCGCGCCGCCGCCGGTATCACCAAAGGCAAGGTTTTCCGCAGCGCCGAAGACCCCAATGATGTGGTCCTTGTTATGGATGTCGCCGATGTGGCGAAAGTCCGCACTTGGATGACGTCGGCTGACTTGAAGACGGCGATGGAAAAGGGTGGCGTCATCGGTACACCCACCATCCGCTACGCGGCGTAAGTCGCAGCCAAATGCGTCGTAGAACGCCTCGTGCGGCTTGACCGGGCGAGGCGTTCGGCGACATTCGGCGCAAAGCAGAGGAGTTTTGAGGATGGATACTATCCGTTTAGAGCCGGATGGCCGCGGGTCGTTCACATTCGCATTCTCCTCGCCGCGCGGAGAAATGTCTGGCCGCGTCAACGTAGCAACCGAAGGTCCTCCGGACCGGCGGTCGACCGCCGACAAGGAGCAAGCGGCCAAGAACCAGATTCTGGCTCTGGCAAGAGAGATCGCCCAAGTCTGCGAATAAGTCTGCGAATAAGTCTGCGAATAAGTCTGCGAATAAGTCTGCGAATACCGATCGTCCAGAAGAGCGTCGCCGGGATGGGCGAGCCGGCACCGCTCGCGTGGCGAGCTACGGCGGCGCCATTGCAGCAAGCCGCAGCCCGAAGAGGCGCGCGGGCGCCACAGCAGCGGACCTGGACGCAAGCGGCATTACAAGAGCGAGAGTCCTCTAGTCGCCCGCGTCCTTGATTCTGCGGTGTTTTTCTGAATCTCTGTCGCCGCGATGCAGCGATGGAGGTGGTTCGTGGCGGGGAAAGAGATTGCGGTCAAGAAGTACGTTGTGTGGCTGAGCGCCGAGGAGCGTGATCGGTTGGAGGCGTTGAGCCACGCGGGCAAGAGCTCGGCGCAACTGCTGACGAAGGCGCGCATCCTGCTGAAGGCGGACGTGTCCGAAGCGGGCGAAGGT
>JBEKNW010000282.1:0-4556 GCA_049522435.1 Xanthobacteraceae bacterium
AGGAACATGCCCTTGTAGATCAGCGTGCGGCAGGAGATCGAAACCGGGTAATAGCCCGAGCTGCGCCGCTCGCGCTTGCCGTACATGATGGCGGAAATGGTCTTGCGCAGGATGTAGAGCCGGCGCTCGAACTCGTCCTCCGACTGCGTCTTTGGATTGCGCGCGAGGAAAAGCTGCTTGTGCACCGGCTCGGTCGGCTTGACCGATTCGCCGAGCGTCGAATTGTCGGTCGGCACGTCGCGCCAGCCCAAGAGCGTCATGCCTTCTTGCGCAGCCACCGCGGCGTAAGTGTCCATGATCTCCTGCCGCCAAGCTGCTTCGTGCGGCAGGAACAGCGCTGCGATGGCGTAGTGGCCGGCCGGCGGCAATTTGAAGCCAAGCTCGGCCGCCTTCTTGGCGAAGAATCTGTGTGGCGTCTGCACCAAGATGCCGGCGCCGTCGCCGGCGCGCGGATCGGCGCCGACCGCGCCGCGATGCTCGAGATTAAGCAGGATGGTGATCGCGTCCTCAACGATCTTGTGCGATTTGCGCCCCTTGATGTCGGCAATGAAGCCGACCCCGCAGGAATCCTTTTCCAGCGCCGGATCGAACAGGCCGAAGCTTGACGCTCCCATCGTCATCCTCGCGCTCCCCGGCGGCGCCCCGAATGGCCCGTCCTCGCGCTCCCCGGCGGCGCCCCGAATGGCCCGCATCGAGGTTTTGCCACATCGTTCCTCGCGGTCCCCTCCCTTCCCTTCCCCGCTTGCGGGGAGAGAAGGGAGGGGGCTGCGCCAAGGGCGAGCCGCTCATTCTGGAGGCAACCTTCGTGCCGCTTGCCGGCCTCTGGCTGCTTTTATGCCGCCGTTCGACGCGCCCTCGCCCCGGCGGATGGCCTTCGCGCGCCTTTTCCCCCACCTTTTTCCTTCCCCACTTGCAGGGAGGGCAGGGAGGGGGGCCGCGCGCGCGGCAGGCCATCAATTGGGACAGCAATGCTGTCCTATGCGGAACATGGCAAATTTCGGGCGCCAGCACAAGGGCATAACCCCTGCCTTCGCGCTCCCCAAAGGGGAGGGAAGGGAGGAAGGACGAAAAAAGTGTCGCCTTGCGCCTTTCGGCTCGGGTTTCGGCAATGTCCTGCGTTGCCAAGTGGACCACGGGACGCGATTGAGCGCAATGGCCCGGTCGCTGCAGCGTTCCTGCGACCAGCCGTACCCTCGCGTCCGGGTAGTCGGTGAGTTTAAATTTGTTTAGGCCGGAAGTATCCCGACTCAATAAACTCTGCGCCACTTATCGCGCGATCCGCTCTTTGTGTTGCGCACACGCTCGGCCAAAACTGGGTCGGCATACGGCGAAGAGGGAACCTAATAGCGGGCGTTATTTAATTTCGCCGCCCCGAGGCTCGATGTGACGCAGAACAGACGCCCCGAGTTCCTGCGTTTCTTTCGTCGTAAGCTTGCTGGGTGTGCGCGTAGCTTTCGACGCCAGCCGTTTGATTTTCGGCGACGTAATGGGGTGCGGTTCTTTCGGAGGTCCGGGCCTTTTGACCATGATCAGGTGCTCCTAAGGTTTCGGCGAATCACTGCCAATAGTGCAATATTAAGCTCTCGTCGCTTCCGATGATTCAAGCAACCGTGCTCGGATGAGCGACCTTTGGGAACTCGGGTCATTGTTATTATCCAATAGGAAAAGGAATTATCGGACCGCAAACTGGCGCATGCGGATGCGCTTCGGTTCAATCACCGTGAAGTGTCCGATCCAGTCAGGTTCGTTCACCAATCCTGGCGGCGAGAATAGCGCCAACCTTGGCTGCTGGTGGCATCGGCAACCGAAATAGCACAACGCCACACGATGCGGCAATCCAACACGCCAGGCAAGCTCGCCAAAATCCTTGTCAAAGGTAAGTAACACCCGGCTTTCACGCTCGGCCCACGCCAACACGTCCTCGTCCTTGCTTCCGGCTGCCGCGGTACGAACCCAGACTATGTCGTGCTTGGCTGACTTAAGTGCGGTTACGGCATCGCCGGGGAAATTCTCGTTAGCGAGAAAGCGCATCTCACGCGGCGCTCGGATACACTTTTTCTGATCTCAGCACATCGCGAGCGTAGGCAAGACAAGCTGCAACGTCGTCGTGGGAGATCCCGGGATAATTGCGCAAGATATCGACCTCAGTCCAGCCATCGGCCATGAGGCCGATGACAAAGTCGACTGAGAGGCGGGTCCCACGGATCACAGGCTTGCCAGCCAGGACGGCTGAATCAAGCACGATGCGTGCAGGATCATTCATAGATTTCTCCTCGAACTCAGCCACTTTACCGCAGTTTTATCCCATTGCCAGGGCTCCCGGAGGATATCCTTGGCCTGCCGTCGTTGATGGGCTACTCGGGCGCGAAGATACGGGCCGCCAATCTTTGATGTTTTATTTCATGATCAAGGCGTTCGGCGACGGCCGTGCCGATGTCCCCATGGCCAATGGCGTGTTCGGCGAGTTGCCGCCGTCGTCGCTCTTGCCGGGAACCGGGAACGCGTAGCCGATGATGGTCTTGATCACCAGGCCATCCGATCCCGGGGTGAAGCCGTAGCCGACGCCGAGCTCCACATCGACCGTATTCACCTTGAAGTCGGTGACGGCGAACAATTGCTGGCTCTGCTGCGCCAGCGGCAGGAAATCGCCGATCTTGCCAAAGTCGGCGTAATATTCGAGGCCGATGAAGCGGTCCTCCCCGAGATTGCGGGCGAGCCGCAGCGCCGGGGCGAAATCCGCCTCGCCGGCCTCGCCGAGGCCGACGTCCACGATTGGATTGACGATGAACTCCCACTCTTTGTTGCGGACTCCGATGATGGGCCGTATCTCCAGCGCCCACCGCGTCAAGGAGAACTGCTGCATCTCGTAGCCGAGCTCGAAATTGACCCCATAGAAGAAGCTGCGTTTGGCGGCGTCCGGGACTACGAACAGGCTGCGAATCTTGGCCCCGTCGGAAAGGAACTCGCCTGAGCCGGTGACGGCGAACGGCAGATAGAAGCCGCCCTCCCACCAGTCGGTTATCCCATAGGCAAACTCCGGCGTTCCTTGCAGACTATGGTTCGACGTGAATCCGCCCGGAAATTCCGGCTGGGTCTGGCCTCGCCAGGCATAATTGAAGTGCTGCTCGTAGGTCCATTGCCCAACCTCTGCGATCTCGGCGTTGTAGACCTCGATCTCGTCGTGGACCTGGTCGGCGGCCGAGGCGGGCGGGGTCGTCGCCAAGAAGACCGCGGCGGCGCCAGCGGCGACAAGCCCGGCGGCGCAAAGGCGCAGTTTCAAATCCCCGTGCATTCCTACATAATGCTAAACTCCTGTGACATTTGAAACCTCCAGTGACTGCAAGGGATAGAGAGGGGGGTCTCTGACGCGGGGGAATGATGGAAGTGGGTGCGAGCTTCATCGCTCAGCCGACGCCGCGACGATCGCGTTCATATGCGGCTCATGTCATCGACCGCATTGTCGCCGTCTGCGGCGTCATCCCCTACGCACTGGTGGCGCTTGTTCTGCGCCTGGTCATGGCGCGGGCCTTTTTCCTGTCCGGCCAGGCCATGGTCGTCGGCCCGGATATCCCGCTGTCGATCCGTGGTTTCGAGTTTTCCGTGATCCTGCCCGCACAGGTGCGTGAGGAGGTTCTGAGCGGCTTCACGGCGCAATTCGCGACCGTCCCGGTTTCTCCCGTATTTATCGCCTACGGCTTCGCCTACGCGGAATTTCTGCTGCCGATCTGTCTCGTCGTCGGCTTCGGCACGCGCGTGGCCGCGTTCATTCTCCTGGTGATGACGGCCGTCGTGCAGATTTACGTCGAACCCGACGCGCTCTGGACCACGCATATGTATTGGTTTTCGCTCCTGCTCGTGCTGATGACGTGCGGGGGCGGCGCGATCTCGCTCGACCGGCTCGTTCGCCATCTCTATCAGAACTGAATTTTTGACATCTCTGTGCAAAAATTTCTGGATTGCGCCCAAGCGCCGCCCTAATCTCGATTAAGCTCGTGGCGCCGCGTGCTTGTATTCGGTGCGCTATGGGGCAGGGGATTTCCGTGAGGGTAGGGGCTACTGCGTTTTCTCTGGGTTTCTTGCTGTTGGCCGCCGCGTCAGGCCATGCGCAGGCGCCACCGCCGGTACCACCGCTGCAAGCGCCGCCACCCCTGCCTGGCTTCATGCCGCCTTATGAGATCAGCAGGATCGTGCGTTCGGCCGGTTCCGATCCGCTGGCGCCGCCGCTGCGTCAAGGCACGACCTATGTGCTACGCGCGACCGATTTCCGCGGCATCCTCATGCGCGTGGTCGTCGATGCGCAGAGCGGCGCCATCCGCGCCGTCAATCGGATCGTGCCTGGTCCGGGATCTTCCGCTCCGGTCGGAATGCTGCCGCCGCCCTACGGTGCCCCGCCATCCTACGGCTCGCCGGATTTCGACGGCCCCGAAATGGCGCCAAGTGAGAAGAGCGCGACCCTACCGGTGCCGCCGCCTGCCGCTCGTACCGCCGCCCTCCCGCTCGTCTCGGCACCCCCGCCCCCGCCGCTGCCGCGTCCGCGCCCAGCGGAGCTTGCGTCG
>JBEKNW010000283.1:0-3949 GCA_049522435.1 Xanthobacteraceae bacterium
CCGAGGGCTGGATGTTCCGGCCGCAGCCGGTGGCCGGGCTTGTCTCGCCGTGGAAACCCGGCGCGCTTCACAGCTTTCCCTGGACGGCACTGCCCGCGCTCGCCGGCGAGCTGCTTGCCGTCATGTTCGTCACCGTCATCAACTTGTTGCTCAACACGACCGGCATCGAGATTGCGACCCGAACCGAGGCCAATATCGAGCGCGATCTCAAAGTGCTCGGGCTTGCCAATATTGCGAGCGCGGCACTGGGCGGATATGTGAGCTGCACATCGCTGAGCCGCTCCATACTTGTCCGAACGGCGGGGGCAACCAGTCGAATATCCGGGCTGACCGTCGCTGCAATCTCGGCGGCTGTGCTCATCGCCGATCCTGGATTTCTCGGCTATGTGCCGAAATACGTTCTCGGCGGCCTGTTGTTCTATCTTGGTGCCGGGCTGGTCTATCAATGGATGATCCAATCATCGCGGCAATTGCTGCGTATGGAATACTTGTCGCTGATCGCAATCGCTCTGCTCATCATCAATGTGGGCTTTATTGCCGGCGTCCTGATCGGTGTGGTGATCGGTTGCGCCACCTTTGCGCTAAGCGCGAGTCGTGTGAATGCGATTAAGTTCGGTTTCGATGGTTCGGAATACCGCTCTTCGCTCGATCGCGGGCCGCATGAGAAGTCCCTTCTGGCCGACCACGGCGGCGAGATACAGGGCATGGCGCTGCAGAGCTATTTGTTCTTCGGCTCGGCCTATCGGCTTTACCAGCACGTCAAGGCGTTGCTGGCGCGGCAGCCGGATTGTCGTTTCCTGATTTTCGATTTCCGCCGCGTGACCGGCATCGATTCGTCGGCGACGCAAAGCTTCGCGCAAATCAAGCAGGCGGCAACCGAAGCCGGCGCAAGAATTGTTCTCGTCAACCTGACGCCGGAATTGGAACGAGCGTTTCGCACCGCCAGATTCATTTCCGATGATATCATCATCGCGGCCGATCTCGACCGAGCGTTGGAATCCTGCGAGCATGAGATCATCGAGGCACATCGGGCCGAAGGCGACGAGTCGCGATCATTACGCGCCTGGTTGTCCGAAGCTCTCGGCGATCCACAGCTTGCCGATTGCCTGGCCGAATATTGCCGGCGTCTCGAAGTTCAGGCCGGCGACATCATCGCCCGGCAAGGCGAAGCGGCCACCTCGATGCATTTCATCCTTGAGGGCCGCATCGGCATCATCGTCGATCTGCATGAAGGGCGGACAATGCGCGTGCGCAGCCTGGGCCGGCATACGACAGTCGGCGAAATGGGCCTGATAACCAGGAATCCGCGCAGTGCGACAATCCAAGCCGAGGCCCCGAGCGTCCTTTACCAGCTCGATGCGGACGCCTTCGAACGCATCAAACGTGAGCACCCAGCGCTGAGCCAGGCCCTACTGGCTTATGTGATCGGGGTGATGACGGAGCGGCTCAGCTTTGCGAACCGGGTGATCGGCGTCCTGCAGCGCTGACCGCCCCAGCTTCCGCTCGTCCCCGCGAACGCCCGCGTCGTTGCTAGTTTGCCGCAGTCGCGGAGACGAGCGGATGAAATGCGGATGAAATAGTGTCAGCCGCGCTCCCTGCGGCGGCGGCGTTGCTGGCCGAGCCCCATCTGCTTGGCGAGCTGCGATCGTGCCGCTGCGTAATTGGGCGCGACCATGGGGTAATCGGAGGCCAATCCCCATTTCTCGCGATATTGTTCCGGCGTCATGCCGTACTGGGTACGCAGGTGACGCTTGAGCGACTTGAACTTCTTGCCGTCTTCCAGGCACACAATATATTCGGCCGTGATGGAACGCTTGACCGGAACGGCCGGTTTGAGTGGCTCTGCCGGCGTCACCACTTGGCCGCTCGAGATCCGCATCAAGGCGGAGTACACCTGACCGATCAGGTTCGGTATTTCCGTGCTCGGAACGGTGTTATTGCTCACATAGGCGGAGACGATGTTCGCCGTCAGCTGAATGTAACCGCCCTCGCCTGAATTCTCAGCCATCTTAGGTCTGATCTCTCGAGAGTTGCAGTGTGATCCTCCGCCTCCGCCGTCGCCTTGGCTCAAGGCGTCCGTTCAGTTCAGATAGATCGAAAATCAGGCTCGACCGATCGCACATGTGGCGCGGCGATATCGAAACATGCACACAAGTCTAGTACCCGGAATCACCAATCCGCGCAGGCAACGATGCGAACAAGTGTCTCATCCGACTCTCGAATTCACTGCCCGCGCGAATCACGTTTCTATGAAAGTGGGTACTAGTATACTTAAACATTTCAGGTGTTAAAGCAATAAACTGCGCCTTGCTTGCGTCAACGGGTGAATACCCAAGCTGTACTTCCGCTATATACAGAATTTCGCGAGGTTGAATTTAGTCAAGCGCGGCAACTATCCAAGGAAAAAATGCCGCATTCGATGAAAAAACAGTCAGGCGAACTCGCGAAGAAGAGCGATCCCAGAATTGACCACTCTGGTCGCTTTCCCGGACTGGCGCTTGCTTCTGCTTTGCGGTCAAGGTCGCAGGCGGAAAGTTATGAGCTGCTCTCGATGTGATTGCGCAGCGCGGTAATCGAGCCGAACCGCAACGTGCCCTGCGGCAGCTGCGCCTCGATCGAGCCATCCGAGTAGAGGGTATAGGCCATTCCCTCGACCACGCCGGATTTAAGGACCGAGACCGGTGCCGGGGCCGCAGGCTCGCCGGCTGCGGAGCGCGGATCAGGGGCCGCCTCACTGACAGGCGCCGGCTCGATCGGGGGCGGCGGCAGGGGTGAGGCAACTGGGGCGGACGCCGTCGGCGTGTCCCGTCGCGGTCCCACCGGCCAAAACGCGTTGAACACCGAACCTTTCGCTCTATCGGGCGAGGCCGCCGCACGAGCTTTCACGTCGAGCCGCGGCGCCGCGCGAGCGGGTGCGCCGCCGTTCGCCCGACCACCGACGGCCGCCGTGTTTTTCACCTCTCCAACATCTTCCTCCGCGCGGGCCGGCGCCCGTGGCATCAGCGATACGTCGGTCCCCTCAACGACCGGACCATTTTCAAGCCGGGCCAAGGTCGGAAATTTTGCTCGCAAGCGTTCAAATGCCCCATCCTCGGTGGGCGCCGGCGCGGCATTCGCGCCAGGCGACGCCGGTTGCGGGTTGGAGTTGGTCTTCGGCTTGGGCGGAAAGGGGATGCGCACCGGCGCGTTTGGCGATTCGGCCGCGACGGCAGCAGGCGCTTCGCTGGGGCGTGCGAGACGCAGCGTCGGCCGCGCAACGAGCGCCCGCTCGATGCGCTGCAACTCGCGGACGGCAAGTCCCATCCCGACCAGGAGGAGCCCACCGACGGCCGCGATCGTGCCCGGCGTAATGACCTCTGTGTCGAAAGCGCCGTCGTGGATCGTCACGCCCGACGCCACGAGGGCCAAACCCGCGGCGGCTGTCACAACACCCAAAAGCAACAAAAACACCGACATAACGCCTGTCCCCCGCCCCGATCAGATGCCGGCGGCGACAAAAGCCATTTTGGCCGCCATCCCGCCGCGGTGCAAGAACTTTAATCACCGCGCCGCATATCCGCGCCCCACCCCCGCCTGCGCCTACGGCCGGGGTTATTTTCAGCTATGATCGAGCGCGGCTTTGGGCAAAGAAAACGTCGGTAATTCCTTGCATGACATGAGAAATCATGGCGACGTCGGCGTTCACGCGGAATTGCCCGGCGCCCCGACCGCGGCGGACATTGCCCAAACCCGCCGGTTAGGCCTATTTAAGGGAAACCTTGTCTTCCTTGGGCAGTTTTACGGAGACGCCCCGCCCCCGGTCCGGATTCACATTGAGGAGGAGACCCATGGCATTCACCCTACCCGACCTGCCTTATCCCTACGACGCCCTCACCCCGCACATGTCCCGCGAGACGCTCGAATACCACCACGACAAGCACCACCAAGCCTATGTAACCGCCGCCAACAA
>JBEKNW010000284.1:0-3939 GCA_049522435.1 Xanthobacteraceae bacterium
CTGACCGACCACAACGGCAAGCAGGTCGACTTCCGCAATGTGATCCTGATCATGACCACCAATGCCGGCGCGGCCGACATGGCCAAGGCCGCCTTCGGCTTCACGCGCAGCAAGCGCGAGGGCGACGACATGGAAGCGATCACTCGGATGTTCGCGCCGGAATTCCGCAACCGGCTCGACGCGATCATCACCTTCGCGCATCTGTCGCAGGAAGTCATCGCCATGGTGGTGGAGAAATTCGTCCTCCAACTCGAGGCGCAACTTGCGGATCGCGATGTGACCATCGAGCTGACCGACGAGTCCTCGAAATGGCTGATTGCGAACGGCTATGACGAACTGATGGGTGCCCGGCCGATGGCGCGGGAGATCCAAGAGCACATCAAGAAGCCGCTCGCCGACGAAGTGCTGTTCGGACGCTTGAAGTCGGGCGGCCATGTCCGTGTCGTTGTGATCACCGACGAGACCGGCAAGAGCAAACTCGGTTTCGAGTATCCGGACGGCCCGGTGACACCGCGGCCGGAAAAGCTGCCCGAGCCGCGCCGCGCGAAGAAGCGCCGCTCCGCTCCAAGGCGCAAGCCGCCGGGCCCGCGCGGGAACGATACGCCGCCGCGCCGCGGCTCCGTTCCGAAAGTGCCGCTCGTCAAAGTCTAGGCGGGCGATTCCGGGCCTCGTCATTGCGAGCGAAGCCAAGCAATCCCCCATCCTACCCTCCCCCGCGTGCGGGCTATCGTATTCACACATCTCGATTGCCAGGAGCTTGCAAGCCTGATTCTGTCGGTTGCCCGATGATTTGCGGGAGCGGCCGATGGAAGCGATTGAGTTTGGGCTGGGGCGGTTTGACGACCGCCGCCTGGAAAAAGGGGGGCCGCGTTGCACGCCGCCCTGGTTGAGCGACCGTGTTGCTGTATCCGGCGGCTTGCCGGACGACGGGCGCAAGAAGTGAGGCTCACACGGTTCCTGCGCAATGACGCTGTGACCGCCGACGAGATGGTGCGCCAGGCTGCCACGGGCACGGCAAAGCGGGTAGCGGGTCGCGACCTCGTGGTGGTTCAGGATACGAGCGAACTGGCGTTGGGAGGACGGCGGGCGCGGGCGAACGGCTATGGACCGCTGGGCGCGGGAGGAGCGTTGGGCGGCCTGCGTTTGCACGCTGCTCTTGCGCTTGAGATGGGCAGCGGTGCGCTGCTCGGTTTGGTGGATGCCGACATCTGGAACCGGGACCAGGGCCAGCTGGCACTGCCGCGGCGTTCGCGCGCGACAGCCGATAAGGAGTCGCAGCGTTGGCTCGATGCGACGGCGTGCGCCAGTGAAGTGTTGGCGACGGCCAACAGCATCACCGTCGTATCGGACCGGGAAAGCGACATCTACGAGCACTTCGCATCGCGTCCGTCCAATGTGCATCTGCTGGTACGGGCCTGCCAAAACCGCAAGATCAAGACCGATGAAGACGCCGGCGGGCTGCTGTTTGCGTTCATCGACGGCTTGCCGGAGGCGGGCCGATTGAATGTGAAAATCCCCGCTGCACCGGGGCGCAAGGAGCGCGTGGCGCAACTGGCGGTCCGCTTCGCGCCGGTCGAGTTGCGCAAGCCGCGGCATGGAGCGGCTCGCCAATTGGTCGAGGCGGTTACCCTGATGTTGGTGGACGTTCGCGAGGTCTCGCCGCCGCAAGACAATGACCCGGTTCATTGGCGGCTTCTGACCACGCATCAGGTGGCGAGCCTGGATCAGGCGCGCAGGATTGTCGATCTCTACCGGATGCGCTGGGCCATCGAAGAGTTCTTCCGCACGCTGAAAACCGCAGGCTTCAATGTCGAGGCAGTCGATATCGGCGATCCGCAGGTCATGATCAAGTTTGTGACCGCAATCACCATTGCGGCGGTCACGGTCATGCAGCTGGTCAAGGCGCGCGATGGCACCACCGATCAACAGCTGACCGACGCCTTCGAGCCGGACGATCAACCCGTCCTTGAGGCTCTCTCGGTTCAACTCGAAGGCGCCACTGCGCGCCAGAAAAATCCGCATCCCCAAGGCTCGCTCGCCTTCGCCACCTGGGTCGTCGCCAGGCTCGGCGGATGGACCGGCTACTATGGTAAGCCCGGTCCCAAGGTCATACGCCGGGGCCTGGATGACTTCCGGCGCATCAAATACGGCACGACCTTGAGGCTCCAAGATGTGTGAATCTGATAGCGCGTGCGGGGGAGGGTAGGATGGGGCATTCTAGATTGCTTCGTCGCAGCGTACCACGTATTTGAAAATGCTCAGGAATTTGCCACGTTATGCACGCGCGTCCCCTACATTTTTCGGCCGTTTTGCGCTTCCCGTCGTGGCCCGGTGTGGCCCGATCCTAGCTGTTGACGCGCTCGCCGGCCATGGTAGTTTCCGGCCGCCTCTGCGCAACCTCCGGGGACGGGCATGGGCCGGGGTTTCATTCCCCGATTAACCGCATTTTGCCCTTGGTGGCCTTCTCCCCCGCACGCCTAGGCCAAGCGTGCAACGGGAGAGGTATGCCATGGGCACCCTTGAACCGATTGCACTCTCGCCGCGCGACGCCGCCGCATTCCTCGGAATCAGCAAGCGCACAATGTCGCGCCTCATTAGCTCGCGCAAGATCACCGCACGAAAGGCCGGCTTGCGAACGCTAGTCGATGTGGCGAGCTTGAAAGCCTATTACGAATCGTTGCCACTGAAAACCGATCACGCTCCGCTTGTGTTCGTCCATCCGATCACGGGCAGGCGTCACCGGCCGCGTAAAGGGTGCCACTGACAGCAAAAAGAAGCCCGGCACGGCGCTGCATAAAGCGCAAGCCCGGATCAGCGAGCGCATTTGTCGGCTTGCTTGGGGCCAAGCTATAATCCGGCTATGGCCTCTCTCGCGTGGCGCGCAGAAACGGTGCACGGCCAGATTGGTCCCGGCACTGAGTTTGGCATTCTCCCGGAAGCATGGATTCTGGGTGAGGCGCCGAAGTTTCCGCCTGTCAAAACGCCCCTGACTGTTCATTTCCCGAACGGCGCAGCCGCAAGGGTTGATCTAGTCGAAGTGTCCGACGATGACGCGATCATTCAAACTTCCCATGGCGCGAAGTGGCGAATGAGCCGAACGGTCAGACGTCATCGCATGACGTTCGAAAGGAGGATGGCAAGGACGACGTCACCTTGGTCGATACTCCGCCAAAGGCTGCTCGCTCCGATATCAGCCGACATCACTATCCGTACCGGTACCAGCAATCATTGAGAACGGGACCACGAAACCTGAGCCGCCGCGGCGCGCCGAGGCGGCCATGAGGGAAACCAAGGGACCTAAAACAGAGGCAACTCCGCTCGGGGTGGTGGGCCGCAAACAAGGTCGCGGCGGCGGTCGCCAAATCAAGAAGCAAAAACTGCCAGCGGATGTCTCGAAAGTCAGCCGAAAGCTTTCACCTGAGCGCATGCGGATTGTCCTCGACAGCCTCAGGGAATATCCCGTCCTATCCCACGCAGCTGGCAAAGCAGGCATTCAGCGCAAAACACTTGAGTATTGGATGAAGTGCAGCGAAGTGCGCGGCGACAATCAAGATGAGAGGGCAGCGTCAATCAGGATGAGAATGCGCCGGGGGCGGGCTGACGGAGGGAGGGCGTAGCCCGACCGACGGTCAGTCCACCCCGGCGGCGGGTTTTTCGGAACCCGTCTGGCGGTCGTGAGCGACCGGGTCAAGCTTCTGATTCGTCTCATGAATGAGGGATCATACCAAAGGCCTTGAGTAATGACTCATTTTGGGGATTCCCAAATCGATTAAATTCTGAATCCGATGCCCTCTCTTGAGAGAGGAGCGGCATCGATGGGGCAGCGGTTGCGATCACACGGCTTGATTTGACGGCAGCGGAGCTTCGTGCGGCGGCCGGCCGCGAGAAGGACGGATCGGCGGCGCGGCGAATGCTGGCTGTTGCGATGGTGCTTGACGG
>JBEKNW010000285.1:0-3931 GCA_049522435.1 Xanthobacteraceae bacterium
GACGGAGGTGAGCCACACGACCTCGCCCCAAGCCGCCGCGAGCCACAGCCCGACCGCCGCCACCAGATCGATGACGGCGAAGAACACCGTCGCCGTTTGCCACGCGACCGTGTGCGCCTCGAAACCTCCGTCGCTGCGCCCGGAAATCCCGCACACCGCGGCCCAATGATAGAGGCCCTTGACGAGCGACACCGCCGCCATGATGCGCAGAAACAAAACGAGATATTCGGCCCAGGATCCGGCCGCGTTTGCCGCTTTACCCGCATGCACGGGCTCGAGCATGTCGCTCGGCCGCGTGGGTCGCCTCTGCGATTGATCGCTCATGGCAGGGCGGCCTTTGCCATTCGAGACGGGCTTAAGTCAATCCGCCGGTGGCCAGTGGATAGCTCGATCCATGATCTCATTCCACGAATACGGGCACTCGACCGGAAAGATGTCTTCTTCGAGGAGCGTCTGCGCCGCCGCTTCCAGCCGGGCAATCTCGTAGGCCTCGGTGACTGCCTCGTCGACCACGGTTTTGAGGCCGGGATTCTTGCGCAACACGCGCAGGACGTGCCGGCGCTGGACCGCGATGCTCAACTGCCAAGAGCGCGAGCGGCGTTCCGGCTGATGATCCCATTGGAGCAGATGCAGCAGGATGAGGCGTAGCGCAGATTGCAGTTTGTCGTACTGCTTACTGCCCACGTCGTCGATCTCCTCGGCGAGGCTGAGCGCGTCCACTTCCGCTAGGCGTCCGGCGCGCAACAGCGCCGCCTGCTCGACGGCCCAGCTGTAGAGATCGCGATCGTAACGCGCGCCATCCCGCGCATCCGCCGGTGCGCTTTTCCTCGCGGTATCGGGACCGTCCATCGCCTGCTCCGGCAATTTCTTCGCTATCGCATTGCCACACCAATATAACCCTGGTTGCGGTCGGGCGACAGTTCCCTGACCCTAACCGCGCGAGATCCCGGCGCTCCAGCCAGTGGCGCGCCAAGGCTGGAACGGGTAAAAAGAACTCTGCCAGTATGGAGTACGCCCGATGGCGATCAAATTTGGCCGGCCGCTGGAAGCAAACCGTTTAGTCCCCCATTCCTTCCCTCCCCCACAAGTGGGGGAAGGTGGGGTGGGGGCGCCGGCCGACCGCCTCGACCTCGCGATCCGCCCGCGCCGCAACCGCCGCGCCGAATGGGCTCGGCGCATGGTGCGCGAGCATGTCCTCACCACCGACGACTTGATCTGGCCGCTGTTCCTGGTCGATGGGACAAATGTCCGCGCGCCGGTCGCCTCGATGCCCGATGTCGAGCGCCTCTCGGTCGATGAAGCCGTGCGCGCAGCGGAGCGGGCGGCCAAGCTCACAATCCCCTGCCTCGCGCTCTTCCCCTATACCGACCCAGAGAAGCGCGACGACACCGGCTCCGAAGCGCTCAATGCGGAAAACCTCGTCTGCCGCGCCATCCGCGCCATCAAGAAGGAGGTGCCGGAGATCGGCGTCCTCTGCGATGTGGCGCTCGACCCCTATACCAGCCACGGCCACGACGGCCTCCTGCGCGACGGCGTCATCCTCAACGACGAGACCGTCGCGGTGCTGGTCCGCCAGGCGCTGGTCCAGGCCGCGGCCGGCTGCGACATCGTCGCGCCTTCCGACATGATGGATGGCCGCGTCGGCGCGATCCGCGCCGGGCTTGACGCCGCCGGTTTCGGCGACGTCCAGATCATGGCCTACGCGGCCAAATACGCCTCCGCCTTCTACGGCCCGTTCCGGGACGCGGTCGGCTCGAGCGCGGCACTCATCGGCGACAAGTGCACCTATCAGATGGACCCGGCGAATGCCGACGAGGCCCTGCGAGAAGTGGAACTCGACATCGCCGAAGGCGCCGACATGGTCATGGTCAAGCCGGGCCTGCCCTATCTCGATATATTGCACCGCGTCAAAGAGACCTTCAGGGTGCCCACCTTCGCCTATCAAGTGTCGGGCGAATATGCGATGATCATGGCCGCCGCCGGGAACGGTTGGCTCGAAGGCGACAAGGCCATGAGCGAAAGCCTGATCGCCTTCAAGCGCGCCGGCGCCGACGGCGTGTTGACCTATTTCGCGGCAAGGATTGCGGAGAAACTGAAGAAGGGCGGCGCGTAAAGCATGATCCCGAAAAAGCCTGCCCCCGGACTTGATCCGGGGGTGGGTACCGGTTGTCGGAAAAGATCATGCGCAAGCTAGAGTGCAGACCGCCCCCGCCTGCGAGCAAAGAACGAGGCGGATGTCATGCGTGAGGACGACAACGACCAGGTCCGGCATTACGTGCCGCTGTTGCGCCGGATCATCATCCTGGTGGCGGTGCTCACAGCGGTGCCGGTGATATTGTGGACCATCACCGCATTCGTGCGCACTTATGTCGGGCCGCCCAAGGTCCCTACCTTCCACCAGCTCGCGGCGACGGCGACGCTTGAAGCGCCGGGAAACGCAAGCTCGGACGCCAGCGGTTGGCCGTCGCCGGCGTCGGAGCAATCCAAGCTTTCCGATCCTTCCGCAGCGACGGTCGAAGCAAGGGCCACGACGACGGACGCGCGTGACGGGTCCACCGCGCCGAAGGGAGCGTTTCTCGGCGATCGTTCACCGGACGGTGACGCCAACATACCGGCGAGCGCGCTGAAAATCGCCGATACGTCGGCCGCGGCTGCGGCGGACGCGAAAGCAGCCGGGATGCCGGCGGCGCCTGCGCTTGCCAGGCCTGACGGAGCGGTGCCAAACACCGGGGCACTCGCCGCGCAGCAGCCGGCCGTTTCGATCGGGGCGCCGGCGGAGGCCTCGCCCGCCGCAGAGCCGCTGCCCGGGCCGATTCCGCTCCCCCGACATCGCCCGCACGACGTCGCGATGGCGCAGATGGGAGTCCCGCAGATGGGAGCCCCGCAGATGAGTGTCCCGATGCCGCGGCCACGGCCGGATGCCGCCGGTCCGACCGCCCCGGCAGAAACGACGACCACCGGACCCCTCGACTTTCTGCAAAATCTCTTTCATTAGCATCACAGCATCGCGGTGCGTGGAAGCAGAGCGCGTCCTTGGCCGTGGGCAGCGAATAGCGAGATAGTTGGCAAATGCGGCGGATCGAATTTAGGACGGCCACGAACTTGCTTGTCGGCAGCTTGATGATGGCGATTGCAGGCAGTGCGGCCGCGCAACAGCCGCCGCGGCGGCCGGCGGCAGCTCCACATTCCGACCAGGAGCAGCCGGCGGCAAGCGAAGCGCCGCAGCGTACCACCGCGACCTACGACGACTGGGTCGTGCAATGCGAGACGCCACCCGGATCGCCGCCGCAGAAGGTCTGCGAAATGGCACAGGTCACGCAGCTGCAGGGCAAAAACCTGCCGTTCTCGCGCATTGGCATCCCGCGTCCAGTGAAGGGCCAGCCGGTCAAGCTGATCGTTCAAGTACCGGTCAACGTATCGTTCGTCACGAATGTCCGCATCCGCGCCGATGATTCCGATCCCGGCATGGCGGCACCTTTCGCGCGCTGCTTACCCTCCGGCTGTTTTGCTGAATTCGAGGTCAAGGACGATACGCTCAAGAAATTCCGCGCCGGCTCCAGTGCCGGCAAGCTTTCGTTCGCCGACGCCGGCGGACACGAGGTCGTCGTTCCGCTGTCGTTCAAGGGTTTCGTCCAAGCCTATGACGCACTCTTGAAGGAGTGAGTCATCGGCCGCGCATCAAGCGGCGCATCGGCGCATCAAGTGCCGCCGGCCTGGAACTAAGCCGTTCGGGCCGCCCTCCGGCTCAATACTCCGTGCTCACCACGAATAGCGCAGCGTGCCGCTGCCGGCGTAGGTCTGCGAGCCGCTGGCGAATTCGCCGTCGAACTTGGCGAGGAGGGTGAGTTTCGACGTCAGGAAGAGCTCGGCGCCCACCGACGTCAGCGCGGAATCGCTTGGCATCGGCGCGCCGTTGACGACGAAGCTCGCC
>JBEKNW010000286.1:0-3931 GCA_049522435.1 Xanthobacteraceae bacterium
ACCAGTTCAGCGAGCGTTTTGAAGGCATCGATCTCGGCAGGTCCCCAATGGCGTTCAAACCCGCACTCAACGAAAGCGATCAGCCCCCACCACTGGTCGTCGACGAACACCGGAACAGCCATGACCGATTTGACGTTTCCCCTTTCGAACAAGGCGCGAGCGGCGGGCTCGAAATCGCGGGTGTTGCCGACGACCGTCTCGCCCCGTATGAGCCTCGGCACCCAGGATTTGAGTCCCACTTCGGCCATGGGCTCCTTTATTTCCTGGTAATTGATCGACGATGAGACGCCGGGCGCGCTCCAGACGTAGTGCTGGACGACCGGGCTGTGCTCGGGAGGCGTGCCGGTATCGATCTCGATGAGGTGCACCCGGTCAACGCCAGTGGCTTGGCCGAGCCGCTCGATCACCTTCGGGAACGATTGCTGCAGATTGGGCGTGCGCAGAAGTTCCTTCGCGCTCATCGCCACCGCTTCGAGGATGGCCTCGTGGCGGCGGGCCGAGACGGTCGCGCCGATCAGTTCCGCCAGCGTTTTGAGCGTATCGATCTCGGCGGGCGACCACTCACGTTCGTCGCGGCAGTCGTCCAGTCCGATGTGCCCCCACAGACGGCCGTTGGCGAACACCGGAACAGCCATGGCCGACTTGACGCCAGCCGATTCGAAAAACTTGCGAGCGGGTTGTTCGAAGCCCCGGACGTGGCCGACGACAACCTCGCCCGCCGCCAGTCTCCGCAGCCACGACTCGAGGCCGATGTCGATCATGGCGACGCCCTTCGCGTGCCTGAAATGGGGCGGTGTCGATATCCCTGACGCGCTCCAGAGATAATGTTGGACGATCTCGCCTTGATCGGGCGCTGCCGGATCGATCTTGAGGATATGCACCCGGTCGACGCCGGTGGCCTGGCCGATGCGCTCGATCACTTTCGGCAATGATTGCTGCAGATCGAACGAGCGCAGAAGTTCCTTCGCGCTCATCGCCACCGCTTCGAGAATGGCGTCCCGCCGATGCGCTGCGAGAACCGCGAGCGCATCATTGAGCTTGTTCGTCTCCTCGACCGATTCCGGCCGCGCCTGCGGCTTGCGTTGCACAGTCATCGAGCCCACGAAGGCGGAAGAAAAGCGGGGATCGGAAAAACCCCGCACATAACGTCTGCAATATTGCAGGAAAATATCGCTTTGCCTTTGCGGCAATCGTCCAAATTATCATGAATGAATTATCGCGGCGCTAACCACGAGCAGCCCTGGCCCCGAGTGGGATATGCTAGAGCATTTTCAGGAAAAGTGGATACCGGTTTTCCGTAAAAAATGCGACCAAACAAAGAATCTAGAGCATGATCAGTTTCCACCGAAACTGAACATGGTCTAGTTTACGAGATAGTATATCGAAGAGGTCGCTATTTCCGCTTCACTGGCCCTTAGCGGACGTACCAATTGTGCTGGTGACCGTCTGCTTTCGAGGGAAGAGTGGACGTAAACCGGAAGCTGCGGACAGCTTGCTTTGTGACTACACGGCTAGCCGGCGAGCGCCAGTTTTTCTTGGTCGCGCTCGGCGAGGGCGGCGAGCGCCGGGCCGGCCAAGACGTAGGTCAGGCATTGCGGCAGCGGCTGAAAGCCGTTGCGCAGATAAAACATTTGCGCCGGATTGTCGGCGTGCACGGTGAGCTCGACGATCGGGCTGCCGAGGTCGCGCGCATGCGCCGCGACGCGCGCGATCAGCGCGCGCGCCACGCCATGCTGGCGGTAATCCGGTTCGACGAACAGGTCTTGCAGAAAGATCACCGGCCCGTTCCACCCGGTGATAATGCGTTGACTGCATGTCGCCATGCCGATGACGTTGCCGGCATCCTCCGCGACGAAGGCGGTGAAGCCTGCATCGGCGCCGAAGCCGTCGCGCAGCCAGTCGGCCGCGTTCGCACGTACGGCGTGAAGAGAATTTTCGCCCTGCGCCAACGCCCGCTTGAGCCGCATCAGCGCCGGAATGTCGGCGGGTTGGGCTGCGCGCACGCGCGACGGGGCCGATCGCATTTTTTGCTTTCCATCCTATGCGGTGATGTTGACTTTGCCGCCGACCTTGCCGGTCGCGCTCGGCGCCGATGCGACGCTCGATCCTTGGGCATCGATGTCGCTGAGCGAACGAGCATGATGGCCGCCATGCTTGTGCTGGCCGGATAACTGCACCGCCTGTTGGCTCGACGCGCCCGCGGCGGAAATTCCGGAAATGGCCATGATACCCATCCATTCGCTCGTCCGCGTAAGCGGGGACCCGGACTTTTGCGTACCTGCCCGCATTGGATTCCCGCTTTCGCGGGAATGAGCGGAACAAGATCATCCTGAGCGCTCATGGTTAATGTTCGATTAGCGCGTCAGCCGGCCACGATGGCGCGGATGCCGTCGACGACGAATTGCACAGCGAGCGCGGCGAGCACCACGCCGAGCAGGCGCGACAGCACGATGTTGCCGGTCATGCCGAGCAGCCGGCTGATCCGCCCGGCGAAGATGAAGGCGACGAAACACGCGGCCGAGACCAACACCACCACGGCGATGAGCAAGCCGACCAGCAGCGGATTGCCGTCGGCGCGTCCCGCCAGCAGCACGGTCGCCGTGATGGCGCCGGGGCCGGCCAGCAGCGGAATCGCCAGCGGGAAGGCGGCAATGTTGCGCACGTGCTCTTCGACCGCCTGCTCGGCGACTTGGCCTTCGCGGCGCATGCGCACGCCGAACAGCATCTCGAAGGCGATCGCGAACAGCAATAGACCGCCGGCGATACGGAACGCCGCGAGTGAGATTCCGAGCGTGCGGAACAACCAATCGCCGAGGAGCGCCGCGCCGATGAGGATCGCGCCGGCGATGAGGCTGGCGCGCAAAGCGACGCTGCGGCGGGCGGCGCGCGGCAGGCCATGGGTCACGGCCAGAAAGGTCGGCGTGAGGCCGACGGGATCGACCACGACGAACAGCGTCAGCAGCGCGGATATGGCAAAGTCGAGCGGCATGGCTTCCCTCCCCCAGCCGAACTCGGGTGTTCCCGAGTTCGGCCATGTTTAGGTGACCGAAGTCGGAAACATCCGACTTCGGTTGGGGGAGTGTAGGGTGCGGGGTCGCAAGGCAGTGCGCAAGCGACCATGTCCTCGCAGCACCTCCTGACCCCCACCCCTAACCCCTCCCCGCAAGGGGGAGGGGAACACGCTCTGGGCGCCGAGTTGCGTCCTGCCATATGGCATTGAAAATTCAGAGGAAAAACCTAGATATCCGAGGCCGATAGAGGTGGCGCCGCGGCGCCCGATCGGCTATGAAATTCACGTCAGATTCGCTTAAGGATTTTGCCTTTGCCAGACCAGGATAATCCCCCGCCGACCGACGGCGGTCCGTCCGACATTCGCCCCGTCTCGATCACCGAGGAGATGAAGCGCAGCTACCTCGATTACGCCATGAGCGTGATCGTGGCTCGCGCGCTGCCGGATGCGCGCGACGGGCTCAAGCCGGTGCACCGGCGCATCCTCTACTCGATGCACGAGAACGGCTACGAATGGAACAAGCCATACAGAAAATCCGCGCGCATCGTCGGCGATGTCATCGGCAAATATCATCCGCACGGCGACCAGGCTGTTTACGACGCCCTGGTGCGCATGGCGCAGGACTTTTCCATGCGCCTGCCGCTGATCGACGGGCAGGGCAATTTCGGCTCGGTCGACGGCGACGCGCCGGCGGCCATGCGCTACACCGAGGTGCGCCTCGAACGCGTGGCCGGCGCGCTGGTCGAGGACCTCGACAAGGACACCGTCGACTTCCAGCCCAACTATGATGATTCCGAGCACGAGCCGGTGGTGCTGCCGGCGCGCTTTCCCAATCTTTTGGTCAATGGCGCCGGCGGCATCGCCGTCGGCATGGCGACCAACATCCCGCCGCACAATCTCGGCGAGGTGATCGACGCCTGC
>JBEKNW010000287.1:0-3829 GCA_049522435.1 Xanthobacteraceae bacterium
GCCCCAGCCCCGGCATCGTCTACCCGACGCTGACCTATCTCGAGGAAGCCGGCTACGTCACCGCCTCGACCGAAGGCAGCAAGAAGCTTTATGCCATCACCGAGACCGGCCGCACCTATCTTGCGGCCAATCGCGACCTCGTCGACGCCGTTCTTGACCGCTTGACTGCGCTCGGCGAACGCGTGAACCGCTGGCGGCGCGCCGCGCGCGGCGAGCGCGACAATCGCCGCGACCTGCCGCCGCTCGTCGAGGCCGCCTTCGATCATCTGCGCGAGACCGTCGGCAAGCGCCTCGCGGGCGATGCCGAGGCCGAAGCGCATCTCGTCGAAATCCTCGCCCGCGCCTCGGCGGATTTGCAGCGGAAGTAAGGAACCGCTCCTCAGCGGACTTTTATGCGAGAAGCATCGGTCAGACCGGCACCCTGACCGTTGCCCGCAATCCTCCGAGCGGCGAATCGCCAAGCGTGATGTCGCCGCCGTGAGAGCGCGCAATATCGCGGGCGATGGCCAGGCCGAGGCCGGTGCCGCCTTCGTCCTGATTGCGCGCGTCGTCGAGGCGCAGGAACGGCTTGAACACATCCTCGCGCAGCGGCGGCGGGATGCCCGGCCCGTCGTCGTCCACCGACACCGTGAGCCAGCGGTGATCGCGATGGCCGGTGATCGCGACCGTGGATGCGAACCGCGCCGCGTTGGAAACGAGATTGGCGAGACAACGTTTGAACGCCGCCGGCCGTACGGTGACTTCCGGCTGGCCGTGGAATGCAACGCTGGCCCGATGCCCGTGGCGCTCGCTATCGATCTTGAGTTCCTCGAGCATGGCGGCCATGTCGGTTGCGGCCGACTGCTCGCCCAAATCTCCCCGCGCAAAGGCGAGGTAATCTTCGAGCATACCCGCCATCTCGTCGACGTCCTTCTTGATAGCCTCCACTTCCGGGCTCTCGCCAAGCAAGGCCAGTTCGAGCTTGAAACGCGTGAGGATGGTGCGCAAATCGTGCGACACGCCGGCCAGCATGGTCGTGCGCTGCTCGATCGCGCGTTCGACGCGGGTTTTCATTTCCAGGAAAGCGGCCGCCGCGCGCCGGACTTCGCGCGCGCCGCGGGGACGGAAATTCGGCGCTTCACGACCCTTGCCGAACGCCTCGGCGGCGTCGGCAAGCCGCACGATCGGCCGGATCTGGTTGCGGAGGAACAGAATGGCGATGGTGAGCACCACCAGCAAGGTCGAAACCATCCACAGCAGGAAGATCCACGAATTGAAATCGTAAGCGTCGGCCCGCCGCGCAAATACCCGCATGATCGTGTCGTCGAGTTTGATGCGGACTTCCAGAATCGAGGAGCGGCCGACCGTGTCGATCCAAAACGGCAGCCCGATCTGTTTGCGAATCTCGTCCGACAGCGCCTCATCAAGCTGCGAGAAGAACGGCTTCGGTCCGGGCGGCGGCAATTGCCCCTCCGGCAGGAAATCGACCACGAGGCCAAGCCGATCCTGAGCGATGCGGCGGAGCTGAGCGCGGTCAGCGCCCTGCGGATAGGTTTTGTAGACGTCGATGAGCGTTGCGATCTCCCGCGTCACTGCCGAGGAGAGGTAATAGTTGACCAGACTCCACTGCCGCTCCACGAACATGAAAGCGACAAGCGATTGCAGCACCACCATGGGCACGATGATGATCAAGAGCGCGCGGGCATAAAGCCCCTTCGGCATCACCGACTTGAGCCAGTGGGTGAGGCGACCCCACGGGCTGGTGATCGGGGCCGCGATGGAGCCGGCGGCAATAGCTGCGGCGTTCGCGGCACTCAGCAGGTGGCCCGCCGCGCTGCGCAGGCGTCCAATGCCATCGTCAAAACTGCTCATGGCGCCGCTCACGGCGCCGCCACCATCCGGTAGCCCAAGCCACGCACGGTCTGAACGATGAGTGGATTGGCCGGATCGCGTTCGATCTTGCGGCGCAGCCGGTTGACCTGCACGTCCACAGTGCGCTCGCTGACGCTTTCGCCGCTGCCGGCAAGCGCTTGGCGAAGGACGGTCTCGCCCATGCTCGCGGCCAAGACGCGCAGCATCTCGCGCTCGCGGTCGGTGAGGCGGATCACCTCCTCGCCGCGGCGCAGCTCGCCGCGCGCGAGGTGGAACACGAACGGACCGAAGCGCACCGATTCTGCGGGCGGCGCGCTCGGCGGCCGGGCGCGCCGCAGGATGCTGGCAACGCGCAACGACAGCTCGCGTGGCTCGAACGGTTTCGCCAGATAATCATCGGCGCCCATTTCAAGGCCCTTGATGCGGCTCTCCTTCTCGTCCCGCGCCGTGAGCATGAGGATCGGCACCGCCGATCCGGCGCGGATCGCGCGGGCAAAATCAAACCCGTTTTCGCCCGGCATCATGACATCGAGGATGAGGAGGTCGAAGTTGAGGCTTTCGAGCTTGGCTCGCGCGTCACGCGAAGTCTCTGCGGTGGTGACGCGGTAGCCCTCCCCGAGCAGGAAACGCGACAGCAGCGCGCGGATGCGGCGATCGTCATCGACGACCAGCAGATGCGGCGCGTCATCGGCCGGGTTCGCGGATAAAGTCGTCATGAGACTCCGTCTCGGCCGCGCGGCCGCAAGTCGGCGCGCGCGATCAGATGCAGGACGCGTTCGCGATCCTCGGCGTCGATCATGCCGGCGAGAAAGCGCCGCGCCGCCTCCCGTGCCCCGGGCCCGAGTTCGTCAAGCACGCGGCCGATGCGCGCGGTCTGCAGCCCGGCGAGCTTCATCGCCAACGCCTCGCCGGCGGGACTCACATAGAGCAGCCGCTGGCGGCGATCATCGGCGCCTTCTTTTTGTGCGACATAGCCTTCATCGATCAGCTGCTTGAGGACGCGACCGAGAGACTGCTTGGTGATTTTCAGAACATCGAGCAAATCGGCGACCTTCATCCCGGGGTTGCGGTTGACGAAATGCAGGACGCGGTGGTGCGCGCGTCCGAAGCCGAGCTTTTCCAGCACCTGGTCGGGATCGCCGACGAAGTCGCGATAGGCGAAGAACAGAAGCTCGATAAGGTCCCAATACGGTTCGTGCGCCTGCGCCGCGGCCTCGACCGGCGCGGCAATGGAGCGGGTTTTACTCGGCGTCGTTGTACTGATGTCGGCCATTATGTCAGCTATATTGACATATTTCAGTTTGATTGTTACCCGCAAAAGCGCGATGTCATGGCAGCAGCGTGCCTGGCTTGGCCCGGCACGTTGCCCAGGCGCCGAAGGGCGCTCTCATAGGGCAAATGCGAACATACCGGGAATCCGATCCCGGCGCAAAGGCCCAAGGCCCAGCGCAAAGGCCCGGCGCAAAGGCCTACCCTTATGCGGGGCAAAAATCCGGCACGGAACGGGCCATCCATGCCCAGGGAGGCAATGCCATGGCAGTGCCCTTCGACCAACGTCCCGACCTGGTCTGGTTCGACGGCAAGCTCATTCCCACCGCCGATTGCACGATCAACGTGCTGACCCACGGTCTGCATTACGCGAGCGCCGTGTTCGAGGGCGAACGCGCCTATGGCGGCGAGATTTTCAAGAGTATCGAGCATTCCGAGCGGCTGAAGCGCTCGGCACAGCTGATGGATTTCGAAATCCCCTACAGCGTCGCCGAGATCGAAGCCGCCAAGCGTCTCGTTCTCGAGAAGAACAACCAGAAAGACGCCTATGTGCGGCCGATCGCGTGGCGCGGCTCCCAGCAGCTCGGCGTTTCGGCGCAGAACAACAAGATCCATCTCGCCATCGCCACCTGGGAATGGCCGAGCTATTTCGACCCGGCGCAGCGGCTCAAGGGCATTCGGCTCGATCTCGCCGAGTACCGCCGTCCCG
>JBEKNW010000288.1:0-3726 GCA_049522435.1 Xanthobacteraceae bacterium
CCCAATTGCATCGGCATGGGAAAGGCTCGGCGACCGTGGATGCCGCCATGGTGTCCGGTGGCCTTGCCGTAGAATTGATGAACCTCGCCGGTGCGGTACTTGATATCCCAGCGCGACACCGACGTGGCGATCACTTTCACCAGCACATCGTCGATGCCGACATCGGGTTCCGGGTAATCGCCGTAAACGAGCTTGTCCGGCCCACCGAATTCAAACAGGCGGACGGCTTTCATCGGGGTCAGGTCCAAGCCATGACTCGGCGCACCGCGTCGCAGATCTTGTCGGGGGTGGGCGTGATGGCCTGTTCGAGAGGTTGGCTGAACGGCGTCGGGATATTGGGCCGGGCGACACGCATGATCGGCGCGCGCAGGGATTTGAAGCCATGCTCAGCCACGATGGCGGACAATTCGGAAGCGATACCGCAGCTCAGATTGGTCTCGTCGACCACCACAAGCCTCCCGGTCCGGCTCACGGATTTTAGGATCAGGTCCTGGTCGAGCGGAACCAAAGTGCGTGGATCGAGCACTTCGACTTCGACGCCTTCGCCCGCGAGCGTCTCGGCTGCCGCCAGCGCGGCGTGCACGACATAGGAGGTCGCGATCACGGTGACGTCGCGACCGGGTCGTTTGATGTCGGCGCGGCCGAAGGGAATCGTGTAATCGCCCTCCGGCACATCACCCTCGATGTCCATCAGTCGGGCATGGTTGATAAACACGGTAGGATTGTCGCTTTTGATGGCGCTGCGCAGCAGTCCTTTAACGTCATAGGGCATGGATGGCAGTACGATTTCGAGACCGGCGGCATTCCACAACATCGCCTGCGGACTGTGGCTGTGCTGGGCGGCGCCGCCGCCACGCAATCCGTGCAGCATGTGGTAGACGACCGGCACGCGCAGCGCGCCGTCCGACATATGGCAGGCAACCGCCGCTTCGTTGACCAGCGGCGACCAGCCGACATAGGCGAAGCTCGCAGTGCCGATATCGACGAATGGCCGCGTGCCGGCCATCGCGGCGCCGGCGCCGATGCTAACAATCGCCGCCTCCGATGTCGGCGGATCATAAATGCGGTCGGGAAACTCGGCGCGGATCGGGTCCATCAGCACACGCTTGGGGCCAAGCCCGAGCACGTAGCTTCCCACCAGACTGACGCAGGGGTCCTCGGCCAGGCTGATGCGCAAGGCTTCGACGATGGCCGCGGCGTAGCTTATCTTTCTCATCGATCGCTCCTTGCTCAGGCGAACACGTGGTTGCCGACGGTAGCTGCCGCCGGCATCGGGCTCTCGATGGCGAAATTTGCCGCTGCCGCGATCCGGGTTCGCGCATCCTTATCGCGGGCCATCAGTTCGTCGCGTGAGGCGTGGCCGGCGGCAAGGAGCTCGCGCGCGGCGCGCAGCAACGGGTCATGGTGCCGCAACCAGTCGGCATGCGGTCCGGCGATACGCGCGGGATCCCAGGCCTCGTTGAGGTCGGTGACGGTCACCAGCTCCGGCCACAATGGACTGCTGCCCGGCCAACGGGTCGTGAAGGCCTCGATGAAGACTGGTCCGTTGCCGCTGCGGCAGCGCTGGACCGCCTCGAGCGCGGCCGCGTGCACGGCGCTGATGTCGGTTCCGTCAACCTTCAGGCAATGAATACCATAGGCGGCGGGCAGGCGGGTGAAGCTGTCGGTCGCGGTAATCGCGGTCGGGTAGCCACCCTGCTGCGGGCCCATGGCGCCGGCCGAATTGTTCTCGCAGACATAGACGACCGGCAGCCGCCACAGTGCTGCGATGTTGAAGGACTCGATGACCAACCCTTCTTCGAGGGAGCCATCGCCGAAGAAACCGACGGCAATGTGCGGCTCGCGCTTGACCTTGAGGCCGAAGCCCGCGCCGGTCGCCAGGCCGGCGCAGCCGCCGACGACGGCCGAGGTGGACAGGAACCCGCGGCTGGGATCGGAAATATGCAAGGTGCCGCTGCGGCCGCCGTTAAATCCGGTCGCGCGGCCAAGGATTTCCGCCATCGCCCGGTTTGGATCGCAGCCACGTCCGATGATGTGGCCATGATTGCGGTGGGTGGTGCAGATCAAATCCTTTTCACCCAGCGCTTCCAGCACCGCGGCGCCGGTCGCTTCCTGGCCGATATAGATATGGTAATGGCTGACGAACCGGCCCTGCTTATAGAGCTGGATCACGGCCTCTTCGAAATGCCGCATCAGCAGCATGCGCTCGAAGATCGACAGGCTGGTCCGGCGATCGGGGGCTGTGGTTGTCATTGACGGTGTCCTTCCAAGATCCTCATCGACGGCCGCGCACCAGCGCGGCAGCGTCGCGCGCCAACTGCTGGGCGTCGGGAAGCACGAGCGGCTCCAGCGATTTGCTGAACGGAATTGGAACATCGGCGCCGCCGATGCGGATCACCGGCGCATCAAGCCAATCGAAGGCGTGCTCGGCGACGGTTGAGGCGATTTCCCCGGTGACGCCGTATTGCCGGTAGCCGCCGTCCACCACGATCGCGCGCGAGGTCTTCTTCACGGATGCCACCAAGGTATCGACGTCGAGCGGCACCAAGCTGCGCGGATCGATCACCTCGGCCGAGATCTCGTCTTTCGCCAACAATTCGGCCGCGGCCAACGCCATATGCACCATGCGACCGATCGCGATAATGGTCACGTCCCGGCCCGTGCGCTTGATCTCGGCGCTGCCGATCGGCACGACGTAATCGCCGTCGGGCACCGCGTCGCGCAGGTTATAAAGCATGCGATCCTCGAAAAAGATCACCGGGCCATCGTCGCGGATGGCGGCCGCCATCAGTCCCTTGGCATCGGCCGGGGTCGAGGGCATCACCACTTTCAACCCGGGAATATGGACCAGCCAGGCGTGCAGGCTCTGCGAGTGCTGCGGTCCGAGATTTCCGCCAATACCGACCGCGGTCCGCAACACCAGTGGGACGCTGAACTGGCCGGCGGACATGTAATTGATCTTCGCCGCCTGATTGACCAGCTGGTCCATGATCAGCGTGATGAAATCACCAAACATCACCTCGAAGACCGGCCGCTGCCCAGTCATGGCGGCGCCGACCGCGATACCGAATGCCCCGGCTTCCGAGATCGGAGTATCGATGACGCGCTCGCTACCGAACTGCGCGAACAGTCCTTCGGTCTGCTTGAACACGCCGCCGGCGGCGCCAATGTCCTCGCCCATCAGGATGACCGAGTCATCAAGGCGCATTTCGCTGAACAGCGCTTCCAGCACCGCGGCGCGATAGGTGGCAGTGCGCGGGCTAGGCATGCAGGTGAATCCCGAGATCATCCGCAGCAGGGAAGGGGGCCGCCTTGGCAAGATCGATGGCGGCGCGCACCTCTTCGTCGATGTCATTCTTGAGCGCAGCGATCGTACTCGCTGTAGCCATGTTGGAGTCCTGCAGCCATCGGCCGAATCGTTCGATCGGATCCTTTAGCCGCCAGGCTTTGGCGTCGGCGTCATCCTTGTAGTCATGCTTGTCGCCGACGTGATGGCCACCGAAGCGATAGGTATTGCAGACCAGAAAGGTCGGCCCGCCGCCATCGCGGGCGCGCGCCAGCGCACCTTGCGCGGCGGCGCGGACCGCGAGCACGTCCATGCCATCGACGGTTTCCGATGGAATGCCGAAGGAAAGGCCGCGCGCGATCGGGTCGGGTCCGGCAGTGACGTCCTCGATGGCGGTAAATTCCCCAAAGCCGTTGTTCTCGCACACAAACAGCATCGGC
>JBEKNW010000289.1:0-3713 GCA_049522435.1 Xanthobacteraceae bacterium
GTTGATCACGCGCGGCGCGCTGACGACCTTCTCCATCGCCAACGACGTGGCGAAATACTTCGCCATCATTCCGGCGATGTTCATCGTCGCCCTTCCGGGTCTGGCGGCGTTGAACGTCATGGGATTGGCGACGGCGCACAGCGCGGTTCTTTCGGCGCTGATCTTCAACGCGCTGATCATCCCGCTGCTCATCCCGTTGGCGCTGCGCGGCGTGCGTTTCCGGGTCGAAACCGCAGCAAGCCTGTTTTCCCGCAACCTGTGGATCTACGGCGCCGGCGGCCTGGTCGCTCCGTTCATCGGCATCAAGCTGATCGACCTTTTGATCGCACCGCTGGTTTGAGAGGAGCCTGACATGCTCGGCTATGTTACTGGCGCAGTGCGCGCTTCTCTGGTGACGTTCGCCCTGTGCGGCTTTGCCTATCCGTTCGCCGTCACCGCGGTGGGTCAGTTGCTCATGCCAAATCGGGCGAACGGCAGCCTCGAAGAGAGTGCCGACGGCCGGATCATCGGCTCGCGACTGATCGGCCAGCAGTGGAACGATCCGCAATGGTTCCACGGCCGTCCATCAGCCACTGTCGATTTAAGCGATTCCACGAAAGCCGCCCCCTACAACGCGGCCAACACGACGGCTTCGAATCTGGGTCCGACCAGCAAGGCTCTGCAGGACCGGTTGACCGCCGACCGCGCGGCTCTCGATCAGGCCCAGCCGGAGCTCGCAGGCAAGCCGCTACCCGCCGACATGCTCACCACCTCGGCTTCGGGTCTCGACCCGGACGTCACGCCGGCCAATGCTTTGCTTCAAGTGGCGCGCGTGGCTAAAGCCCGCGGCGTGCCGCCCGAGCAAGTTGCCGCTCTCGTCGCGCAACACACGACGCCGCGCAGCCTTTGGATTTTCGGCGAGCCGCGGGTCAACGTTTTGGAGCTCAACCTGGCGCTGGAGAAGGCCTTTCCAAAGAAATAGGAGTGGGCGGAAATCAGGCGCCCCGCGGCGCCCCAGGGCTCGGAAACGCCCAAGGTGAGCGCCGGTAACTCCCTTGGCTGCGTTGATCTGCATCAAGGCAGGCAATCCGGAGCGAGCTGCCTTATCTTCTGCGCAAATGCACCACCGGCGTGGAAAGGGCACCCAATCTTAAGCCCGGTTCTTGCTTCATGACAGGTCCAGGCCGGCACCGCAAAGGTCTGGCCGCAGCATCCCCGCTGCGCATCGAGCCATCGCGTGCGCCACGCGGAAGTTTCGCGGCGTTGACCGTCGGGGCGCTGGGCATCGTCTACGGCGATATCGGAACGTCGCCGCTTTACGCCATGGATGCGCTGTTCCTCGGCCGAGCCGGCGCCGCGCCGGCGCCCGCCGATGTGCTGGGCGGGGTATCGCTGGTGATCTGGACGATCACCGTCATCGTTGCGATCAAATACGCCATTTTCGTCTTGCGCGCGCAGAACGACGGCGAGGGCGGCCTGTTCGCGCTCTACGGCCTTCTGCATGAACCCAAGAAGCGCGGCACGACGCTTCTGTTGTGGGCGCTGATGCTGGGGGCGGGATTACTTTTCGGCGACGGAATGATTACACCCGCGATCAGCGTGCTCTCGGCCGTGGAAGGAATTCAAGTTGCGACTCCGGCTTTGCGAGAGATCGTCATCCCAATCACGATTGGGCTGTTGACCGCGCTCTTTGCCATCCAGTTCAAGGGCACGTCGGGAATTGGAATCGTCTTCGGTCCAATTCTCGCGGTCTGGTTTGTGGTCATCGCCGGCCTCGGCGCCTGGCAGATCGAGCATCACCCGGAAATTCTCGCGGCGTTCAATCCCATTCACGGCCTGGAATTTCTCCGGCACGCGGGCTTGTTCGATGCGCTCCTCATCCTGAGCGCCTTGATGCTGGTCATCACCGGCGGCGAAGCCATGTATGCCGATGTCGGGCATTTCGGCGCGCAGCCGATACGGGCGAGTTGGTTTGCCGTCGTCTATCCGGCGCTCTTGCTCAGCTATCTCGGGCAAGGCGCCTATCTTTTGACCGGTGCGCCGGTCGCGGGCGGCAAGCTTTTCTACAGCCTGGTGCCGCAATCGATGCTTTTTCCGATGGTTCTGCTGGCCACCGTCGCGACCGTTATCGCGTCGCAGGCGCTGATTTCGGGAGCCTTTTCGCTGGTATCGCAAGCGATCCGATTGGGTCTGTTTCCGCGGCTAAATCTCCTGCACACCCATCAGGCGCATGCCGGTCAGATCTATATTCCCTTTATCAATTGGTCGCTTTTTGTCGGTTGCATCCTGCTCGTCGTAACCTTCAGCTCCAGTTCGGCGCTGGCGGCGGCCTATGGGCTGGCGGTGTCCGGCGTGATGGTCATAACGTCGCTGGCGATGGTTCCGGTCGCCCGGCGCTATTGGAACTGGGGGCCGGCCAGAACGGGTCTGGTGTGGGGCGCTCTGATAGCGGTCAACGCCTGCTTCCTGGTCGCGAGTTCGCTCAAGTTCCTGGAAGGCGGGTTCGTTCCACTTTCGGTCGGCGCCGTTTTGTTTCTGGTGATGTCGACCTGGCGCTGGGGCCGCAAGGCAACCTTTGCGGCCTATTCGGCGAAATCCACGATGACGATGGCGGAACTGGTCGCGCTGCATCGCGATTGCAAAGTCTTCATGGAGCGAAACGCCGTGGTGATGGCGGCGAGCCCGCTGCACCTGCCGACCGATCGGGCGCCGGCGCTCATTCAAATGCTATGGGAGCGCCACGGCATCCTGCCGCGGAACTTGATCCTTGTCGAAGTCACGCATCGCAAAGTCCCCTACATCAGGGATAATCGCTATCTGGTGACCGTCTTCGACCGTGACAAGCAAAGAGGCAGCATCATTGGCGTCAGGTTGAGTTTCGGCTTCATGGAGGAGCCGAATGTCGAGCGATTACTGGAAGAGATGGCGCGGCACAAACAAATCGATCTGCCGACCGACCGACGTCAGTGGGTCGTGCATGTCTCGCAGGAAAACCTGCTGCCTTCGCGGCGGATGGGCTTGCTCAAGCGTCTGCGTTTTCGGCTGTTCATATTGTTACGCTTGGTTTCGCAACCCGCTTATTACTATTACGGTCTCGGCGACGAGGTGCAGCTCTCGGTCGAAATCATCCCGGTGCGGGTGCGCTAGAGCATGTTCAGTTTCGGTGGAAACTGATCATGCTCTAGATTCTTTGTTTGGTCGCATTTTCTACGGAAAACCGGTATCCACTTTTCCTGAAAATGCTCTAGCTTTGCGACGAACTCTACGCCGCCGCGGCCTTGCCCTTCGGCTGCACTTCGGCGGTGTAATCGCTCATCAATTGCTGGGTGATGCGGGACGGGGTGAAAGACCAATCCGCGATTTGCGACACCGCGGTCACCTCGGCGGCGGTGCCGGTGATGAAACACTCGGAAAAACCAGAGAGCTCCTCCGGCATGATGCGGCGCTCGGTCACTTCGATATTATGCCGGCGCGCCAGCGCGATCGCCGTCGCCCGGGTAATGCCGGAAAGAAAGCAGTCGGCGATCGGCGTGTAAATCCTGCCGTCCTTGATGAAGAAGATGTTGGCGCCGGTGCATTCGGCGACGCGGCCCTGCCAATCGAGCATCATGGCGTCGGCAAAGCCGCGGCGCTCGGCGCGATGCTTGGAGATGGTGCAGATGGCGTAGAGGCATGAGGCCTTGGCCAGCGCCGGCGCCGTTCTTGGATCGGGACGGCGGTACTCGGCGAGATCG
>JBEKNW010000290.1:0-3677 GCA_049522435.1 Xanthobacteraceae bacterium
AAAAAGGGCGGCGGCGGCGACAAGCTGCCCGGCAAACTCGAAAAGCAGATCACCTCCGACATCGGCCCGCTCGCAAAGGTCAAAGAAGACTTGACCCAGGCTGGCGTCACCCAATTCGGCTCGGGCTGGTGCTGGCTCGCGGTCAAGGACGGCAAGATCGCCATTATGAAGACGCCGAACGGGGAGAACCCGCTGGTCCACGGCGCCAAGCCCATCCTCGGCTGCGACGTATGGGAGCATTCCTATTATATCGATTATCGCAACCGGCGGCCGGACTATCTCAAAGCGTTCCTCGATCATCTCGTCAATTGGGACTACGTGGCCGAGATGTACGAGGCGGCGATGAAATAGCGGCCGGCTCGGCGGTGAGATTGAAATGAGCGGGGCCTTTTGGTCCCGCTTTTTTCGATCGACACTGCGAACCGGGTCATTAATCGGGCCTTGAGGAGTCACGATCGGCCGTCCATTTGACACGTTATCCCGGCTGCCAATGAGGATCGTGTGTTGAGCTTCGCGGCGAAGCGCGCATCCAAGATCAAACCGATCGTGCCCGAACTCGTGGTGAAATCCACCCACTCGCCTGCGGGCGCCCTTGTCGTCGCGCGCCGGCTCGATGTACTTGCGGTCGGCACGCTGGTTCTTGTTGCAGCGCTCGCCGCCTTCACCTTTCGCGATTATGGCCTCGGCTGGGACGACTACACGCATTCGCAGTACGGCGACCTGCTCGTCTCGCTCTATGCGTCGGGCTTTGCCGACAAGCGCGCGCTGTCGTTTGTCAATCTTTACATGTATGGCGGCGGGTTCGATCTCCTCGCCGCGCTTGCTGCAAAAGTTCTGCCGTTCGACCTGTTCGAGACGCGACGGCTCATGGGTGCTGCCGTCGGTCTCGTTGGCCTTTTCGTCACTTGGCGGCTGGGACGCCGCCTCGGCGGCCCGCTCGCCGGACTGATTGCGCTCGTTCTCCTCGCCGCCTGTCCGCTCTACTACGGCCATATGTTCATGAATGCGAAGGACGCGCCGTTCGCAATGGCCATGGCGATTGCGCTCTTCGGCATCGTACGCGCGTTCGAGGAGTATCCGCAGGCGACGCCCGCAACTGTCGCGCTGTGCGGCATCGGCATTGGCCTCGCGATCGGCTCGCGGGTCATGGGCGGCTTCGCGCTGATCAACGCGCTGGTGCCACTCCTGCTGATTCTCGCCCTCAGATCGCGCGAGAGCGGACTCAAGCCGGCGCTCAGCGAATGGGGGTCATTCCTCGCGCCGTTCATTCCGGGCGCCCTCCTAGCCTATCTGGTCATGGGCCTCGTTTGGCCGTGGGCCGTGGTTTCGCCGCTCAATCCCTTTCGCGCCGTCGAATATTTTTCCAACTTTTTTGAAAAGCCTTGGCGCGAGCTGTTCGACGGCCGATTGATCCTGGTTCCCGACATGCCGCGCAGTTATCTGCCGACTCTCGTCGCGCTCACGCTGCCCGAACTGATGCTGGTGCTGGGGCTCTGCGGAACGGTCGGCGCGATGATCGCGACCGCGCGCGGCGAACCGGGACATCCGGGCGTGACCGCCGGGCGCCGCGCCGCTCTATTTGCTGCCGTCCTCGCCGCAGCGCTGCCGGTTGTGGTGACGGTCGCCACGCGGCCGGCCATGTACAACGGCATCCGACATTTCGTGTTCTTGATGCCGCCGTTCGCCGCGCTCGGCGGCGTCGCCGGGGCGTGGATCGCGCGACGCCTGCTTCTATACGGTCGTGCCGCTGTGGCAGCGGGCGCCGTCGTCCTGATCGCGGGCCTCGCCTCCCCGGTCATCGACATGGTGCGGCTGCATCCTTACGAGTACACGCATTTCAATCATATTGCCGGCGGCGTGGCGGGAGCGCGGCCGCGCTACATGCTCGATTATTGGGGACTGTCGATGCGGCAGGCATCGCTGCAATTGCGCGCGCTCGTCGCGCAGCGCGGTGAGACGCCGCGTAACGGAATATGGAAAGTCGCAGTCTGCGGACCGCATCCAGCGGTCGTGGTCGCCCTCGGTCCGAATTATTCGGCCATATGGGACCCGAAAGGCGCCGACTTCGCCATGATGCTCGGCGAATTCTACTGCGCCAAGCTCGATGCGCCGATCCTTTTCGACATCGTGCGCGAAGGCGTCGTCTATGCGCGGGTCTATGACATTCGCGGCCGTTCAATTTCGACGTTGCTGACCGTGCGGGGCCCCGATTAACAGACCCTGTCACGCCGTTGCATGCGCGAACTGCCAATACAGCTCGCGAGCCCTGCGGTAGAACGGGCCCGGCTGCAAATCCCGCTGGTCGATGCGGGTGATCGGCGACACTTTGGTATAGTTGCCCGTGGAAAAAATCTCATCCGCCGACTGAAAATCGGAATAGCGCAGCGTCGTCTCGATCACGGTGGCGCCGGCCTCGCGCAACAGAGCGATCACCCGCGCCCGCGTGATGCCGGAGAGAAAGGTGCCGTTCGCGGCCGGTGTGAAGACGACGCCGTCCTTCGCCATGAAGATATTGGCCGTGCCGAGCTCGGCAATGTCGCCCAGCATGTCGCACATGAGACAATTGTCGAAGCCGCGCGAGCGCGCTTCGATCAGCGCGCGGGCGTTGTTCGGATAGAGGCAGCCGGCTTTGGCGTCGACCAGCGCGGACTCGCGCGTCGGACGTCGAAACGGCGACAGCGTGATGGCCGTGCCCGTGGGTTTCGGAAACGGCGCGATGTAGAGCGTGAGGCACCAGCGGGTCGAGTCGGGGTCGGGCCGCACGCCGCCCGGCGCTCCCTCCTCCGCCCAATACATCGGCCGAATGTAAAGCTCGGCGTTTGATTCGAAACGCTTGAGACCGTCGCGGACGAAGGCGATCCAGGCCTCTTGCGAGACGAGCGGCTTGAGGCACATCGTCTTGGCGGATTCGTTGACACGCGCGCAGTGCAGATCGAGGTCGGGAGTGGCGCCCTCGAAGGCGCGCGCACCGTCGAACACCGAGGTGCAGAGCCAGGCTGCATGTGTGCGCGGGCCCATGATCGGCACATTGCCCTCATGCCAGTCGTCCTCGAAAAACGTCACGGTCTTCGACCAGGCGATGGGCCGGCTCATCGAATCATCCTCCGTGAGCCTATTGTGTCATCGGCACGGCCTTTGTCACCATGATTGCCACAGGGAGATCTGGCCATGTTGAGCGCATACGTTTTCGATGCCTATGGCACGCTGTTCGACGTCCATGCCGCGATTGCCCGTCATCGCGCCGCAGCCGGTCCCGAGGCGGAGCGTTTCTCGGAGATCTGGCGATTAAAGCAGCTCGAATACACCTGGACATTGACGCTTGCCGGCCACTACGTCGACTTCTGGACGCTGACCGAGCGCGCGCTGGATTACGCCTTCGCCCGCGTGCCCTCGGTCGACCGCGCGCTGCGGCCGCAGCTGCTCGACGCTTATCTCAGGCTCGACGCGTTTCCCGACGCGCGCACCGCCCTTGTTGACCTCAAGGCGCGCGGCGCGCGCTTGGCCGTCCTCTCCAACGGCTCGCCGCGCATGCTTGCCGCCGCCGTCGAAGCGGCCGGGTTCGCCGGGCTTTTCGACGCCGTCCTTTCGGTGGACGCCGTGCGCCTCTATAAGCCGCGGCCGGAAGTCTATGCGCTGGTTACCGACGCCTTGGCGGTGGCGCCGTCCGATGCCGCGTT
>JBEKNW010000291.1:0-3673 GCA_049522435.1 Xanthobacteraceae bacterium
ATCGTCTTGCCGAGCCCGACCTCATCGGCAAGCAGAACGCGACCACGGAACTGCTTGAGCACCTTGCGCACCGTTTCGATCTGATGCAACAGGGGTTCGACGCCGGTAAGATGCGGCAGGCACAGGAGCTCGTCGAAGCCCTGCGCCAGACCAAGATGGGCGAACCGTTCGCGCAGGCCGAACCAGCGGCCACCCGGCTCCGCGTCGCGCGCCAAGGCCGACAACAGCGGCGACACGTCGAACCCGATCGTAAACGGAATGTCGATATTGACGCTCGGCAGGGGTGGCGGCGCGGGTGCAATCACTATGGCCGCGGGCGTCGGCGCTTTGCGCGGGCGAGCCGCCATTTCGCCCTTGGTCGCGGTCCTTGGCTTGCCTTTGACGCGCGCCGCCAAGCGTCGCCCGGGGAGGGCCACTTTGCGGCCTACGATATTATCGAGTTGCTGGATCAACCACGGCAGGCGCCCGGACCCGCCCGGAAAAGCCCTGACGGCAGACCACCGGCTGTTCAGGCCATTGCTCTCCAACAACGCTCTGGCTGCGGCCCGTTTGCCGAGTTGGTTGAGCGCCAGCGCGTGCAAGAGATCTCCCGCCGGCGCCGAAGCACGTTTGGAAAATCGCTTCAGGAGGACTAGCGCGCGCTTCGGCCGCTCATCGAGCAGCGCCGCCATGGCGGCCAGCATGAGAATGATCGCATCGCCGGGGCACGCCTCGATCGCCTGCTCCGCAAGCGGCAGGAAACCCGAGTGGAGGGCCGCATCAGCGAAGGCCGCAAGTAGCCGTTCCGACCAGATGTCGCCTTCGTGGGGCGCGTCTGCGAACAGATTGGACTGACGCAATGCTGAACGCGGCATGACCCTTCGTCGCCGACTGGATACGATCGGAGATACTCGCGCCAGATTCCAGCACGAATCGCCTCCTTGAATTAGGCCGTGACAATGCTCTCACGGCAATACCTTTTTGCGACAAGATCGCAGAACTCAGGGTGTATGGTGTGGTGGTTGAGGACGCGGACGCTAGCTACACGCCTCACGTGCTGCATTGCAGCAAAGTCTCGCAGCCAACCGACGCAATGGGGTCATTCACGACCGGGACGAGCCGGCCGCAGGTCGAGCCACTTCCGCTATGCCCCATTAGCGACGCAAAGTCAGAGCCTTGGCGCCTGTCGCGAAGGGTCACGGCAGTAGTCGCCGTGAGCGCCTGCAGCGTCCCGTTATGATGGTTGCGCGGTTTTACCGTTCAATCACCTGGGCCGCGCTTGCGTTTGAGCGCGGCTTTCCGGCGATAACTCGCGACGTTCATCTCCAGGATCGTGGCGTGGTGCACGAGCCGGTCGATAGCCGCCAACGTCATGGCCTGGTCGGAGAAAATCTTGCCCCATTCGCCGAAGGGCTGGTTGGCCGTGATCAGCAGGGATCGGCGTTCATAACGGGCGGCGATCAGCTCGAACAGAACACTGGTCTCGGCCTGATCCTTGGTGACGTAGGCGATATCGTCGAGGATCAGCAGCTGGTACTTGTCGAGCTTGGTGATCGCGGCCTCGAGCCCTAGCTCCCGGCGCGCCACCTGCAGCCTCTGGACGAGGTCAGTGGTGCGCATGAACAGCACACGCCGGCCGTTCTGTACGAGAGCCAGACCGAGCGCCGCGGCAAGATGGCTCTTGCCCCCGCCGGGCGGGCCAAAGAGCAAGATATTGGCACCCCGATCAAGCCAGCTGTCGCCGGCGGCGAGCGCCATGACCTGCGCCTTGCTGACCATGGGCACGGCGTTGAAGTCGAAGGTGTCGAAGGTCTTGCCCGCCGGCAATCGCGCGCTGGCAAGATGCCGCTCGATACGGCGGCGACCGCGATCGGCCATCTCGTGTTCGGCGAGTGCAGCCAGGAAGCGGGCAGCAGGCCAACCCCTCCTTGTCCGCACGTGCGGCGAGAGCGACCCACATCAGCTTGATGGCGGGCAAGCGCAGCTCGCTCAACAAGAGTTCGACACGAGCAGCGTCGATGGTGTTGTTGCTCGTCATGCCGCGGCCTCCAGGCTGGAGGTCGGCTCGACGACATGGACAGCCGCCAGCTCGTCGTAGGCGTTGAGCGCTACCAGCTTCACATCGATGACCGGCACCGATGCCGGGGATGGGCCGAAGCGTTCACGGAGCAACGCCAGGTCCGGTAATCGTCCGGCATCGAGTTCTGCGTCGATGACCTGCGCCAGCTCGGCCTCGCAGGCCCGATCGTGCGCCAGCGCCAGCAACTCGACCGTGACCTTGCACGCCTGCTTGTCGCCCACTTCGCCGCGTAACGCCTCGAAGGCTTTGCGATAGGCCTGACGCGGGAACAACTGATCGCGGTAGACCAGATTGGGCAACGCCATCGGCTTCTTGCGCAGCGCGTGGATCACGTGCCGGTAGTCGACGACGTGACCGCCCTTGCGATCGGAGGCTGGCTGCCCCCGTCTGAGCGTCATCATTGGCGTCGAGCCAAGGAAACAGTCGAGCCGGTCGTCGTAGAGGTGCACGCGCAGGCGATGGCCGATCAGCCGCGACGGCGCGGTGTAGAAAACACGGCGCAGAATGAAGCCGCCGCTCGACGTTACCGTGACGATCTTCTCTTCGTAATCGGCGGTGCGGCGCTTCGGCAGCGGAGTAAGCCTGGACCGTTCCAGCTCGATCCGCTTGCGGGTGTTGGCATTCCGCCGACCGACGACCTCGTCGATGAAGCGGCGATAGGCATTGAGATCGTCGAAGTCATGGCTGCCGCGCAGCAGCAGCGCGTCTTCGAGCGCCTTCTTGAGATGGCCATGCGAACTCTCGATGGACCCGTTCTCGTGCGCGACGCCGGGGTTGTTGCGGGTTGGCGTCATGCCGTAATGGCCGCAGAGCGCCTCGTAGCGTAGCGTCAAATCCTCCTTCGCGTCGGCATCGAGATTGCGGAAGGCGGCCGACAGGCTGTCGCTGCGATGTTGCTCGGGAACGCCGCCGAGCGTCCACAGCCCATTCTGCAGGCCTCGGCCAGCGCGACGAAGCTCTCGCCGCCGAGGACTACATGGGCGTGCTCGAAACCCGAGAATGCCAGTCGGAAGTGATAGAGCCGATGCGCCAGCGCGACGCCGGCAATCGTGATGCCGAGCGCGCTCGTGTCGGTGAAGTCGGACAGGCCAAGACGGCCAGGCGCGTGCTCCTGCCGGAAGATAACGTCCTGTTCTGGGCCGGCCAGCGCCCGCCAGCCCCGCATGCGCCGTTCCAGCGTGCGCCGGATGCCGGGGCTGATCTCGGGGTGGCGCCACCGGAGCTCTTCGAGAACCGCAATGGCGCGGATGCCAGGGGCCGCCTTCAGGATCGGGACGATCTCGCTATCCCAAACACCGGCAAGCGGGTCGGGCCGGCGCCGGCCACGCGGCGCCTTCTTCCGGGATGGCAGGCGCGGATCATTCTCGATCCGGTAGCCGGTCGCCGTGCTGAAGCCGGCTTTGGCGGCAGCAACGGCAGTCTCGTGGGTTTGTCGGTAACTCATGTACAGCCTCATCTGGTGGTCGGTGATGTGGAGGCCGGGCAAGGTCTGATACCAATGGCCTTAAGGGATGACCGTTGCCCATGATCGGGTGGTGATGGAGGTGATGCGGTCTGGATCGTCGGCGAAGAAGGTCCAGGCATTGCAGGCTTTGTGGAGAATGTCGTCGTAGC
>JBEKNW010000292.1:0-3666 GCA_049522435.1 Xanthobacteraceae bacterium
ACAATCTCCCCGCCGTGTGGGTGCTGCAGAACAACTACGCCATCGGCTGCATCCGCGACCTGCAGCGCTTCTATCACGATGGGCGTGAAATCGGCACGAGCTTCGTCAATGAACGCACCGGCCAGCTGTGGAATCCGGATTTCGCCAAGATGGCCGAAGCCATGGGCGGCCGCGGCATCCGCGTCGAACACCCCGATCAATTCGGCGACGCCTATCGCGAAGCGATCCACTCCGACATTCCGACCGTCATCGACGTGGTCATCAACCGCGACACGACCATGCCCGTCATCGGCACCTGGCAGATGCCGCCTATTCCGGAAGTGCAGCCCACCTTCGGCAAGCGCAAGGTGCGCTGAGCACGACAGGGGGGAGTCGCTGGCGCGGCTCCCTTCAGCCTTCAAATGCCCGCAGCACCGTATCGATGTTCGAAGCGGCGGCGACATTCTGCATAGCGTAGTTGATAGAGGCCCGGTGCCAGTCGGCGTTCATCGAAGAACAGGCGTCCTCCGGGATCACCATGACACAGCCCTTGCCGGCGCCGGTGGGGCCGTGTGTTCGATCGACATGTTCGCGACCGCGGACCAGAAGGAAGGAACGGCGGCCTTCATCGCCAAATGACCGGCCAAGTTAGAGAACAAATAGCAATTAGCGTCATGCTCCGCGAAGCCTGAGCATCTAGGAGGGAACTCTACCCCATAACCGCACTCCTGCACTGTAACAAAGTCGCGGAAGTTCAATGGGCAAATCTGCCAATAGCAGACGAATTGAACTTCCCCACACTTCACTGTGTTGGAATAACAGGGCCGCATAGTTATGCCGGGAAACGTTTCCGCCCTCCATCTGGTGCTCACCGGCGACCCGGCGCTGTACGCCATTGTGCGGCTGTCGCTGATCGTCAGTCTGAGCGCCGTCTTGTTCGCCGCTTTGATCGGGGTGCCGTTGGGCGCGCTGATTGCTCTCACCCGCTTCCGCGGCCGCGAGGTTGTAATTGTCGTGCTCAATGCGCTGATGGGGCTGCCGCCGGTGGTGGTGGGGCTGGCGGTGTTCCTATCGCTGTCGCGCTCCGGCCCGCTTGGACCGTGGGGCCTTTTGTTTACGCCGCAGGCCATGGTGATCGCGCAAACGATTCTGGTTGCTCCGATTATTGCCGCGCTGACAAGACAGACGATTGAAGATCTGTGGGTGGAATATCAGGACGAACTTGCGGCGATGAATGTTGGGCCGGCGCGCCGGGTCATGACGCTGATCTGGGACGCACGATTTTCCCTTGTGACCGCGCTTCTTGCGGGATTCGGGCGGGCAGCGGCGGAAGTCGGCGCCATCATCATCGTCGGCGGCAATATCGACGGCTTCACCCGAACCATGACCACGGCGATTGCGCTGGAAACCTCCAAGGGCGATCTGCCGCTCGCGATCGGGCTCGGCATGGTGCTGATATTCATCATCATTTTGATCAACGCGCTGGCCTGGGGCGCGCGCCGCGCCGGCGAGCGTTACGCGGGATGACGATGCGCGCACCCGCCTCCGACTTGCCGATCATATTCGTAGAAGCCGGAATCCTCGTCGGAGAGTTAACGATCCTCGAAAAAATCTCCCTATTGATCGGGCCCGGAACACCGACCGTTCTGATCGGACCGAACGGCTCGGGAAAAACCACGCTGCTGCGCGCGGCGATGGGAATGATCCCGGTTACGCGCGGTCGCGTTACTTGGGGCGGGCGCGAGGCGTCGCCGCCGACGCGGCGCGCGATCCTGTTGCAGCGTCCGGTCATGCTCCGGCGCAGCGCCGCCGGCAATGTCCGTTACGCGCTTGGCGCGGCAGGCGTGCCGCGCGCCGAACACGAGCAGCGCACCGCCGACTTGCTGGCCTTGGTCGGCCTCGAAGGCTTGCAGCGCCGGCCGGCGCGGCGGCTTTCCGGCGGCGAGCAGCAGCGGCTCGCGCTCGCCCGTGCACTGGCGCGCGACCCGGCGGTGCTGTTTCTCGACGAGCCGACTGCGAGTCTGGACCCTTACGCCACCAAGGCGATCGAGGACGTGGTGCGCGTAATCACGGCGCGCGGCGTCAAGGTAGTGATGTCGACGCACGATCTCGGCCAGGCCAAGCGCATCGGCGGCGAGATTGTGCTGCTGCATCGCGGCCGTCTGGTCGAGACCGGCCAGGCGACGGAATTTTTCGCGAACCCAAGCACGCAAGAAGCCAAAAAATTCATCGCCGGCGAACTGCTGGTTTAGCGCACAGCAAAAGCTCGAGTATTCGTCATGCTCTCACGACGCAATCTCATTGCCGCCGTCGCGTTTGTCGCCGCGGTCTGCGGCGCGCACCTAACATTCGCGCAGGACAAATCGATTGTGGTCGCCTCCACGACATCGACGCAGGATTCCGGCCTGTTCGAATATCTGCTGCCGCTCTACAAACAGAAGACCGGCGTCACCGTCAAAGTCATCGCGCAAGGCACCGGCCAGGCACTCGACACCGGCCGACGCGGCGACGCTGACGTTGTGTTTGTCCATGCCAAATCAGCGGAATTGAAATTCCTGGCGGAGGGCCATGGCGTTAAGCGTTATCCGGTGATGTACAACGACTTCGTTCTGATCGGACCGAAGAGCGATCCGGCCGGCATCAAGGGCATGAAGGACGTCGGCAAGGCGTTTCGGACCATCAAAGACAAGCAGGCGTCCTTCATCTCGCGCGGGGACCGCTCCGGCACGAATATCGCCGAGCTACAACTCTGGAAGAACTCCGGCATCGACATCGATAAAGACCGCGGCCCATGGTACAAGTCGATCGGCCAGGGCATGGGCGCCGCGCTCAATACCGCCGGCGCCATCAATGCTTACGTGCTGTCCGACCGGGGCACCTGGATTAATTTCAAGAACAAGGGCGACTTACAAATCCTGGTCGAAGGCGACAAGCGCATGTTCAATCAGTATGGCGTCGTGCTGGTGAACCCGGAGAAGCATCCGAACGTGAAGAAAGACCTAGGCCAGCAGTTCATCGACTATCTGATCTCGCCGGAAGGGCAGAATGACATCGCCAACTACAAGATCAACGGCGAGCAGTTGTTCTATCCAAACGCCAACGATGCTGGGGCGTGATGTTTACGCTTGAGTGAGATTGCCGCATGTCTCTTATGGTGATGAGCAGACGGGACAGCTCTAATTTCTGAGGTCTGCTCCCCCGCCGAAATCAGACACCGCCCGCACGTTTATAAGTCCCCGCTGATACGCCGACGTTTCCTAGATCGTCCGCTTCGCGGAAAACGATAAGCGCTCACTTCCGCACGCAGATCACGCGCACCACGGACTGATCCATTGCGGCGTGGCCGGCCGCGGGGACGGCAAGCGAAATGCCGCGGGCTTGCAGGAAAGCGCGGATGGCCGCGGCCGGCACCAGCGTGGCCTCCCGGCCGGCGGAACCGCTGCCGGCGATGACCGACGGCTTGAGGTCCACCATGCCGGCAAAACGGCCGCTGGCGTCGAGCGCCGCCGCCCCGGAAAAGCCAGGCTTTGGCACCGGCTCGACGCCCTGCGCGGTGAGACGCGCAGCGGCGCTCGTCACCGCGCTGTCGCCGGCCTGGGCAAACGGGTCGGCGACGCCAACGAGCGTGAGTTCGCCGGCTTGGCTCCCTTGGCCCCCTTGGCCCCCTTGGCCCCCTTGGCCCCCTTG
>JBEKNW010000293.1:0-3647 GCA_049522435.1 Xanthobacteraceae bacterium
GCCAGCTCCGGCAATACCAGACCGACCGCCTTCGCCGCGCCGGTCGAGGTCGGGATGATGTTGATGGCCGCCGCGCGCGCCCGGTAGAGGTCCTTGTGCACCTGATCGAGCGTGGGCTGGTCATTGGTGTAGGCGTGCACCGTGGTCATGAATCCCTTGTCGATGCCGACGGCGTCGTTGAGCACCTTGACCACCGGCGCCAGACAATTGGTCGTGCACGACGCATTGGAGACGATCGTGTGCGCCTTGGTCAGCTTGTCATGGTTGACGCCGTAGACGACCGTGAGGTCGGCGCCCTCGGCCGGCGCCGAGATCAGCACGCGCCTGGCGCCGGCTTGCAGATGCGCGGCCGCCTTCGCTTTCGAGGCGAAGAGGCCGGTGCATTCGAGCGCGACGTCGATGCCGATTTCCTTCCACGGCAATTGGCTCGGATCCTTGAGCGCCGTGACCTTGATCGGGCCGTTGCCGCAATTGATCGTGTCGCCCTTGACCGTCACTTCGCCGGGGAAGCGGCCATGCACGGAATCGTAGCGCAACAGGTGCGCGTTGGTCTCGACCGGGGCGAGATCATTGATGGCGAGGACTTCCATATCCTCGCGCCCCGCCTCGACCAGAGCGCGCAAAATGTTGCGGCCGATGCGGCCGAACCCGTTGATGGCAACGCGAACCGACATTCCCGCTCTCCCTAGGACTTCTTTAAACGCTCCAGCGCCGCCTCGGCCACCTTCTCCGGCGTAATTCCGAATTGTTGGTAAAGCTCCTTGTAGGGCGCGCTGGCGCCGAAACCAGTCATGCCGACAAAAATTCCATCCGAGCCGATGATGGCGTCCCAGCCTTGGCGGATGCCGGCTTCGACCGCGACGTTGACTTTTGCGTTGCCGATGAGTGCCGCGCGCTCCGCGTCCGGCAGGGCGAGGAACAGTTCGAAGCACGGCACCGACACGACCCGCGCCGAGACGCCGCGCTGAGCGAGCAGCTTTTGCGCCGCGACGGCAATCGAGACTTCCGATCCGGAAGCAAACAGCGAGATGGCGGCCGCGCCGTCTTCGGCTCCCATCAGCTCGTAGGCGCCGCCCGGGCAGCGATTGACCTCGTCAAAACCCTGGCGCAGTTGCGGCACGTTCTGCCGCGTCAAAGCGAGCACGCTTGGTCCGTTTGTCTCCAGCGCCAGCTGCCAGCATTCGACCGTCTCGACCGCGTCGCACGGCCGGAAAACTTTGAGGTTGGGGATGGCGCGTAGCGCTGCGAGGTGCTCGACCGGCTGGTGCGTCGGCCCATCCTCGCCGAGCCCGATCGAATCGTGCGTCATCACCAGGATGACGCGCTGGCCCATGAGCGCGGCGAGACGGATGGCCGGCCGGCAATAATCGGAGAAAACCAAAAACGTGCCGGAATAGGGAATGATGCCGCCGTGCAGCGCCATGCCGTTCATGGCGGCCGCCATGCCGTGCTCGCGCACGCCGTAATGGATGAAGCGGCCAGAATAATCCGCAGCGCTTATCGCCTTCATGGCTTTGGTGCGGGTGTTGTTGGAGCCGGTGAGGTCGGCCGAGCCGCCGACCATTTCCGGCAGCGCCGCCGTCAACGCTTCGAGCGCGAATTCGGAAGCGGCGCGGGTGGCAATCTCTTTCGGCGCTTGCGCGAGCTTTTCCTTCACCGCGCGTACCGCCGCGGCGAGCTTTTCCTCCGGCAGCGCGCCGCGCGTCCGGCGCTCGAACTCGGCGCGCTTTGTCGCATCGAGCGCGGCGAGGCGGCCTTGCCAGGCAAGCCGCGCCGGCCGGCTGCGCTCGCCGGCGGTGCGCCATTGCGCGAGGATGGCCGACGGAATCTCGAACGCCGGCGCGCTCCAGCCGAGCTTTTGTCGCGCCGCGGCGATCTCGTCGGCGCCGAGCGGGGAGCCGTGGCTCTTCTCGGTCCCGCCCTTGGTCGGCGCGCCGAAGCCGATCATGGTGCGGCAGGCGATCAGCGACGGCCGGTCGGATTTTTTTGCCGCTTCGAGCGCCGCTTCAATCGCCACAGGATCGTGGCCGTCGATGCGCGTAGCCGCCCAGCCGGCCGACTCGAAGCGCTGCACCTGGTCGACGGAATCGGTGAGCGAAACCGGGCCGTCGATCGAGATGCCGTTATCGTCGAACAGGACGATGAGCTTTTTCAGCTTCAGGTGCCCGGCGAGCGCGATCGCTTCCTGGCTGATGCCCTCCATCAGGTCGCCGTCGGAGACGAGCACGTAGGTCGCGTGATCGACGAGGTCGCTGCCGAACAGCGCGGCGAGATGGCGTTCCGCGATCGCCATGCCGACGGCGTTGGCAAGTCCCTGGCCGAGCGGCCCAGTGGTGGTCTCGACGCCCGGCATGTGGCCGTATTCGGGATGGCCGGGCGTCAGCGCGCCGAACTGGCGGAAGCGTTTGATCTCGGCGATCGTCATCTTCTCGTAGCCGAGCAGATAAAGCAGCGCGTAAAGCAGCATCGAGCCGTGACCGGCCGAGAGCACGAAGCGGTCGCGGTCGGGCCAGGCGGGATCGGCCGGATCGAATTTGAGGAAGCGCGAAAACAGCACGGTCGCGATGTCGGCCGCGCCCATGGGCAAGCCGGGATGGCCGGACCTCGCATGCTCGACCGCGTCCATGGCCAGCGCGCGGATGGCGTTCGCCATGCGGTCGTGCTCCGCGCGCGCGGTCGGACTCGTGGCTGCGGAGGGAAAACGTGGAGCCTGGGCGAGGGCTGCACTCGCCGTATGAAGACGGTCCGGCATCATGGAACGGGCCAAGCGCGGCACGAGTGCGGACGGCCGCGGTCACGGGAACAGGCGGCGCACAGATAGCATGGGGGACGCCCGAGTCAAATGCGCGGCCGCACGCCGATTGGGTCATGCACAGGCCGCCACGACAGACGCTTTGGGCGTTGACGCTCTTGCTCGATGCGACGTAAGGTTCTTACTGTAAATAACTGCAGTCGCACAATTTTCACCTGCGGTGCGACGCGCGGATGGCCGCGATGGATGGCCAAATGAGCGAGACCGATTCAATCGACATTGCGCGCCGGCGGCTTGCGCTCGCGCTCGATGCGCTGGAGGCGGCGGCCGAGCGGCGCGGCGAGACCGATCGCAGCGAGGTAGCGTTGGCGACGCAAATCCAGGCGCTCGGCAGTGATCGCGCCCGGCTCGCCAGCGAGCTCGATCAGGCGGCGGCGCGTTCGCGTGGGCTGGAAACCGCCAATCGGGAGGTCGCACAGCGGATCGTTGCGGCAATCGAAACGATCCGCGGCGTGCTGGCGCAGGACGAGTGAGGCCCCTCCCAGCCCTCCTCCGCTTGCGGGGGAGGGATGGGGTGGGGGCGGTTGAGCCGAGGGCAGGCGACGGTAGGCGAGGGTAGGGCAAGGGGTGGGCAAGGGGTGGAAATGTCCCAGGTCAACGTCACCATCAACGGGCGGCAATTCCGCATGGCCTGCGAGGATGGCCAGGAAGGCCACCTCCTGAATCTTGCCCGTGATCTCGACGGGCGGATCGAAGGCCTGCGCGCCAAATTCGGCGAGATCGGCGACTCGCGGCTCACCGTCATGGCGGCGCTCACCATTGCCGACGAGCTTGCCGAGATGGGCACGCGCATCAAGCGCCTGGAGGAGGAAGTTACCGCGGCACAGGACGCACG
>JBEKNW010000294.1:0-3638 GCA_049522435.1 Xanthobacteraceae bacterium
ATCGCCACCATCCATCGAAGATTGATCGTCGGCATCGCCAGAACCCTGCCGCGATGCCCATGCTGTGCCCGCAGCTTCAAACCGAACACCCGCTATGCTTTATGACGCAGTAAGATTAGTCGGGACAGCGTGAAGGCGGCGAGAGCGCATAACGAGATGGTCGCCACCATGGGCAGTGCGGTGCCGTCGAAGAACACGCTGACCAGGACGATGATCGCCGCGCCGGTGAGCATTTGCAGGGTCCCACCCAGCGCCGACGCCATCCCCGCAATCGGTCCGTGCTCCTCAAGGGCGAGGACCATTGTCAACGGTATGACGAGGCCTAGCCACGCGAAGGCAAGGAAGAGCAGCGTCATCAGGACGGCGAGATTGGTCACGCCCGCTGCGGTCGTTGCAAACAACAGAACGGCCGCCGCCGTGTAGCAGGCCACCGCGGTCGATACCACGCGGGAGACGCGGAAGCGCCTGGCGAGATATGCGCTGAACTGCGACGCACCGATGAGCCCGATCGCGTTGACGGCGAATGCCAGACTGTATTGGGTTGGTGTCAGGCCGAAGTGATCGATGTAGATGAACGACGAACTCGCGAGAAAGGCGAAGAAGCTCGCCATGCCGAACGCGCCGATGAACGTCGGCGCCAGGAAGCGCGGATCCCGCAGCAGGAAACCATAGCCCGCGAGCACGCTTTTAAGGCCGCTCCTGATCCTCTGTTTGGGCGGCCGCGTCTCCGCAAGGACGAACGCCACCAGCAGAAGGCCGAGTGCCGCGGCGATCGTGATTGCGACGAACACCGCGCGCCAGCCGAACGGCACGATCAGGGCGCTCCCGATCAGCGGCGCGAGAATCGGTGATACGCTGAAGACCAGCATGACGAGCGACATCAGGCGCGTCGCGTCGAGACCGGTATGAAGGTCGCGGATCACGGCGCGGGGAATCACCATGACGACGGATGCGCCGATGCCTTGGATGAATCGGAAAACAATCAGCCATCCGATAGTCGGGGAAAATACGCAGCCGATTGAACCGAGGACGAACAGGGAGAGCCCAACGTAAAGCGGCGGCTTGCGGCCGACCATGTCCGAGACCGGACCGTATGCGAGCTGGCAAATGCCGAACGCCACAAAAAACACCATCAAGGTTGCCTGCGTCGCGGCAGTGGAGGCCTTGAGATCGGCGGAGATCGCCGGCAGCGCCGGCAAATACATGTCGATCGCAAAAGGCCCGATGGCGGTGAGAAGACCCAATACGATCGCGTTCCGGGTGAAAGTTGACGGCATGAGTAGAGATCACCTGTTTATTTTACGGCCGATTTGAGCGCGGCCAGAGCGCGGTCGCGTCGCGGCCCTGAGCCGAGCGGCACTGTGCCAATAACTGGAGTTCGGCCAAATCGATCCCCGCCATCGGCGTGGCCGTCGCGAGCAGGCTATAAATGTGGCCTCCCTTGTGCAAGCGCAACACGCGCTCGCCGGCGCGGCCCAGCGCGCTGCCAATGCGTGTCAGCTTTGCAGTCGAAAGCGGCCGTCCTAGGCGGTAGTAGGCAGGGCTGGAATGGGCCAAAGCGGTCATTCTCAATAGACCGCCACTTATAGTCCACGCCCTAGTCGCCGCGGCGCCTGCCGTCCAAATCACGACATCCGAGCGCGTAGCGAGCGCAGGCGCTGCCGGGCGCGCGGTGCAAGCTCGATGAGCCGCGGCCGGACCAGCGCCATCATGCGGCGCGGCCGCATATGCTCGACCTGCATTTCATTGCCGCGCCACACGAAGTCGTCGCTGCGCAACGCCTTGATGAAAAGCACGGGCAACAGGAGATCGCGGGCAAGACAGTAGAGCGGGTAGAGCGCGCAGAGGTGCCAGCCGGCCGCGGCGGCGAGCAGCATCTCGCCGCCGTACCAGAGCACGGCGAGCGACGCTACGGCCAGCGCCGGCGGCAGGCCGATAGCCGCGGCGACGCAGGCCAGCGCGATCATCGGCAACACGCCCCCCGAGATCGCTTCCGGCAGGTAATAGGCCAAGAAACTCGCGCGTCGCAGTCGCGCCCAGCGCAACTGCCGGTTCCATACCTCGGCAGCGCTGCGATAGCCGAGCGGCTGAGCGAACGGCCGGTCGACGAGCCGCACCTTGAGACCGGCGCCGCGCACGATCTTGGTCGAGGCGGCGTCTTCGGCGACTTCCTTGGCGAGCGCTTCAATGCCGCCGGCGCGTTCAAGATCGGCGCGCCGCCACAGCATGGTCTTGCCCTGGGCGAAGCCGAAGCCGAGCGCCTCGGCAACATACTGCCAGCGGGCCTGATAGGTGTTGAGGAACGCGCATTCGAGTTCCGCCCAGATTCCTTGCGGCCGACCGCCGATGGGCGGCGAGGCGACAAGGCCGGTATCCGCCCGCCAGCTAGCGAACAGAAGCTGGATATAGTCGCGCGGCATCAGCACGTTGCTGTCGGCGATGACGATCCAATCATGGCCGGCGGCGCGCCAGCCCTTGAGCACATTGTTGAGCTTCGGATTTAAGCTCACCCTCTCGTCGCCGACGAGCAGTCTCGCGCCGGCGCCGGCGTGCTTGGCCATCAACGACTCGACGAGGGGGACGACGGGGTCTTTTGCGGAAGCGACGCAGAACAGGATTTCGCAATGCGGATAATCGAGCTCGAATGTCGAACGCAGCGTATCGGCGGCATAATTGTCTAGTCCGCATAGCGGGCGCACCAGGCTGACCGGAGGGAATTTTGGGCAGGACAGCGGCTCGCCGGGCGTGCTCCTCCGGAAGCGGAGGATCGCGATCACGATGCTCGCGACGTGAATGGTGGTGGTGGCGAAGCAGAACGTCGCTGCGGCGAGAATCGGCGCTGTCATCGCCGGCACGTTTAACGCAGCGCCGTGACAGCTCTGTGACTCAGGCTGTTAACAAATAAGGCGCCGCATCAACATTCGTTGTCATCAACCTGCAATGGATCGCATTTATACGGTGGCCATGTCGAACGGGCGAGAGATCAAAAATCGTGACACTTGAGCACGGCACGCGTCTGTTCCGTACTCTATTCATTTCTGACGTTCATCTCGGCGCGCGCGGCTGTCAGGCCGACCGCCTTCTCGATTTTCTGCGTTATCACGACGCCGATACGATCTACCTCGTCGGCGACATCGTCGATGGCTGGCAATTGCGGTCAGGCTGGTATTGGCCGCAACCGCACAATGACGTGGTGCAAAAACTCCTGCGCAAGGCGCGCAAGGGCGCGCGCGTCATCTATGCGCCGGGCAACCACGACGAGTTCCTGCGCGACTATTACGGCACCCATTTCGGCGGCATCGAGGTCGTTGAGACGGCGATCCATCAAGCCGCCGACGGCCGCCGCTACCTGGTCGTGCACGGCGACGTGTTCGACCTCGTGGTCAAGCACGCGCGCTGGCTCGCTCTCCTCGGCGACACCGCTTATGAGTTTGCCATCGTGGTCAACCGCTATGTCAATGCCGTGCGCCGCCGGCTCGGCTTTTCCTATTGGTCGCTGTCGCAATGGGCCAAGCGCAAGGTCAAGAACGCCGTGAACTATATCGGCGCGTTCGAACAGACGCTCGCCGCCGAGGCGCAGCGCCACCGCGTCGACGGCGTCATCTGCGGCCACATCCACCACGCCATCATCCACGACA
>JBEKNW010000295.1:0-3584 GCA_049522435.1 Xanthobacteraceae bacterium
CGGGACGAAAAGATGCTCTCGGCCGAACCAAAAGATCGCCCAAAAAAGGAGGACAGAATGCAGTCAAATTAGATACCCTGATCCCAAGACCTCACCTCTCCACGAAACCGGGGCAAGCCCAGAAGAGATAGGGTTCACATGCCTGAAACTTCCTTCGACATCATCATCATCGGCTCCGGCCCGGGTGGCTATATCGCCGCCATCCGCGCCGCGCAGCTCGGGTTCAAAACCGCCATCGTCGAGCGCGACTATCTGGGCGGCATCTGCCTGAATTGGGGCTGCATTCCCACGAAAGCGCTGCTGCGCTCGGCGGAGATTTTTCATTACCTGCAGCACGCCAAGGATTATGGCCTCTCGGCGAGCAACGTCACCTACGATCCGGCTGCGGTGGTGAAGCGCTCGCGCGTCGTTGCCAAGCGCCTCAATGACGGCGTCGGCTTCCTCATGAGAAAGAACAAGGTTGCCGTGATCTGGGGCGAGGCGGCGATCGAGGCGCCTGGCAAAGTGACGGTGAAAGCGGGCAAGAGCGAAGCGCCCAAGGGTGTGCTCGGTCCCGGCTCCTATCAGGCCAAGCACATCATCATCGCCACCGGCGCGCGGCCGCGCGTGCTTCCCGGCCTCGATCCGGACAAAAAGCTCATCTGGACCTATTTCGAGGCCATGGTGCCGGACCGCATTCCGAAGTCATTGCTCGTCATCGGCTCGGGCGCGATCGGCATCGAATTCGCCTCGTTCTACCGCACGTTCGGCGCCGAAGTGACCGTGGTCGAGGTGCTGCCGCAAATCCTACCGGTCGAGGACGCCGAGATCGCCGCCTTCGCACGCAAGAGCTTTGAAAAGCATGGCATCAAAATCTACACCGGCGCCAAGGTGACGAAGCTCGACAAGAAGGGCGACAGCGTGATTGCGACGATCGACGACGGCAAGGGCGGCACACAGACGCTTTCCGTCGAGCGCGTCATCTCCGCGGTCGGCGTCGTCGGCAACATCGAGAATCTCGGCCTGGAAAAACTTGGCGTGAAGACCGAGCGCGGCGCCATCGTCATCGACGGCGCGTGCAAAACCAACGTACCGGGGATCTACGCCATTGGCGATGTCGCCGGCCCGCCGCTCTTGGCGCACAAGGCCGAGCACGAAGGCGTCATCTGCGTCGAGGCGATCAAGGGGCTCAATCCGCATCCGATGGACAAGCGCCTCATTCCCGGCTGCACCTATTGCTCGCCGCAGATCGCCTCGGTCGGCCTCACCGAAGAGGCCGCCAAGGAGCAAAAGCTCGACGTGCGCATCGGCCATTTTCCCTTCGTCGGCAACGGCAAGGCGATCGCGCTCGGCGAGGATCAGGGCCTGGTCAAGGTGATTTTCGACAAGAAAACCGGGCAACTCCTCGGCGCCCACATGGTCGGCGCGGAAGTCACCGAGCTCATTCAGGGCTACGTCATCGCGATGAATCTCGAGACCACGGAAGAGGAGCTCATGCACACCGTGTTCCCGCATCCCACGCTCTCGGAGATGATGAAGGAAGCGGTGCTCGATGCGTATGGGCGGGTGCTGAATATTTGACTGCCGTCAGGCCCGCCCGTCGCCGCCTTGCGAACCGGCGCTCCGGCTCGTAAGTAAAGACCGACGCATTGGAGCTTTCATGACGGTCCTGATCGACACGGTCGGCGCCGCAACTGCGCCCCGCCATCCGGAAAAGGCGCATCGGCCGGACCAGCCGGTCCTGCGCAAGCCGGACTGGATTCGGGTCAAGGCGCCGGTCTCGCTTGGCTACGTCGAGACGCGGCAGATCGTGCGGGGAAACGGCCTGCACACGGTGTGTGAGGAGGCCGGCTGCCCCAATATCGGCGAGTGTTGGGAGAAGAAGCACGCGACCTTCATGATCATGGGCGACACCTGCACGCGCGCCTGCGCCTTCTGCAACGTCAAGACCGGCATGCCGGGCCCGCTCGATCCCGCCGAGCCCGCGCACGTCGCCGAAGCGACCGCAAAACTCGGACTTGCGCATGTCGTCGTCACCTCCGTCGATCGCGACGATCTCGATGACGGCGGCGCGGCGCATTTCGCCGCAGTGATCGGCGCCATCCGCGCGCGCTGCCCGACAACGACGATCGAAGTGCTGACGCCGGATTTTCTGCGCAAGTCGGGCGCGGTGGAAAAAGTGGTCGCGGCGCGGCCCGATGTCTTCAACCACAACCTCGAAACCGTGCCCGCGAATTACCTCACGGTGCGCCCCGGCGCGCGCTACTTCGCCTCGATCCGCCTGCTGCAGCGCGCCAAGGAGCTCGACGCGCTGATCTTCACCAAATCGGGGATCATGGTGGGGCTCGGCGAGGAGCGCAACCAAGTGCTGCAGGTGATGGACGATTTGCGCGCAGCCGACGTCGATTTCCTCACCATCGGGCAATACCTGCAGCCCTCGCGCAAGCATCACCCCGTCGTGCGCTTCGTGCCGCCGGACGAGTTCACAGCGCTGGCGACGATCGCCTACGCCAAAGGGTTCTCGATGGTCTCGGCAAGCCCGCTCACACGCTCCTCCCATCACGCGGGCGAAGATTTCGCACGGCTGAAGGCGCTGCGGGCGGCGCGTTGATCCATGCCGCAACTGTCCACCACGAGGCGCGTGCACCACGCCGCTTCCGAAATGTTCGACCTCGTCGCCGACGTCGAGCACTACCCCGAATTCGTGCCGCTGTGCCAATCGCTCAAGGTGCGCAAGCGGATCAAGGACGGCGATAAAGACGTCATCATCGCCGATATGACAGTCGCCTATAAGTTCGTGCACGAGACATTCACGAGCCGCGTGACGCTCGACCGGCCAAATCTGGAAATTCTGGTCGAATACCTCGAAGGACCGTTTCGCCGCCTGAACAACCGCTGGAACTTTCGCCCGGTGGAAGATCGCGTCTGCGATGTCGATTTTTTCATCAACTATGAATTCCGCAGCCGCACGCTCGGTCTGCTGATGGGTGCCGTCTTCGACGCCGCTTTCCGCCGTTTCTCCGCCGCCTTCGAACGCCGCGCCGATCAGGTCTACGGCGTTTAGCCGGCGTAGGGTGTGAACTCAGAGCTTGGGCCGCCGTGACTACTTCCGCGCGCCAGCGAAGGTCGACCGAAATTCTATCGGCCACCCCCACTTCGCCAATGGCCTATTAATGCCGCACGATGATCCCCTTCGAGCGATAAAGCGAATTTAACGTCGTCGTCGCTTTGTGCGGACCTCAGAACAACGTTTGCACCATAGACCACCGGCCCCTTGATCCAAAGTTCCAGCGTCTGAGCTTCGGTCCTCGGTCCTTTAAGCCTGGCGAGGCAGATGCCCGCGACGCGCTGTGGATGAAGAAACGCTGTTGGGAACCCGAAACGCCGTGCATACCATGGCCAGCAGTGAATGCCGTTGTAGTCTCCAGTCAGCTTGCCGAATCCCCATCCTCCGCCACTTGGTATTGGAAAGCGATCAACAACAGTTAATTCCGAAAGAGCAGGAGATTGCGCCCTCGGTTCTGCCGACGCAGGAGCACCGATTCCGCCTCTATAGAAATAGGTTATCTGGCTTTCCCAACAGCATTCGGGGCCACGTGTCAGGC
>JBEKNW010000296.1:0-3525 GCA_049522435.1 Xanthobacteraceae bacterium
AAAGTCCGCTTATCAATGCGCCAATTGCAGAACGACCCGGAGAAAATCCGATCGTTCTACCAAAAGCCATCCCTCAAATATGCCGCGTGATGGTGAACTTACTTATGGTCTGATTAATAGAGATTCCCTATACCGGCCGCGGCGACGAGGTCGGCGACGCGGCGCGGGCGGCGCGCACTTTTCGCGACAATCTCGTGCGATTAGAAAAACTCGAAGCCGAGCAGAAGCAGGCGGATGCGCGCACCGTCGCCGAGCTTGGGCGATCGGTCGGCGAATTGCGAGCGCTTGGCGAGGTCACTCGGGCGGTGACCTCCACGCTTGATCTTCAGACCGTGCTCACCACGATCGTCGCCAAGGCGGCCCAGCTTTCCGGCACCGAGGCCGGCGCCATCTACGTGTTCGATGAAGCGATACGCGAATTCCGGCTGCGTGCGACCTACGGCATGAACGAGGAATTGATCGCGGCGATCACGGACCAGCACGCCAGCATCTCGGAGTCCCTGGGAGAGGCGGCTGAGCAAGGTGAGCCCGTGCAGATCGCCGACCTGCAAAACGAGCCGCCATCCAAGATCCACGACATCCTTATGAAGGCGGGTTATCGCGCGCGCCTGCTCGTCCCACTGGTTCGCTCAGGCGAAACGGTCGGCGCGCTCGTGGTGCGCCGCATGGAGCCTGGCGAATTTCCCATGAGCACGATTGAGCTTGTCAAGACCTTCGCTGCGCAATCGGTGCTGGCGATCCAAAATGCGAATCTATTTTCCGAGATCGAGGTCAAGAGCCGGCAGCTCGCCGCCGCGCGCGATGCTGCCGACGAAGCCAACCGAACCAAATCCGGCTTCCTCGCCAACATGTCGCATGAGTTGCGTACGCCGCTGAATGCGATCATCGGCGTTACCGAGATGCTGCAGGAGGACGCTCGCGACCTCAAGCGGGACGACGAAATCGAGCCTCTCGACCGCGTGGTGCGTGCTGCCCGCCATCTGCTCGCGCTGATCAACGATATTCTCGATCTTTCCAAGATCGAAGCCGGGCGGATGGAGCTCCACGTCGAGTCTTTCTCGGTGACGCAGACGATCGACGATGTCGTCAAGACCGTCGAGACGCTTGCGGCCAAGAACGCCAACCGGGTCGTGACCGACTGCAGCCCCGCGTTGGAGCCGATGCAGGCCGATCAAATGCGGGTCCGGCAGGCGCTGCTCAATCTCCTCAGCAACGCCAACAAATTCACGGAGCGCGGCACCATCACGATCAAGGCGCGGCAGCAGGACGAAGATGGCCGGTCGTGGATCACGATCGCGGTGACCGATAGCGGGATCGGCATGACGGCGGAACAGATGGGGAAACTGTTTCAAGAGTTCTCTCAAGCGGATTCGTCCACGACCCGCAAATACGGCGGAACGGGCCTCGGGCTCGCGATCAGCCGGCGCTTTTGCCAGATGATGGGCGGTGACATTTCGGTCGAAAGCGAGCCTGGCCGCGGGTCGACCTTCACGATGCGCCTGCCGCGGATCATGGGACCCGTGCAGAACGTAGCGGCCGCGCAGGATGGTTCGGCACGATCTCCATCCGCAGCGCCGCTCGACGCGCCGCTGATCCTCGTCGTTGACGACGACCGGACGGTACGCGAGGTGATCAAGCGATTTCTGGAACGCGCAGGCTACGCTGTCGTCACCGCAAGCGGCGGCCATGAGGGGCTTCGGTTGGCCCGGGACTTGGGGCCCGCCGCGATCACGCTCGACGTGATGATGCCGGACCTGGACGGCTGGACCGTGCTCGCCGCGATCAAGGGTGATCCCGAGCTGGCGAATATCCCCGTCATCCTCATGACGATCGTCGATGAGAAGAACCGGGGCTATTCGCTTGGCGCTTGCGATTATTTGGTCAAGCCGGTCAACCGCGACAAGCTGACCGAGGTGTTGCGAAACATCTGCGGCTCGGTCGGAGGCCACGTGCTTGTGATCGACGACGACGACACGGTGCGGCGCGGAATGCGGCTCGCGCTCGAGCCGGCCGGTTGGAAAGTGACCGAGGCCGAGAACGGCCAAATCGCGTTGGACCGCCTTGCGGCGACGCGCCCCGATGCGATCATTCTGGATCTCATGATGCCGGAGATGGACGGCTTCGAGTTCCTCGAAGAGCTGCGCCGCCGCGCCGATTGGCGGGATACTCCAGTCGTCGTAGTCACCGGGCGAGACCTGACGGAGGACGACCGCCGGCGCCTCAACGGCGCCGTCGAACGCATTATTCAAAAGACCGAACGCGATGCAATGCTGCACGAATTACATGGCGAGCTGAGTAAATGTATCGCGCGGCGGCACGTCGAGGCCACAGCGGAGGCCTGAATGAAAGTTCTGTATGTCGAGGACAACGACGATAATATCTACGTGGTGAAGAAACGGATGACGCGGGCCGGCTTCACGGTTCTCGTCGCCACCGATGGCGCTCAGGGCGTGACCATGGCGACTGCGGAGAAGCCCGACATCATTTTGATGGATATGAGCCTGCCCGTGCTCGACGGCTGGGAGGCGACGCGCCGCATCAAGGCCGCGCCGGAAACCCGACATATTCCGATCATCGCGTTGACAGCGCATGCGATGACAGGCGATCGGGAGAAGGCGCTCGCGGCCGGCTGCAACGACTTCGATACCAAGCCGGTGGAGCTGTCGCGTCTGCTTGGCAAGATCCGCGCGCTTGTTCCGGAAGGCAACGCGCCGTGAATCCTTCCGAAGCCGCGCTGCTCATTGTCGATGACATCGAGGACAATCGTTACACGCTGACGCGACGGCTCAATCGCGAGGGATATTCGAATCTGACGACCGCGGCCAACGGGCGCGAAGCATTGGACCTTTTGCAAGGAAAGCCGATCGACCTTGTTCTGCTCGATATCATGATGCCCGACATGACCGGGTACGAGGTGCTCGAACGCTTGAAGGCTGATCCAAACCTGCGGCACATCCCGATCATCATGATCTCGGCGGTCGACGAGATCGAAAGCGTCATCCGCTGCGTTGAGCTTGGCGCCGAAGATTACCTTTCAAAGCCGTTCAATCCGACACTGCTGCGCGCGCGCGTCGGTGCGAGCCTGGAGAGGAAGCGGCTGCATGATCAGGTGCGGGCGCAGGCCGCCGATCTCGCCAGCTGGAATCGCACGCTCGAAGACCGCGTGGCGCAGCAGCTTAAGCAAATCGAACGCCTGGATCGCTTGAAGCGGTTTCTTTCCCCGCAAGTGGCCGAGCTGCTCCTATCGTCGGGAGACGATCGCGCGCTCGACAGTCACCGCAGCCAGGTCACCGTCGTCTTTTGCGACCTGCGCGGCTTTACCGCCTTTGCCGAGACTGCCGAGCCGGAAGAGGTCATGGGCATCCTGCGCGAGTACCACGCCGGCGTCGGCGCCATCATTCATAAATTCCAGGGCACCATCGAGCGGTTTGCCGGCGATGGTCTGATGGTGATGCTCAACGATCCGGTGCCGTGCCCCGATCCGTGCGGGCAGGCGGTGCGCATGGCCGCGGAAATGCGCGCGGC
>JBEKNW010000297.1:0-3484 GCA_049522435.1 Xanthobacteraceae bacterium
AAGAGCTTGCGAAGATCCGGCGCCAGCATATCGGCTTCGTGTTCCAGTCCTATCACTTGTTTTCCACCCTCACGGCCGCGGAAAATGTGCAGTTGGCGCTCGACGTGCGCGGCGAGCAGGGACACAAAGCGATCGCGAAAACCGAGGAGGTGCTGGCCAGCGTCGGCTTAACCTCCAAAATGGCATCTTTCCCGCGCCAGCTCAGCGGCGGCGAGCAACAGCGCGTCGCGATCGCGCGCGCGATTGTAGCGGAGCCTTCAGCCATTCTCGCCGACGAGCCGACCGCCGCGCTGGACTCCGCCAATGGGCAGGCGACCATGGCGATTCTCTCAAAGATCGCCAAGGAGCGAGACCGCGCCGTGCTGGTGGTGACTCACGATCCGCGGGTGTTCGGATTTGCCGACAAGATCCTGTACATCGAGGACGGTTCGCTCACGCGTGAAGAGTTGACCGATCCCAAGTCAACTAAAGCGCAGCAGCAGTCTTAACCGAGCCCCCTCGAATACAATTTACAAAAGTAGCCGCCTGACCCAAGTTGCCGCGTTCGACGTCGGCCGCAACCGCCGCGGCGTCGGCGCCGTCCGTTTGCGCCATTGCGCCGACCCGGCGCCGCTGTGTTAGGTTCGATCCCCGCGGAGGGGACCCCGATGTCGAAACAAATGCAAGGCAAGGTGTGCGTGATCACCGGCGGCGCCGGCAGCATCGGCGCGGCGGCGGCGAAGCTCCTGCTCGCGGAGGGCGCGAAGGTGATGCTCGTCGATCTGAGCGACGCCGCCTTGAAGAAGGCCGCCGCGGATATCGGCAAGGAGTCGGGCGGGGATTCGCTCGCTTGGTCCGCGGCCGACATCACCAAATCGGATCAGGTCAAAAACTCAATCGCGAACACGGTGAGCCGGTGGGGCAAGATCGACGTCCTGTTCAGCAACGCCGGCAATTTCGGCGTCGTCGCGCCGGTCACCGAATATCCGGAAGACGTCTTCGACTCGGTCATTGCCGTGCATGTCAAAGGCGCATTCCTCGCCGCCAAGCATACGCTGCCGCAGATGAACGATGGCGGCTCGATCATCATCACCTCCAGTATCGTCGGGGTGAAGGGCGACCCGGGCGCTTGCGCCTACATCACCGCCAAGCACGCCCAAGTCGGACTGATGCGGGTGCTGGCCAAGGAGGCCGCGGCGCGCAACATCCGCGTCAACACCATTCATCCCGGCCCGGTGGACAATGAGTTCCAATTGCACGTGGAAAAGAACCTCAGCGGCGTGCTCGGGCGCGATGCGACCGCGTTCTTCAACGAGATCATCCCGCTGCACCGTCACGTCCGCGTCGAGGAGGTGGCCCGTTCGGTGCTCTATCTCGCTTCCGACGCGAGTAGCTTCACCACCGGAAGCCTGTTGATGGTGGACGGCGGCTTGAGCGCGTGACTTTGCGCGCGCGAGTTGGGCCGTCTGCATAAGTTCGCCTCCGAGCGCCGGCGATCGGACCGTTGATTAACGAACCGTAAATGGATGTTGGGTACCAAATAGGCAGGTGGGGGAACGACTAGGCAAAAAGCACGAGGCGCGCATGTTCCGGGTCCTCAGCTGGTTGACGCGATTGGCGAGGGGCCGATGGTTCGACCGCCATCTGCTTGCACTCGCGCTCAACAACATGACCCAAGGCGTGGTGATGTACGATGCCGCCGGCCGCCTCGTCGTTTGCAACGATCGATATCTGGCGATGTACGGGTTGTCTCCGGACACCGTAAAACCCGGCATGATGCTCGTCGATATCATCCGTCTTCGGTTCGAGACCGGCCACCTGCACCGTGATCCGGTCCAATATTGCGCCGAACTCACGGCGAGCATGGCTGCCGGCAAGGTCGTAAGTTTCGTCACCGAGTTGCCGGACGGGCGCTCCGTTTCCGTCGTCAATCGGGCAATACCTGGCGGCATCTATTGGGTCGGGACCCATGACGACATCACCGAGCGCCGTTCGGCGGAGCGAAAGAGCGCCCTGCTGGGCGAGCAGCAAGCGCGCCGCGCCGTCGTCGACGAGGCCATTGTCTGGTTCCGCGGCAGCGTCGAGGGGGTTTTGCAGACCGTCGCCGACAGCATTGCCGCGATGAAATCGACCGCGACCGCGCTGTCGGCAACCTCGAATGAGACCACCGCGCATACCGCCGGTGCGGTGCGCACCTCCAACGAAGCGTTCGGCAGCGTCGAGGTGGCCGCTACCGCGGCGGATGAATTGTCCAAATCGATCGCCGAGATCAACCGCCAGCTTGTCCGCGCCACGGAGGTGGTGAGCGCCATCGCGATGGAGGCGCAATCGACCAACGAAGATATCGCCGGCCTCGCGTTAGCCGCGCAAAAGATCGATGATGTCGTCAAGCTCATTCAAAGCGTGGCCGGACAGACGAATTTGCTTGCGCTCAATGCCGCGATCGAGGCGGCGCGCGCGGGAGCGGCCGGCAAGGGCTTTGCCGTCGTCGCCTCCGAAGTCAAAGCGCTGGCCGTGCAGACCGCCAAGGCAACGGAAGACATCGCCGCCCAGATCGCGGCGGTGCAATCCTCGACGCAAAGCGCGGTTGGCGCCATCGGCAGCATTACCGGCCGCATGCAGGAGATCCGGCAATTCACCGCGGCCATCGCGACGTCGGTCGAACAGCAGCATGCGGCGACGAGCGAGATTTCAAGCAATGTCGCGGCGGCCGCGTCGGGCACGAAATCGGTCGTCTCGGTCCTGCAGCGCGTCTCCGCCGCCATTGCCGATACGCACAGCTCGGCGGACACGGTCTTGGCGGCCTCGCTTGCCGTCGAGAAGGCCGCGGACAGCCTGCGCGGCAGCGTCGACGGCTTTCTCCGCAAGGTCGCGGTGTAGCCGGCACGGAACACCCTACAGACTCTAAGACGCGCGCCCGCGCGGGCTCCATCGCCACCCGCGCCAACGTCGTCATGATGCGCCATGGCAAGTCCCGAGCCCGAGCCTCTTAAGGCTTGCGTCGGTTCAGTCTGTTATTGCGCCGCGGCGGCAGGGTTGGCGGTGGCGAGTACCACAACCTTGGTGCCAACGGGCGTGCGGTTATAAAGGTCGACGACGTCATCGTTGGTCAGGCGGATACAGCCGGAGGACACGTTGTGCCCGATCGTCGTCGGGTCATTGGTGCCGTGGATGCGGTACAAAGTATCCTTGTTGCCCTGCCACAGATACAGGGCGCGGGCGCCGATCGGATTATCGGGGCCGCCCGGCATTCCCAGGCCGCTCTGCAGTTGGACCATGTGCGGCCGCAGCTCGGGCTTCCGCTGCAGCATGTCCGCAGGCGGGTACCAGTCCGGCCATTCCTGTTTGGTGTGGACGGTGGCGATGCCCGACCAGCCAAATCCTTCGGCGCCGACGCCGACCCCGTAGCGAATGGCTTGGCCGTTGCCCTGCACCAGATAAAGAAAATGGCTTCCCGGATCGACGATCATCGTGCCCGGAGGTTCAGGGGAAGGGTAGCTGACGA
>JBEKNW010000298.1:0-3448 GCA_049522435.1 Xanthobacteraceae bacterium
CAGCGACTTAGGGCGCCGGTTACTCGCCACGTTAGTGCACCGCCCGATATCGGTGACCCTCCGCCTTGCGCGGCGGAGCAGGGTAAAATTGGTACCTTGAATAAGGCAATGGGTAGCGTCCTAAACTCCCCAATCAGCACCTTCGAATATCCCGTACTTGAGCTTGTAGCAACAGCGCTTCGGCATCGCTAAAACTTGACAATGAACCCATCGACAAGTTTCCCTCCCATCGATCACGGCGAAATTGACGATCGCAGCAAGGGTGATCGTCGAAGATCAGATGACGATCGCAGAAAGGCGGTCCGTGACCGTCGGGAAGTGCTTCGTCTAAAGACGTTCAAAGGAGCACAAATCATCTGGCGCAATGGTGCTCCCGTGGCGTGCGTTGTTCGCAATTTTTCGGAGAAGGGGGCAAAGCTTGAGGTCTATGCGCCAGTTCTACAAAATGCCTTTGAGCTTATCTTCGATCTCGATCAATCGCGCCGTTCGTGCCGTGTGGTATGGCGCAAAGAACCCATGATGGGCGTGAAATTTCTATAACCGCTTCAACTCGCAGACCGCTTCCGATAGCGCCCGGCATTGGGTGCAACTATACGCCGCGAAATTGCGGACGACGCTTGGCGATGAAGGCGGCAATGCCTTCGTGCGCATCGTCGGAGCGGCTGGCTGCGATGATTGACTCCTTTTCGGCTTCCAGTTGATCGGAAAGACTGCTTTCGAAGGATCGCCGCAGCATGCGGCGCACGGCGCCAAAAGCGCGCGTAGGACCCGACGCGAGCGCAGCCGCGAGTGCAACAGCCTCCGCTTCTACGGCATCGTTGGGGGCGAGACGCGAAACCAATCCGAATTCGAGGGCTTCCTGAGCGGTCAAGCGACGATTGAGCAGGAAGAGTTGCTGTGCTAGCCGCATCCCCACCATGCGCGGCAGAAACCACGTATTACCGCCATCCGCTGTCAAGCCAAGTGCGCCATAGCCGAGCGCAAACCGAGCGTCATCGGCTGCAATTACAATATCCGCGGCGTAGAGGAGACCCAATCCGCCGCCGCCGGCACCGCCGCGCACGGCGGCGACGACCGGGGCGTCGATTCCCGTCAGTCGCTCGATCGCAAGGTGGTAACTGTCGATCATGCGGCGAAGTTGGTGTGGCAGTTGCTCGCGCGCGGTTTCGGCGAAGACGGCTAGGTCGCCACCGACCGTAAAATTCTTTCCGCTACCGATGATCAAAACGGCGCGGACATCCGGTCTCTCAGAAATCTGGGTCGCAGCCTCTGCCAAATCCGCTGCCATGTCCGGATTGATCGCGTTCCCATGGTCAGGCCGATTTAGACGCAATGTGGCGACGCCATCGGAGAAATCGAGCAGAATGGCTCGTAGCGGACGGGCGGCCTCTCGCCAGCGAGCCGTGTCGGTGTATTGCTCAAGGCCTCGAATACGCCCGTCATCGATCGTAATCAGGTGTGCAAAGGCTGCGTCCAACGTGGTGCCGCTGTGCTTGCCATGGCCGCGATACCGGCCTGTTACCAATAGGCGACCATCGGTGAGATCGAGGAAACGGTCTGGCTCGGCGCGCGCTTCAAAATGTCGGGCGATAGCACCCCAAACGTTGCGGCGCATCGCGGCAGGACCGTCGTGCTGACCGCCGATGTCGAATGGCATTCCCTCGGCGGTACGGCCGCTGAATTTCGGATGTAGCAACGCGTCGAGTTGATCCCCGTCACCCGCGGCAAGCGCAGTGTAAAAGGCGCGCGCAAGATCGGCTGCTTCGCAGTTTTTCATAACTCGATCCACCTTCGTTCAGTCGCGTTGTTCAGGGCCGCAATCGCGGTCGCCAAACATGGCATGCCCCCACCCCAGTTGATCGCTATTGAGCGGCCCTGCTGATTATCATGGTCTTTCAGTTTCATAGGGCCAGATAGCCTCCATCGATCGGGATAACAGCCCCTGTTACATAACTTGCGTAACGCGACGCAAGAAATACCACTGCCCCAGAGAGCTCATCAGGGCGGCCTACGCGCCGCAAGGGAACATGGGCAAGAATCTTATCGAGGCGCTCTTTGTCTTCTTGCACAGAAACGGTCATCGCAGTGTTTATGATGCCCGGCGCAATTGCATTTACGCGAATGCCATATCGTGCAAGCTCCACCGCCAGCGCTTTCGTTAGCTGAACCACGGCTCCTTTCGACGCGATGTATGCCGCAGCGCCAGTTCCGCCAACGAAAGATTGAATTGACCCCACATTGACGACGCAGCCGTTTCGTTGTTTGAGCGAATCGAGAAAGGCTGTAGTCACGTTGTAGGGTCCATCGATATTGACGCGATGTGTGCGGTCCCAACGCTCGCGTGCGCCTGATGCGTCTACACGACCATAGAGCAGGATGCCGGCGTTATTCACGAGCACAGAAACATGACCCACATCCGCTGTTATGTGTCCAGCGAGAGTGGCGCATGCCGCCGAATCACTCACGTCCAGGCCATAGGCCCTTGCATGTCCTCCCGCGGTAACGATCTGATTGGCTGTCGCCTCTGCACTTTCTACGTCGACATCCGTAACGATTACAGTGGCGCCCGCGCATGCTAGACCATCCGCGATCGCCTTGCCGTTTCCACGCCCCCCGCCGGTTACGAGAGCGATCTCGCCCTCCAGTACACGGTCGAATCGAGCGGGCGAGCGATTCTCATCAGTCATTGATGTCTCTCCAAGAGCGCAACAATCTGGCTATCCGTGAGCCCCCGACTATCGAATATTCGTCTTCGGGTATGCGATGCAAACGGTGCAGTCGTGTTGACATTTCGACCGGCGTCGCAATGGCGCCTCCAGAAAATTTGTCGACAGCATACTGAATTCCGATGACATCAACGCGGTCGATGGTTTCGAAGCGAACGCTCATTTGCCTTCCTCGCGGGCGACCTGCTCGACCAGCATCTTGCGCAATTCCTTTTTGAGAATTTTGCCGCTGTAATTGATCGGCATTTCCTCATAAGCAAGGAAAATTACGCGCTTCGGGACTTGAAATCCGCTGAGCCGTTCACGACCGAAGGCAACGATTTCCGAAGCCACAATCTCGGCGCCATCGTGCACCACGACGACTGCAGTTACTTCTTCATCCCATTCCTGACTCGGCAATCCAATTACGCCGACCTCCCGAATTGCAGGGTGCTTTGCGAGTACCTGTTCGACTTCCTGAGAATAAACGTTAATGCCGCCGGTCTTTATCATGTCCTTCAAGCGATCGTGAAAGATGATAAAGCCATGTTCGTCCATTGACCCCAAATCACCAGTGCGCAGCCATCCATCGGCAGATAGAACGTCGGCAGTCGCTTGAGTTTGTTTGTGATAGCCCTTCATAACTGTTGGACCACGCAATGCAATTTCGCCAACTGAATTCGACGGCAACACCTCTCCCATTGGATTCTGGATGCGTACTTCCAGATTTATGAAGGCCCTTC
>JBEKNW010000299.1:0-3446 GCA_049522435.1 Xanthobacteraceae bacterium
ACCGCGCGTTGCTCTATCGTCGCCCGAGTGAGCCTCAGGCGATCGAGGTCGTCTTCGAGCGATCGATCTATCTCGTGCGGCTGCGGCGGCATCGGCAGGCGCGTCGCTATACGTTGCGCATTGCGGCCGCGACGCGCGAAGTGATTCTCACCATGCCGCCGCGCGGCACGTTGAAAGAGGCGCGCGAGTTCGCGCAGAAGCACGGCGGCTGGATCGCGGCGCGGCTGGGCCGGCTGCCGGAAGCGGTGCGGTTTGCGCAGGGGATCGTGGTTCCGTTGCGCGGGGTGCCGCACCGGATCGCGCATCGACGCGGCGTGCGCGGCACCGTCTGGACCGAGACGGAAAGCGACGGCGAGCGGCTTCTCTGCGTCGCCGGCGAAGCTCCGCACATTGATCGCCGCATCGGCGATTTCCTGTGGCGCGAAGCCAAGCGCGAACTCGAAACCGCGACCCGTCGGTTTGCGGCCGAACTCGGCGTCAGCATCAGGCGGGTCGCCGTGCGCGATCAGGCGAGCCGCTGGGGTTCCTGCTCGACGGCCGGCGTGCTGTCATATTCCTGGCGGCTTATTCTCGCCCCCAGCCTCGTGCTCAATTATCTCGCCGCGCACGAGGTGGCGCACCTCGTCGAGATGAATCATTCCGCCAAGTTCTGGCGCCTGGTCCACCGCCTTTGCCCGGATCACGAACGGGCCAAGGTGTGGCTCGACGTCCATGGCAGCGATCTGCATCGCTACGGCATGCCCGACGGCAGCCCGCGGGCGGGGTTGAGTTACTGAATTGACGTCCCGCCAACGAGTTCGGTCAGCAATCGCTCGCCACCTGTCCCTGCCGGGGAAGGTCGAAGTCGCGTCAATGGGGGGGCTTTGTTTGCACCGCCACGACGTTCGACGATGAGGCAAACAAGCCGAATGACAGCTTCGTCGCCACGACGATCAGCGCCACCGCCAGCACGATGCGGAGCGCCTTGTCCGGTATACGGGCAGCGGAATAGCTGCCGAGTAAAATTCCCGGCACCGATCCCAAGATCAAGAAAATAAAGACCTGCAAGTCGATCGAACCCAAGAGCCAATGTCCGATGCCCGCAGCAAGCGTGAGCGGCACGGCGTGCGCGATATCCGACCCCACAATTCGCGCCGTCGGGAGTGTCGGGTAGAGCAGAACGAGACAGGTGACGCCGATTGCGCCGGCGCCAACGGATGATATCGACACGATCGTCCCCAGAACACCGCCGACCGTTACGGTGAGGACCGCGACTTGTTTCGGCGCCAGAACTCCGAGCCGCGCCGCGTAGCGAGCCACGATCTTGTCGCGAAAGAGCAACGTTACGGCCGTCACGACCAGAGCCAGCGTCAGCACGGCGTTGATGAGTTCGCGTGCCAACGCGCTGTTGATGTCGAGCGCGCTCAAGACAGACATCGTCACCAAGGTCATGGGGATACTGCCGGCCGCCAGCCGCCGCACCACGCGCCAATCGATCGTTCCGTTGAGCCCGTGGACCAAGCTCCCGGCAGACTTTGTCACCGCAGCGTACAGAAGGTCTGTTCCAACGGCGGTCGCAGGATGTATGCCAAACAACAAAATAAGGAGCGGAGTCATCAAAGAACCGCCGCCAACGCCCGTCAATCCGACCAATAGGCCGACAGCGAATCCAGATATCGTGTAGAGGAATGGTATCGAGTGAACCGCGTTCATACCCCTACCTCGCCGCCCATTCACGTTGGGGGTTGGCGAGACCCTGCGCGAACAGCGTGAAGCGAGCCTAGAGGATTTCTGCCGCCCACGCACGATCCGGGCGGAGCATGGCATGAAAATAAAATCGTTGCATGCGCTGCCGCAGCCTCAGGTGAAAGGTTTTTCCTCGCCAAGCGTGCAGATTGGTATAATCGCAGTGCAATTGTGACGCCCAAATTCACCACGCGGTGACGTTTGGTGCATTGCGGAAACTCCATCACCTTTTATGTAAAGCCGAGCAAGCGGTAGTGGCCGAGCCGCCCTTGGACGACGGATGCAGATACAAACTGTTGCTGTTAAGCGATATTGTGTTCCGATGGCCCGCTCCGTTGGCAACGCAAGTGCCGTCCATGAAAACGCGGTCCAGTACAGCGCCGGCGCTCAAAAACGGGCGTTTTGCCGCACCGGATAACACTAACGCGTGATCCGCATTGCATCCGTGGGCCGCGTGCTTATTTTCTCGTTAGTAGGCCAACCGGGCGGCTCCCCCATCCCCCCGACACCCCGCCGCCCGGCCCAAATAAGCCTAAATTGAGGCAACAACTCCAGGACCCCAAGCGCGTACTCTGCTTGGGGTTCTTTTTTGTGGCAGGTTGGGGTTCTTTTTTGTGGCAAGGCTACAATTTTATGACGAGCCTGCGGCGGTGGGTTGCCGCGGCCGCAAGGGTCAATTCTTCACCAGATCGCCAAGCAGGCTCGCGGCCACCGCTAGCTTCGACAAAGTGAGGCCGGAATTGGCGATCTCGTGAATCGCCATACGGATGCGTTCGACCTCGCTTTTGCGCGGCGCGACCCAGGCCTCGACGGCGCCGGCGCCGGCCACGCCGTTGCCGACCATGGCGGCGGTGAGCCGGCGCTCCGCATCGCCGATCGAATCGCGCGCGCGATCCAGCGCCAGCCGGTCGAAATAATCGGCGATCGGGATGTTGCTTGCCGCGGTGGCGATGCGGTCGAGGCGGAAGAACGTGCCGGCGGCGAAATAGGTGGCCGCGACTTCGCCGAGCGCCTTGCCGGTGCGGTCGGCGACCAGCACGATGTCGGGCGCCGCGGTGAGCGGAGCGAGATTGCCAATGCGGCCGGCAAGCTCATCGGGCACGCCGGCTTCCGTAAGCTCTTGCCGGCGCGCGGCGCGCGCGCTCAACGCGTCCTCCGACAGCGCACCGTCGAGCGCGGCGTCGACCACGGCGATGCCGTCGCGATAGTGCGTCACCACGTCCGCAAGGCCCTTCGTCAGATCGGCATTGCGCAGGAACCAGATGATGCGGTCGAGCAGCAGGTCCTGCACCGCCACATAGAGATCGAGCTGCACTTTTCCCGGAATCCGATTGTCGAGGCCGTCGATCGCCGTGTTGAGCGCGGTCATGCCATAGCTGTCGCGCACGGCGGCAAAGGCCGATGCGATGGCGGCGGGCGCGGCCCCGGTCTGGTCGGCAATGCGCACGATGAGCGAAGGTCCGCCGCGGTTGATCATCGAGTTGGCGAGTTGAGTGGCGATGATTTCGCGGCGCAGGCGGTGATGCTCGAGCGCATCGGGAAATTGTGCGGCGATCTCTTTCGGAAAATAGCGGCCGAGCTCGCGGGCGAGATAGGGATCGTCCGGCACCGCGGATTCGAGCAAGTCTTCGTAGAGCGTGAGCTTGGCGTAGGCGAGCAGAACCGACAGCTCCGGCCGCGTGAACGGCTGCGAGCGGCGGCGGCGTTCGGCGAGCTGCATG
>JBEKNW010000300.1:0-3381 GCA_049522435.1 Xanthobacteraceae bacterium
CGTCCAGCATCGTCTCGCTCAGCGCCAGCATCGCGTACTCCCTCGCGAATCAGCATGGTCGAGCGAATCACGATTCAGCCGTCAACTCAAAATCGCCCGTTAACCTGAGTTCCCAGCCGTGGTCCCGCCCCGAAGTTGCTTTTAAGCTCCCTGCGCGCAAAGGTATACTGGTTGCCGCGGGCGTTCATTCTCACGGGTAAGCAGGTGCAATTCTACCGGGTTTCCGGGCTTTCGGTTGCGAGCGAGATCGAGCTGCCGGGGCTGATCGCGGGCACGGCCGAGCCCGCGCCGCAGGTGACGATCCGGCGCGGTGCGGTGCCGGAACATCTGCCGCACGCCGCTGCGGCCGGGCCGACTTGGCAGATTGCGGGAAAACAGTTCCTGCTGCGCATCCCCGACATCGCGCGCTTTCTCCTCAATAGCGGCAGCGAAATCGTGGTCGAGCCGGAATCGGATGCGACTGCCGCCGATGTCCCGATCTTCATCCTGGGCACCGTGTTCGGCATTCTGCTGCATCAGCGCGAACAGATCGTCCTGCATGCCAGCGCGGTGCGGGTAAACGGTCGCGCCGTGCTGTTCTGCGGCTCCTCGGGTGCGGGAAAATCGACGCTCGCCGCGGCGCTGGCACAACGCGGCTATCCGCTGGTCACCGACGATATTTGCACGCTCACGCTCGACGCGGCAGGCGCGCCGCTCGTGCATTCCGACGGCCGGCAATTGAAACTCTGGGCGCAGGCGATCGACCGCCTCGATCTGGCGCAACAGCGCGGCGAGCGCGTGCGCCAAAGTCTTGAGAAATTCTACGTCGCGCCGGGCGAAGTCTTCACCGAGCCGCTCGCGCTTGGCGCGGTCTATGCGCTGCGCGAGACGCGGCCGCCGCACAAACCGGGGATCGACAGGCCGAACGTGGTCGATGCGGCGCTGCTGTTGCGCGGCAACGCCTACCAGCCCTTGCTGGTGCGGCGCCTGGGCCAGAAAGCCAATTATTTCCATGCGGCGACGACGATCGCCAATGTCGCCGGGATTTTCTTTCTGACGCGGGCGCTCGATTTCGCCAAAATGGCGGAGGTGATCGCTATGCTGGAGGCGCATTGGCTCGACCTGCGCCTGATGGAGAGGGCGGCATGACCCGCACCATCTGGCTCGCCTCCTATCCGAAGTCCGGCAACACCTGGTTCCGGATGCTGGTGGCGAATCTTTCCGCCAAGGACGGCAAGCCGGTGGACATCAACGACCTGCCGGAACGCGGCGGCATCGCCAGCGCCCGCGGTCCGTTCGATTACCTGACGCTCATCGATTCCGGTCTGCTGACCCACGACGAGATCGACTGCCTGCGGCCGCGTGTCTATGAGGAACTGGCACGAGGAGCGCTCGACGACGAATACGACAAGCCGCAGGACGCGCCGCCGGTCCGCTTCGCGAAAGTGCATGACGCCTATACGCGGACGCCGAAGGGCGAACCATTGCTCGCCGGCGCCCGCGGCGCCCAGGGCGCCATCGTCATCGTGCGCGACCCGCGCGATGTCGCGCCTTCCTTAGCCAATCATCATCGCTGCAGCATCGACGAGGCGATCACGTTCATGAGTGACCGGCATGGCCTGTACGACGCCAAACAGTTGCGCCAAAAGCTGCCACGCTGGAGCGGCCATGTCGAGAGCTGGCTCGACCAGACTGATATTCCGGTGCATCTTATCCGTTACGAGGACATGCTGGCTGACACGCTAGGCACCTTCCGCGGCGCGCTGGAATTCGCCGGCCGTCCGGCGCGCGACGAGGCGATTCGGCGCGCGGTGGCGTTTACCGATTTCGCCGAATTGCGGCGGCAAGAGCAGGAAAAGGGCTTCAGCGAGACTCCGCGCCGGCCGGGGGGACAATTCTTCCGCCGCGGTGTGGCGGGCGCCTGGCGCGACGAGCTCAGCGCGGAGCAGGTGGCGCGGATCGAGGCCGCGCACGCGGAAATGATGCGGCGCCTGGGCTATGAACTGGCAAGCGCGATGCCAAAATGCGAACCTATGGTCCGTCACCCTGAGGTACCCCCACCCTACCCTCCCCCGCATGCGGGGGAGGGTAGGGTGGGGGCCTCGAAGGGCGACAGCCCCGGCGCCCCAGCAGCATCCTTCGAGGCGCGCCTTTGGCGCGCACCTCAGGATGACGCCGATGAGATAAATCGCTCGCAGGTTCCGTTGATATAGCAGGGAGCAATCATGATGGTTCGCAAGCAAGGCGACTGGCTGGCGGCGAAGGTCGGCGACGAACTGGTGATGATGAGCGCCGAGAAAGGCAACTATATCGGGCTTAGCGAAGTCGGCGCCCGCATCTGGGAGTTGATCGAGACGCCGCAGGAGGTCGACGCCGTCTGCGCGCAGTTGGAGAGCGAGTTCGAGGTCGCGCCCGAGGTCTGCCGCGCCGAGGTCGAAACATTCCTCAACGAGCTGGTGAAGCATGGCGCGATTGCGCTTGATCCGCCGCCTGCTGCGTAGGTTCGGCCAGGTCGATAACCGCCGACGTGCGCTGTTGGCCGAGGCGGTGGCGTATCTCTTCGCGGCGCGGCTCGCTCTGATCTTCATTCCATTTCCGCGGCTGGCGCGGCGCCTCGGCACCTTCGTGCCGCCAGCCGACGCCCGCGCCACGCAGGCGGGAACCGCGACCGCGCCGGATCAGGTGCAGCTCGCCGAAGCGATCGGCTGGGCGGTGACGCGCGCCGCGCGTTACATGCCGTTCAGGGCGGTGTGTCTGCCGCAGGCCATGGCCGCCCGCGTGATGCTCAAGCGCCGCGGCGTCAAAAGCGTCATGCATTTCGGCGCCGCCAAGGGAACGGAAAAGCCCCTCGACGCCCACGCCTGGCTCGACGCCGCGGGCGTCGAGGTGACGGGTTATCCGGTGGCGGAGAATTTCGCCGAGATCGCGTGTTTTGTGTGAGTGGCGATCGACACATGTTATTTGGGGCGGCGAGTGATGCATATAGGTTCGAAAGATACGACCGAGGAACCCGTCATGCCGAACGCTAAAGCTCTGCTGGAGAAGATTGAAGCGCTGCCGGCCGAGCGAATTGCCGAGATCGAGGATTTTGTCGAGTTCATCGCCACCCGGGAGCAGGAGCGGTCGCTGAGTCGCGCTGCCGCAGAGACAAGCAAATTCGCGTTCGCCGCAATCTGGGACAACCCGGAAGACAGCGTTTACGACGCGTTGTGAATGCCATGCCCCCACTGGGGCGTGGGCGAGATGATTCGATCAAGCCGATGCGGCGGATTACGCCTTCGGCTAATCTTACTGAGTCAGAAAGTCGCGGATCATAGGCGTTGAGAATCAATTATTTGGCGAGATTCAAGCTTAGCATGGAGGGCTGAGATGAATCTCGGGAGCGGAGCGAGCGAAAGGCGA
>JBEKNW010000301.1:0-3380 GCA_049522435.1 Xanthobacteraceae bacterium
CGCGAACGAGCGAGCAGTGTCCAAAAAGAGAGGCGAACGGTCGCGCCGGGCGGGATGCGGACGCGCCGGCGGATGCTGAAGATCGGATCGAGAACCGTCCCGACGGTGTTCGAGAGAGGCCGACCGCTGCTGATAGATATCGGCGAGCGCACGCCGTTCCCACGTCCAAGAAAGCGTGCCCGGTCGGTCTCGTATTGCAGTTCGTCGGTGGCCTCACCTTCCAATACGGCCAGATGGGCGGCCCATACCTCTGGTTCCTCCGGTGCCTGCCTTCGGCGGGTCGCCAGAAGCGCACCGAGCTCAGGAACGAATTCGGTTTGTACAAAAAGCTTTGAAAATGCCGGATGCGCCGCATCATCGCTCGGGGGCGCCAACACGACCTCAGAATAGGAGGTCAACTCGATCTCGCGCGGGCGCGCCCCAAGATTTGAGATCGACACACGCCTGACGTCCCCGTCCTCCTCCGCCGATACGACGACATCGAGCGTTGTCGTCAGGGCTCCATCGCGTCTCGCAATTTCACAGCGATCCTCCGAAAACGCTACTTCATAACTGTCCGGCCTGGCGCCGCTAGGCTGATAACCTGCGGACCACACATATCCGTTTTCGACGTCTCGCAAATAGATGTACGACCCCCAAGGGTCGCAGGTGACATCTTCGCGCCAACGCGACACGGCGAGGTTCTTCCAGCGGCTGAAACCCGATCCGGCGGCGGTGATCATAACGGCGTAGCGGCCATTCGACAGAAGGTGCGTCCGCGGGATGCGATCGTGCGGCGAGCGGAACCGGCGCAACATGGGTGGCACGAGTTCGCGCACCTGCGTCGTCTGACTCACTTCTTCGGCGCGCACCCATTTGACTGAGACATCGCGCGGAGGCCTTTCCTGCAGCAAGAGTTCCGTCGCCTGGACAATCGGATTGGCATGAAAACGCGTACGCATCATTCCGCCTTGAAGGGTGTTCGCAATAGCGACCAAGCTCATCCCTTGATGGTGCGCCATATAGGCGCGCACGATGGCGACATCTTTGCCCTCTGGGAGGCGCCCAGGTGTGTAATCCAGGGCCTCATACCAGCCGTACCGGCCACACCCGCCCATGTCGGCCAGACGGGCGAAATTCCGAACCGCGGCGACTGGTTCGATCATGGATGCAAGCGCCGTCGCATAGGGTGCCACGACGATGCTATCGCTAAGTCCTCGCTTGAACCCAAGTCCGGGGACACCAAAATTGGAATATTGATAAGTGAGTTCGAGATTGCGGAAGTTATACGCGGACTCGGAAATTCCCCACGGGACTCCAAGCTGAACGCCGTACTCAATCTGCCTGCTTACGATCAACCGGGCCGTTTGATGCAACAGGCTTCCTTCGGGCTCGCGCATCACCAACTCGGGCATCAGATACTCGAACATTGATCCCGACCATGAGATGAGAGCCGAGCCGCGGTCGATCGGGGTCACCGCACGGCCCAATTTGAACCAATGTTTCGGTGCAATGTCGCCTTTGGCGATAGCGATGAAGCTCGCCAGGCGCGCTTCGGATGCCAGCAGATCGTAACAGCTCGGATCCAGCGCACCCTCGGCGGATTGATAGCCGATGGAGAGCAGCTGCCTTGCCGGATCCAACAGGAATCCGAATTGCATTTCGTCAAACATTTTCCTTGCGCTCTCGTCAAGGCTTTCAATTCGCCGGATGAGAGCTTTGGCAGCTGCCGCCGATTGCTCCGACGCCGCGATAAGGCGATCAATTTTGGCAACGTCATCATCAGTACCGGTTGATGTGAGTTCGGCTCTTTGCTGAGCCAGCGTCTCGATCATTGTCTGACAGTGATCCGGCAGACCGCCTAAAGTCAGCTCGCCGGATGAAGCCTCACCAGCGGCGAGATGAACCCAAGGGAGCAAACCGTCGACATCACGCCGATGATCCTGGACAGAAGCAGCAATGGCCTCTATCCAAATCACCACATCCGCTATGCCGGCAACCTCATTATACCCTTCCTCGAAAATCGCTCGCGCGAGCTCAGGAAGCGTCTCGCACTGTCGTTTCATGTTCGACAATCGGTCGACCAAATCCGCCGGCGTTTCAGAAGGCGATTTCAATGATGCTGCGAGTGACTCGAGCCTGATTTGAAGCCGTTTGCGAGCAGCCTCCGATATTCGGCGATCGCTGCTCAGCGTGACCAGGCAGCCTAGCGCGAGGTTCACTGAGTCCGCGATCCCGGTAAGCGCATGCGGACTAATCACAGGCGCAGCAATCATCTCCCGGCAAGCGCTCCGAAGCACAATCAGGTGCCCGGCAAGATTCCCGCTGTCGACCGACGATACGTATTTTGGCTCAAGCGGATGAAGATCATGGGTGTCATACCAATTGAAGAAATGACCGCGGAACCGCTCTAGCTGATCCATCGTCCGAAGCGTTTCTTCCAATCGGTCGACGGCCGAGGTGATGCCGAGCCAGCCGAAATCTCGCGCCGCAAGGACCGAGAGAATATAGAGGCCTAGATTTGTCGGGGAGGTCCGGTGCGCCAGGACCGGCCGAGGATCCTCCTGAAAATTGTCCGGAGGAAGCATATGATCCTCCGCCGTGACGAATGTCTCAAAGAAATACCAGGTACGGCGTGCAGTGAGGCGCAGGCTTTCGGACTCCGCGTCCAACAGCGAGCTCTGGTCGGGACGCGGCGCCCGGCTCATCCACCATGCGATTGCCGGTGACAGCATCCAAGCTGCGATCAACGGAGTGGCGGTCATCCAAGACCCGTGATCGGCGTAATCAACGATCAAGGCCCCGCATGTGGCCAACGCGACAGCGCCGGCCATCAACCGATAGAAGCCGACAAGGTCGAGTTCTCGACCAGAACCCGCCGCCGCGGCGGTCACCCATTCCAGCATATGTCGACGTCGATATAGTCGGGACAACGTCCGGACGATTGCGTCGACCATCAGCCAGGCCTGATGTGCGAGCAGCGCCACCTGAATGCCGAATTGCAACAAGGCGATTCTGAGATCCAGACGAAATGCGCGGAAGTGGCTGCCGGTCGAGACCCCGGAGCGACGCGGAATCACGCGACCGACGAGAGGCAGAAACGCAGTCAATAGCAAAGGAAACAGAACGAAGCCGCACCAGAGCAAAGCTGCCACTGGCGGCAGCAGGACCCATCCGGTCAGGAGGGCGAAGAAACTTGCCGGGGCTGACAGCGTGCGGCGAAGGTTATCTGCAAGTTTCCAACGGCCAAGGAGCGGAATGTCTGCCCGTCCAGGGCCGCCATCGGTCACTGGCCCCCTGCCAACGACCCAAGGAAGCAACTGCCAGTCGCCGCGTGCCCATCGGTGCTGGCGGGATGCGGCAACGTCGTAACGCGACGGAAAATCTTCAAAGACCTCGAC
>JBEKNW010000302.1:0-3346 GCA_049522435.1 Xanthobacteraceae bacterium
CGGTCACGATGTTGCCGTCTACGATCGCGTGCCCGACCAGATCGGGGCGCTGGTCGAGGCCGGAGCCAAGGCGATGGGCTCGCTCGCTCAGGCGGCACGCTACGGCGAAGCGGTCTTCACCATGCTCCCCGACGACGCTGCGCTCGATGATGTTGCCGGGCAGCAAGGCGGATTGCTGGAATCGCTGCCGCCGGGCGGCGTGCATATTTGCTCCGGCACGCATGGCATCGGCATCATTCGCAGGCTCAAGGCCGAACATTCCGCGCACGGCCAGATCCTCATCACCGCCCCCATGCTCGGCCGGCCCGAACTGGTGGCGTCCGGGCAGGCCGGCATGGTGATCGCGGGGCCGCCGGACGTTCTTTCCCGTTGCGCGCCTTTGTTCGCGGCAATTGTCCGGCGCAGTTTCGAGGCGGGGTCCGATCCGGAAGCCGCGTCGGCAATCAAGATTGCCGCCAACTTCGTGCTCGGCTGCGCCATTGAAGCCATGGGCGAAGGCTTTGCGCTGGTGCGCAAGTATGGTGTCGTGCCTGACGTATTCTACGACGTGCTGACCGACGGCCTGTTCGCCTGCTCGGCTTACAAGGTCTATGGCAAGATTATCACCGAGGAACGCTACCTGCCGGCCGGCCAGCGCGCCATTTTGGGCCTCAAGGACGCCAACTTCGCGCTCGCCGCCGGCGAGGCGGTGGGTGTCCCGCTGCCGAGCGGCAATGTCTGGCGCGACCGGCTCGTCGGCGCCGTCGCCCACGGCGAAGGCGAACACGACTGGGCGGTGATGGCCCGCGACCAGGCGCGCGCCAGCGGGCTGGAGTAAAGCTCTTCATCCGCCCCCGCTTTGCGGGGGAGGAAAATTTCGCGCTAAGCAAACAGCGCCTTGTAGTCCTCGACGAACTGCCTGGTGGTGAGCGGCGCGCGTTTGACGATCTCTTGGATCGCCTTCATGTCGACTTTCGAGAAGCCGCCGGCATTGCCGATGCGTCCAACCGCGAGCGCATGCGCCACCAGCCAGTCCGGCATGCCGCGCGCCTTCATCGCTTCGGCCGCCTGCTCCGGCGTGACGCCGACATAGGCGATCTTGCGGCCCAGCACCTCCGAGAACACGCCGGCAACTTCGCCGAACGAAGTCATGGCGCCGGTGAATTCGTATTCCTTGCCGGCGTGCGGCGCGGGATCGACGAGGATGCGCGCGGCCACCGCGCCGGTGTCGCGGACATCGATCAGCGCCAGCCGGAAGTCGCTGGCGTAGGGCATCACGATCTTCGAGTCGTTCTTGATCGCCGCGGCCTGCCCGAGGACATTCTGCATGAACAGCCCGGGCCGCAAAATCACCCAGCCGATCTTGAGACCGCGCAGGCGCTGGTCGATCGCATAGTGCGTGCGGCCCGCCAGCGCGAGCGAATCCGGGCCGACCACCGCGGTGCCCGCGGACAGCCGCACTAGATATTTGACGCCGGCCTGCAGCGCCGCGTCGATGGCGTTGGTGTTCTGCTCGGCGAGATTCGGATTGACGGCCGTCGTCAGAAACAGGGAGTCGACGCCGCGTAGCGCCTTTTCCAGCGCCGCCTTGTCGCCGAGATCGGCGACCGCGGTTTTTGTGTCGGCGCCGAGAACCTCGCGCGCCTTGTCCGGATTGCGAACAAGCGCGATGGGATCCTGGCCCAGCCCTTTGAGCTCCTTCACTACCGCCCGCCCGGTATTGCCGGTGGCGCCGACTACAGCAATCGTCATGTTCCGTCCCCCGCTCAAATGAGTTCGCTTCGCGCCAGCCCTAGCAGCTTTCGCGACGCCTGGAAAATCCCCGTTTGCGCCCCACCAACGCGTTGCGGTAATTGTCTATACTGGTGCCCGAACCGAAGCCCACCCAAGTGGCCATTGGCCGCGAAATCGTGAGGATTGACCGATGAAATACAACCGCCCGCAAGCGACCGCGTCCTGGGGCACGATGGCCAAGGACTGGGAGAGGGGGATCGACTACGATCGCCTGCACAAGCAGCGCCTGGCGCGGGCGCAGGAAGCGATCCGGCACGCCGGGCTCGGCGGCGTGCTCGCGTTTACCTTCGACAACATCCGCTACATCACCGCCACCCATATCGGCGAATGGGCGCGGGACAAGTTCATGCGCTATGCGCTGTGTCCGGTGCAAGGCCCGCCGATGTTGTGGGACCCGGCGCCGCCGGCCAAACGCATCTCCTCGCCGTGGATCGCCGACAACGTTGCCGCCCCGATTTCGACCATGCAGGGCGGCTTGCCGCTGCAGCTCAACGTCCAGGGCGACTTTGCCAGGCAGATCAAGAAGGCGCTGGTCAAGCTCGGTATCGACAAGGAGCCGATCGGCATCGATCTCATGGAATTGCCGATGCTGCGGGCGCTGGAGAAGGAGGGCATCGAGGTGGTCGACGGCCAGCAGGCGATGCTCGATGCCCGCGAGGTGAAAACCGCCGACGAGATCGAGCTTTTGAAAATGGCCTGCGCCATGGTCGACGCCACCTATGTCGACATCGCCCGCGCCATCCGTCCCGGCACGCGGGAGAACGAGCTGGTCGCCATCGCCAACGACCGGCTGTTCCGCATGGGCTCGGAGCGGGTCGAGTGCGTCAACTCGGTGTCGGGCCAGCGCGGCCGGCCGCATTCGCACACCTTCTCCGACCGCATGATTCAGCCGGGCGACATGGTGTTCCTCGACATCATGCATTCGTTCAACGGCTATCGCACCTGCTACTACCGCACTTTTATTTGCGGCGAGCCGAACAAATACCAGATCGACGCCTACGAGACCGCGTCGAAATGGATTTCCGCCTCGATCGACCTGATCCGCCCCGGCATCACCCCCGACCAGGTGGCGCAGGTGTGGCCCGACGCGCAGGACTTCGGCTACCGCGACGAGGCCGAAGCATTCCTCCTGCAATACGGCCACGGCGTCGGCCTGTCGCTGTGGGAGCGGCCGATCATCAGTAAGCGCTACACCGGGCAGAACACGCCGCTCAAGGAAGGAATGGTGTTCGCGCTGGAAACCTGGAAGGGCGCCGAAGACGGCTCCGGCGCCGCGCGCATCGAAGAGGAAGTCGTGGTCACCAAGGACGGCTGCCAGATCATCACCAATTTCCCGTCCGACCGGCTGATCTCCTGCGGGCTGCCGGGGTGTGAGGTGTTTTGATTTGTAGGGCGGGTTGGCCGAAGGCGTAACCCGCCGCGTTGCGCCAAGCGGTCGGCGGATTACGCTTCGCTAATCTTACTGCGTCATAAAGCATAGCGGGTGTTCGGTTTGAAGCTGCGGGCACAGCATGGGCATCGCGGCAGGGTTCTGGCGATGCCGACGATCAATCTTCGATGGATGGTGGCGATC
>JBEKNW010000303.1:0-3223 GCA_049522435.1 Xanthobacteraceae bacterium
GCTTGGCAGGACCATCGAAACAAGCATCACGCCAAGGCCGATTGGCAATTCACGACAGATCATGCCCGCGTCAAGCTCAAGAGGCTCTACCCCTCATTTTGAGTGACTCGGGCGACTAGGCTTCGCCGCCATTGATCTCGTCGAGGAGTTTTTTGAGCTCGGCGCGAAAGCCCGGCGCAATGTCGGCACGCGCGAGCGCGTAGGACACGTTGGCGGCGAGAAAGCCAATCTTCGAGCCGCAGTCGAAGCTGCGGCCGTCGAACTTCAAGCCGTAGAACGGCTGCGTCCGCGCCAGCTCGATCATGGCGTCGGTGAGCTGAATCTCGCCGCCCGTGCCGCGGTCCTGAGTTGCCAAAAGATCGAGGATCTCGGGCTGCAGGATGTAGCGGCCGGTGAGGATGAGGTTGGACGGCGCCCGCTCGCGCGACGGCTTCTCCACCATGCTGGTGATCGTGAACATCTTGCCCTTGTGCGCGCCGACGCCGACCACGCCATATTGGTCCACGCGCTCGGGCGGCACCTCCTCGACGGCAACAATATTCGCCCGCTCCCCGACTTCGCGCGCGGCATCGATCATCTGCGCGAGACAGCCGCGCTGGTGCTGGACGAGGACATCGGGCAGCAGCAACGCGAACGGCTCGCGGCCGATGAGTTCGCGGGCGCACCACACGGCATGGCCGAGCCCGAGCGGCTCCTGCTGGCGCGTAAAACTCGTCGAGCCCGGGTCCGGCAGGTCTCGTCGCAGGACATCGAGCGCTTGCTGCTTCTGGCGCTGCAAGAGCGCCATTTCCAGCTCGAACTGGCGGTCAAAATGGTCTTCGATGACGCCCTTGTTGCGCCCGGTGACGAAGATGAAATGTTCGATGCCGGCCTCGCGCGCCTCATCCACGACGTGCTGGATCAGCGGCCGGTCGACCACCGGCAGCATCTCCTTCGGCATGGCCTTGGTCGCCGGCAGGAACCGGGTGCCAAGCCCGGCCACGGGAAAGACGGCTTTGCGGACGAGCTTCATGCGTTGCCATTGGGCGAGGAGGGGGAGGAGAGAAGCATGCTGGACCCGTTCTTGCCTAAACCTTTGTCGAAGTGGGAATGAAGGATGGATTCGAGCACAATCGAAGGTCACTCTGTCCAATTACCCGCACCGCGTTGCCGGTGTATGAACGCATGCGAAGAATGGCATTCGCAGGCGCTTCTCGGTCGCCGTGAGGGGCCCAACGTTAAGGCTTCGGTAACATAGCAGGTGCCCTTTCGTGCCGCCACAGATCGCGCTTGTGCGGTGGATTTGAAGTTCCTGCGGTTCCAGCGCAATCGAGACCATCCGCCATGGCAATTCCCGCGCCGATCCTTCGCCTCGCCGCGGCATCCCTCATCTGCGTCACCCTGGCCGATGCCGCGCCGGCGCAAGAAAAATCCGATAACCGGCTGACACGGTTGTTTCAACCGCCGCCGACCTCCGCGGTCCCACCGCCGGCAGGGGCAACGCGCGATTGGAGCGGGCAAGCGGGTGCGTCGGGTCATCCGCTGATGACGGCGGATGCGATCCGCGCCGCTGCCGCCGCGTTCGGCGAGTGCATCGCGGGATTGTGGCCCGAGGCGGCGCGGCGCGGCATTACGCGATCGAATTTCGAGCGCTATAGCGCGGGCCTTACGCCGGACTTGGGCATCATGGACCTCCTCGATGCCCAGCCGGAATTCACCAAATCGACCTGGGACTATCTCGACGCGCTGGTGAGCGACGAGCGTGTGGCGCGCGGACGCGAGCTTTTGGCGCAATATGCGCCGGTCTTCGCTGCGGTCGAGCGCGCCTATGGCGTCGACCGTCACATCATCGCGGCGATCTGGGGCGTCGAATCGAACTACGGCACAATGGGCGGCGACCGCTCTGTCATCCGCTCGACGGCGACCTTGGCCTGCGTCGGTCGCCGCCGCGACTATTTCCGCGAGGAGTTTCTGGCTACGCTCGAAATCCTGCAGCGCGGCGACGTCGCGCCCGACCGCCTGATCGGCTCCTGGGCCGGCGCCTTCGGCCCGACGCAGTTCATGCCGACGTCGTTTCAGCGCTATGCGGTCGATTTCGACGGCGACGGGCGGCGCGACGTCGTCGACTCGATCGCCGACGTCATGGCCTCCACGGCGAACAATCTGAAAATGGACGGCTGGGCGAGCGGGCAGAGCTGGGGCTATGAGGTCGTGGTGCCGCCGAATTTCGATTACCTCCTCGCCGACCGTTCGCGGCAGATGAATGTGCGCCAATGGGAAGAACTTGGGATCAGGCGCGCGGGCGAAAAACCGTTCCCGCGCCTGTCCGATCGCGCCTATCTCTTTGTGCCGGCCGGCGCGCGCGGCCCCGCCTTCCTGATGCTGCAGAATTTCCGCGTGATCATGAAATATAACCCGGCGGAAGCCTACGCGCTCGCCATCGGGCATCTCGCCGACCGGTTCGCTGGCGGCGGTCCGCTGATGCAGAGCTGGCCGCGCGAGGAGCGCGCGCTCACCATCGCCGAGCGCTACGAACTGCAGCAGCGACTGGCGCGGCGCGGCTTCGATGTCGGCGAGCCCGACGGCCTCCTCGGCCCGCGGACCCGCATCGCCATCCGCAATTTCCAGGTCGCGACCGGGCAGGTTCCGGACGGCTTCGCCTCGAGCCTCGTGCTCGACCGGCTGCGCCAGCCGTGATGGCGCCAAGATCATCGACCTCTCCTCTCGCGCGCGCCTCTTTCATGACCCTCCCGCCGCTTGCGGGGGAGGGTAGGGAAGGGGGCCAAGTTCATCCTGCCCCGCGAAAGCGGGGGAGGGGGGACCGCCCTGCGTAGCAGGGTGGTGGAGGGGGCGCGGGCCTCGACGAAACATAAGCTTTGTTAGTTCGCATTTGCATCTGCGCATGTTCTGCGACGGCAACGAAGCGGCGAGTCAGACGCCCCCTCCACCACCCTTCGGGTGGTCCCTCTCCCCCGCTTTCGCGGATGAGGATGAACGCCATCGTTCTCGCGACGCATGCGCGCCCGAGTTATGCCAACGCCGTTCGCAAAATCGTCCCTCGGAGCAGGATCGCGTCACGCCTAAGGCGGCGGTGGGACCGGCCTTCGGCTCGATTATGCTCCTCAAACAAAAGGGAAGCGGAACGCCGGCAGGCGCTTTAGTCCAAACCTCCGCGCCTTACGGGCGCGGCTCGCGCGAAGCGTCGCGCGCTCGCCTGTCGGCGTTCCACCGCGGCGCTTGCTGC
>JBEKNW010000304.1:0-3142 GCA_049522435.1 Xanthobacteraceae bacterium
AGCCTCGAAGTCGAACTCACGCGCCGCAACATTCCGTTCGTGAAGTTCGGCGGTCTCAAATTCCTTGAGGCTGCGCACATCAAGGACGTGCTGGCAGTGCTGCGCTGGGCGCAGAACATCCGTGACCGCGTCGCCGGATTCCGCGTCGCACAGCTCTTACCCGGCATCGGGCCAGGTTCGGCGGCTCGTCTGCTCGACCGGATGGCCGAATGCACCAATCCAATCGACGCACTCAACGGATTCAGACCTCCAGCGGCGACCGCCGAGCACTGGCAGGAATTCGAAGCGACGATTGGCATGCTGCGCCGGAATGCGGCGGGCTGGCCGGCCGATCTCGATCTCGTCTGTCGCTGGTATCGGCCGCATCTCGAACGCATTCACGAGGACGCAGTGCTTCGCGAGGCCGACTTGGTCCAACTCACACAGATTGCTTCGACCTATCCGAGCCGGGAGCGCTTTCTGACCGAGCTGACGCTCGATCCACCGGATGCAACGAGTGACGAAGCGGGCGTACCGCTTTTGGACGAGAATTATCTGATCCTTTCAACCATCCACTCGGCCAAGGGACAGGAGTGGACCTCAGTTTTCCTGCTCAACACGGTTGATGGGTGCCTGCCATCCGATCTTGCCACCGGCTCAACGCCGGAAATCGAGGAGGAGCGCCGCCTGCTCTACGTCGCCATGACGCGAGCGAAAGACCAACTTCACTTGATGGTTCCCCAGCGCTTCTTCACGCACGGCCAGCGCAGCACCGGCGACCGCCACGTCTACGCGCAACGGACACGCTTCATTCCTAATTCGGTGTTGGACCAATTCGAGAGCCGGTCGTGGCCGCCACCGAAGTCTGTGAGTGAAGGAGATGGTCGAACGCGCAAGCCCGTAGATGTCCGCGCGAAGATGCGTCGAATGTGGGGCTAACGAGACTCTGTGAAATGCGCCGTTACCGGGATCAGCAACTTACTTCCATTGACTTCATGTCGATCGAGACCATCGGAGAGGCCCATTCCCTCGGCTGGCGAGTCATCGCCCGCTGCGCTTACAGCCGCGGTGACGGCCCTAGTACCCGGAATCACCAATCCGCGCAGGCAACGATGCGAACAAGTGTCTCATCCGACTCTCGAATTCACTGCCCGCGCGAATCACGTTTCTATGAAAGTGGGTACTAGCTCCAAGTCGAGCCGGGAATGCATCTACCGAAAAGAATTGGACATGGAGACGCTGGTGTGGACGCCCGGGCGGCCCTCCCTGTCCGTACCGGAAATCAAATCCGGACGTACTGATGGTGTAGACCTCCGAGGTGCGGGACGGCCACGATGCGGCCAATCGCCTGAACTGCACGCGACGCTGGTGCATCCTTGTTCAGCGATAGGTGCGTGCGCGCGCGTCATTGTAATATCTTTGGTACGATCACAGCAGCTGGCGGAGGTGTTGCTCGCCGAGCACCACGACATGATCAAGGCACTCCCGTCGGATCGAGCCGATGACTTCTCCGTATGTCCATTTTGCCATGGTGATCGCGGTGCGATCGGCCGATCCCGGATGCCCATCGCACGAAGACGCCGGATCAAAAGGTCGCCATAAACCGTATCCCGATCGCGAATGATTTATTGCGGTGCCTATGCCCAGGCACATGCCTCGGTGAGCTGACGGGCGATCCATTCGGCACTCGGATGCGCGGTCACACCTATCCACAGGATCACGCGGCGACGATGCTGGAGAATCAAAAATCCATATAACAGCCGGAACGAGATCGTGGGGACGACAAACAAATCCATCGACGCAATGCCGTCAGTGTGGTTGCGAAGAAAGGTCTTCCATCCTTGTGATGGCGGTCGCCTTAGCCTCACCATATACTTCGCTACGGTTATTTGCCCGACATCAATGCCGAGCATGAGGAGTTCGCCATGGATCCGCGGTGCACCCCAAAGAGGGTTTACAATACTCATGTCTCGAATGAGCTGACAAAATCTTCAGCGGCGTCTTCGGTCGGCCACCGCGTGCTCTCGATTTCCGGCGCCAATAGCTCCAGAAGCCGGCGCGGTGCCAACGGATCACCGTTTCCGGTTTGACGATTTTCAAAGCGTCCAGCACGCCAGGAGCCAAACGATACAGTCCCGCAAACACCAAGCGGTCAAGGCTATTGAAGACCACTCGCCTCGGCGCTTTGCGCCTGAGCACATTGAGCTGGTGTCGAAGAACCAGGATTTCCGCCTCAAGCCGTGCTCTCGACCGGAACAGCCCCGTCAGCGCGCATGCCAGCAACCTGAGAAAATCTATCATCGGGAACGAACATCACCCGATTCGCGGCTGCTCGCTAGCCGGATGAGGTTTCCGGTAGGGACACCCAGTCCCGGATAATCTGGAGGCCAACGCCGCCGATCTTCGCAGCCTCGGTACGAGTCGCACCGTCGTAGATCGCTGCAAGGGTCAGAAGTCGACGGGCCTGCGGGCCATCTTTGCTCTTCTTCGCTAAGCCGCGAAGCTGAGACGCACTAAAATCCCGCCGCAATGTTATCGGAACCGACATGGCGAACCTCCTTGGTTCGCCACCTTGAATCAGACCCACGCCGATTTGTGAATCCTCAACGAGTCACGCCTTCAGGGATTTGGTATTAATCATGAGATGCGCGCTCAAGCTCAGCGCTGGCGGGAAAGCAACACGTCAAGGAACACCGCGATGACGACGCAGACACCGAGAACAATTTCCTGCACGTAGCCGCCAACGCGACTAAGGTTCATACCGTTCGACAAAATTGTGATGAATAGAGCGCCAAGAATGGCGTGACGTACTGTTCCAACGCCGCCACGGAGACTGACGCCGCCAATTACAGCTGCGGCTATGCTCTGAAGGAGAAGATTGCCGCCAAGCGCGGGTTCGCCCGATCCGGTTCGTGCGGTGAGCAACAGCGAACCGAGCGCTGACAGTGTCGAGGCGAACACATAGGCAAATATGAGGCGACGTCTTACTGGGATGCCGGCGACCGCCGCGGCGCGAGGATTGCCGCCGATAAGATAGAGACTGCGGCCAAGCACAGTCCGGTCGAGCAGGAGATGTGCGCCCAGGCAGGCGGCTCCAGCGATCAGGATCGGGGCGGGGACATCAAGCACACGGCCGTCGTAGAAGACGGTACTGAAAGCAGCG
>JBEKNW010000305.1:0-3120 GCA_049522435.1 Xanthobacteraceae bacterium
GCAGCGGCCATCTGGCGCTGGACAAAGCGAGCGGGACGATCGAGGCGAGCGGCGGGACACTCATCCTCGACACCGGGACCACCATCACCAATGCCGGCACGCTGGAGGCGGCGACCGGCGCCTACCTGAAGATCGACGACCCCATAACCGGCACGTCGGGATCGGCAACGATTGGAACTGGCGCGACACTCGAACTCAGTGCCGCCGACTCCGAATCGGTAACATTCGACGGCTCGACAGGGGAGTTGATCCTTGACCACTCGTCGACATTCAGCGGGCAGATATTTAATTTCACAGGAAGCGGCACCCTTTCCAGCTCAGATCAAATCGATCTCACGGACATCAACTACAACTCCATTCATGACAGCTTTGCTAATGGCGTTCTGACAGTGACTGATGGTACCGACACCGCCAAATTGGACTTCAATGGTTCTTGCGCTTTGGCAAATTTTTCGTTCGCGAGCGATGGCAGCGGTGGCACTATTGTCTACGATCCACCGGCACCCGCTTCGAGCGTGTTGCCGCCGACGTCCTCCAGCCAGAACACACCCGCGAGCGAGGTGCAAATCGGAGGAACGATCGGTAACAGCACTATCGTAGCTTCCGGGCCCAACGCGACTTTCATCGGCAATGGCGGCAACGACACCTTCATGTTCAAGCCGAACTTCGGCAACGAAACCATTAATATTCATGCACCAGGGACGAACGCGATCCAGCTTGACCAAACAACCTTCGCGCACGACTTAGCCGAATGGGCCACTGCACATGATGACGGCCATGGTTATGCGGTGATCGCCGACGCCGCCAACGACACGATCGCGTTGACGCATGTCGCTGTAGCCCAGCATCACCCGAGCGACTTCCTCATTTAGACGTTTAGGCGTAACAAGAGGTATCGTCGCGGTTGAAATCGCGCCGTGCCCACCTGTAAAAATCGCTCGGAACGTGATGATGTTCGTCGACGGAATCGGCCTTTGGTGTGAGATCGTCAGCCAGGATTATGCGGGGCGCTCCGCCATCTTCCTCGATCGCGACGGGGTCATCGTGGAGGACGTTGATTATCTCAAACGCGCCGAGGACGTGCGCCTGTTGCCTGGTGCTGCCGCCGCGATCGGCCACTGCAATCGATTGGGCATTCCGGTCGTGCTCGTGAGCAATCAATCGGGCGTCGGCCGCGGGTACTACGACTGGAGCGCCTTTCATGCCGTGCAGGCGGGGCTCTCCGCTGCGCTCGCCGAGGACGGCGCCCACGTCGACGCCGTTCTCGCCTGCGCCTATCACGCCGACGCTCGTGGCCCGCATCGCATCCCCGACCATCCTTGGCGCAAGCCCAATCCGGGCATGATCCGGGCAGCCGCCGAGCAAATGCGGCTTGACGTTGCCAATTCCTGGATCATCGGCGACCGGGTGAGCGACCTGGTGGCCGGCCGGGCGGCCGGGCTTCGCGGCGGCGTGCTCGTCACTACCGGTCATGGCCGGAACGAGCGCGCCGATGCATTGGCATCGGCCGGCGAACTCTTTATCGTGAAAATATCGCCGACTCTTGCGGATGCGGTCGAGGTTCCGATCAGTTTTTTCCATTCGGTGGAATGCTGATCATCGAGGCGCAGTGGGTGGACGCTGCCAAAGGGCGTTTGCGGGGCGATGAATCATCCTCGTGGGGTATTATCCGACGCGCTCGCTACCGAGGCGGAGAAGTTGCGCGACTGGCTGTTCGAGGCCGCCCTCCTCTCTCCGGGAGTCAAGGTGAGATCGTCGAGCCGGGTCACCACTACGAATGGGCCGAACGTCGTCCACAACTCCGCGGCCGCTCCGACAAATATGATAAAGGCTGGTCGCGGGCGCAGCCGGGGCGGGCGCGCCGGCGCAGGATTAAGGCCACGAAGGGCGATGCATGGACACCGTTCTCGTCACCGGCGCGGCCGGTTTCATCGGCATGCATGTTGCGCGGCAGCTCCTGGCGGGTGGCCACAATGTGCTCGGCGTCGACAACCTCAATGACTATTACGATCCGGCATTGAAAGAGGCTCGGCTCAAACAGCTTCGAACCTTCGCCAATTTCCAGTTCGAGAAAGTCGACGTCGCCGACCGCAAGGCGATCGGGGAGCTGTTCGCGGCCCATCGCTTTCCCCGGGTGGTGCATCTCGCAGCGCAAGCGGGCGTGCGGCACTCGCTTGTAGATCCTCACGCCTACGTGGATGCCAATGTCGCGGGCTTCCTCAACGTGCTCGAAGGTTGTCGGCACTATGGCTGCCGGCATCTCGTCTATGCGTCGTCGTCGTCCGTCTATGGCGGCAATACGCGTGTTCCCTTCCGCACCTCGGACAATGTGGACCACCCGCTGAGCCTTTATGGCGCCACCAAAAAGGCGAACGAATTGATGGCGCATGCCTACGCGCATCTGTTCGCGCTGCCAGCGACCGGATTGCGCTTCTTCACGGTCTACGGTCCGTGGGGGCGACCGGATATGGCGATGTGGCTGTTCACCGAAGCGATCATGCAAGGGCGGCCGATCCGTCTGTTCAACAATGGCCACATGCGGCGGGATTTCACCTATGTCGATGACGCGACCGAGGCGGTCGTGCGTTTGGTCATGCAGCCGGCGGCTCCCGATCCTGCCTGGTCCGGCGATGTGCCTGACCCGGCGTCGAGCAACGCGCCATGGCGTGTCTATAATGTCGGCAATAGTCGTCCTGAGGAGTTGACCGCGGTTGTCGCTCTCATCGAACAGGCGGTCGGTCGCACCGCCATCCGCGAGTTGTTGCCGACGCAGCCCGGCGACGCACTGGAAACCTGCGCCGATACGACCGAGCTTGAACGCGCGGTCGGCTTTCGACCGGCGACGCCGATCGGCGACGGCATACGGCTCTTCGTGGACTGGTTCCGTGACTATCGCAACTCGCGGGGCAACGCACCGTGATTATCAATGCTGTTGAGCGAGAGTAAAAGTAGCCCTCATAATAAGGGGCGTGATCTCATACACATTTAATCGGGCAGGATCCCAATACCCAGTCTAAGAGGCTGACCCGAAAATAAGTGGAGTGATCTCAGTCACTTGTGATTCTGTCGAGTTGCGAATCAAGACGGAGTCACAGGATGTGGACCAAGATCACCCGAAAG
>JBEKNW010000306.1:0-3018 GCA_049522435.1 Xanthobacteraceae bacterium
ATCGCCACCGGCCGGCCGCTCGTCGATCTGCTCGCCGACAACGAGGAAATCACCAAGCACCTCGACCGCGCCGCGCTCACGCGGCTCTGCGATCCGGCGAATTACCTCGGCGAGGCCGGCGCGACGGTGGACCGGGTGCTGAGACTCCGCGGGCAATGAATCTCAGGCGCGCTCCCCGCCTCGGCCAAGGTGTAGCGCGCCAGATCGCAGCGCCGCGGCAGGTTCAACGGCGCCGCGGCGATGGCGCCAGATTCCTAGTCAGGGCAGTCCTTTAAGGGTCGGCAGACGGCCGCCATTTTTGATCCAAATCAACGCATTCTCTTCCGTATCGCCGCAAAGTGGCCGGCATCATCAAACGTGGAATCCGCTTTCAAGAAACGAGTTACGTTGGAGAGGCGGCGTGAATATTACAACTCCCCTCGTTGCTGCCGAGCATGTGCCGACACTCTATCGTCCACAGCACAAGGTCCGCTTCATAACAGCCACGAGCCTTTTCGATGGCCACGACGCGGCGATTAACCTCATGCGCCGCCTGCTGCAGGCGACCGGCGTCGAAGTGATCCATCTCGGCCACAACCGATCGGTCGATGAGATCGTTACCGCGGCCATCCAGGAGGACGTGAACGGCATCGCCGTAACGTCCTACCAGGGCGGGCATATCGAGTTCTTCAAATATATGCTCGACCTGTTGCGCGAGGCTGGGGCCGACGAGATCAAGGTCTTCGGCGGCGGCGGCGGGGTCATCGCGCCGAAGGAGATGGCTGAACTGCACGACTATGGCGTCACCCGTCTCTATTCGCCGGAAGACGGCCAGGCCATGGGCCTTCAGGGAATGATCAACGACGTCATCTCCCGCTCTGATTTTGATGTCGCGCGCCACGTGCCTGACCATCCCATGGCACTCGCCGCGGGCGACCGGCGCGCCCTTGCCCGCATCATCACGGCCTTGGAGAACGGCGTGTGCCCGGCCCAGGTCAGGGCCATCGTTTCTGCCGCGGCCGGGGAGGCGATCCCGGTTCTCGGCATCACGGGCACGGGCGGCTCAGGGAAGTCCAGTCTTGCAGACGAATTGATCCGGCGATTCCGACTCGACTACGAGGATGAGTTGCAGATCGCCGTGCTTGCGGTCGATCCGTCACGGCGCCGCTCGGGCGGAGCCTTGTTGGGCGACCGCATCCGCATGAACGCAATCAACCACCCCAACATCTACATGCGTTCCCTGGCGGCCCGGGGCACCAGCACGGAACTATCCCACGCCCTCCCCGACGCGGTTGCGGCCTGTAAGGCAGCTGGCTTCGACCTCATCATCATCGAGACTTCGGGCATCGGCCAGGGCGACGCGGCGATCACCGCGCTTGCCGACGTTTCCATTTACGTAATGACACCCGAATTCGGCGCTGCGACCCAGCTAGAAAAGATCAACATGCTCGATTTCGCCGACTTCGTCGCCATCAACAAATTCGAGCGCCGCGGCGCTGAAGATGCTTTGCACGACGTTCGCAAGCAATATCAGCGCAACCATCGTTTGCACAGCCGGGGGGCCGACGAAATGCCCGTTTACGGCACGATCGCGGCGCGCTTCAACGACGATGGGGTCACTGCCCTCTACCAGGCAATCGCCGCCAGGCTTGCCGAGTTCGGATTCCGAGCCGGACGGTTTCTGCCGCGAGTCGAGGTGAAACAGGCCTCAGCCGCCCGCGCCATTGTGCCTCTCGAGCGTGCTCGCTATCTCGCCGAGATCGCCGACTGCGTGCGTTCGCATCATCGTCGCGCGGTCGAACAATGCGAGGTGGCGCGCGATCGTCAAGCGCTGCGCCGCGCGGCTGCAATCTGCGCCGAAGGCGGTCGTGACGTTGCTGATTTCGACGAGCTGATTGCCGCAAAAGATGAATTGCTGACATCAGAGAACAGGCAGCTCCTGGCGGCCTGGCCGGCCACGGTGAAAAGCTATGAAGGAGCACAATTCGTCACCAAGGTCCGCGGCCAGGAGCAGCAGACGAGTCTCGCCTCCACCACCTTGTCCGGCACCAGAGTGAGGAAGGTCGTCCTGCCCCGGTGGCACGACGAAGGCGACATCCTTGATTGGCTGCTCCGGGAGAACGTTCCCGGAGCCTTCCCGTTCACGGCCGGTGTTTTCCCCTTCAAGCGGGAGAATGAGGAACCCACGCGAATGTTTGCGGGCGAGGGCGACGCCTTCCGGACCAATCGTCGGTTTCACCACCTTTCGCAGGGGATGCCGGCCAAACGTCTGTCCACCGCCTTCGACTCGGTCACGCTTTACGGCTCAGACCCCGACGAGCGGCCGGATATCTACGGCAAGGTCGGAAATTCGGGAGTATCGATCGCCACCCTCGACGATATGAAGGCGCTCTATGCCGGCTTCGACCTTTGCGACCCGGCCACGTCGGTCTCCATGACCATCAACGGCCCGGCGCCAACGTTCCTGGCGATGTTCTTCAATACGGCCATCGATCAGCAGATCGATCGCTTCCGGCAGGACAACGGTCGCGAGCCGAACGACGAGGAAGCGCGGACCTTGCGAAACCGGGTGCTTGCCAACGTCCGCGGCACGGTGCAGGCCGACATATTGAAGGAGGATCAGGGGCAGAACACCTGCATCTTCTCAACCGACTTCGCACTGAAGCTGATGGGCGACGTGCAGGAATATTTCGTCCGCAACAACGTGCGAAACTTCTACTCCGTATCAATCTCGGGCTACCACATTGCGGAGGCCGGGGCCAATCCCATCTCGCAGCTCGCCTTCACTCTTGCCAACGGCTTCACCTATGTCGAGGCCTACTTGGCTCGCGGCATGCATATCGACGATTTCGCCCCTAATCTGTCGTTTTTCTTTTCCACGGGCATGGATGCCGAATACGCCGTCATCGGCCGGGTCGCCCGTCGCATCTGGGCGATCGCCATGAAACATCGCTACGGTGGAAACGAGCGTTCGCAAAAGCTCAAGTACCACTGTCAGACCTCCGGGCGGTCGCTGCATGCGCAGGAAATGTCGTTCAA
>JBEKNW010000307.1:0-2945 GCA_049522435.1 Xanthobacteraceae bacterium
GCGCCTCACCCCTCGCCGATCTCGCGCAAGATTTCGGCGGTGTGCTCGCCCAATCGCGGGGAGGGGTTCTCCGCCGCCATCGGCGCGCCGTCGAGCATGATCGGCGTGCGCACGCCGGGAATTTTTCCGCCCTGGGCCGCAGCGCTCGGCAGTTCGAGCCGCATGCCGCGGTGGATCACCTGGGGATCGGAAAAAACCTGCGCGAGATCGTTGATCGGGCCCGCGGGCACGCCGGCGGCTTCGAGTTTGTCCAAAAGCTCGGCGCGCGACATGCGCACGGTCAGCGCGCAGAGGCGGTCGACGAGCTCGGCGCGGTGCGCGAGCCTGCCCTTGTTGTCCTGGTAGGCCGGCTCCTTGGCGAGTTCCGGGGCGCCCACCACGCCGCACACCTTGACGAACTGGCTGTCGTTGGCGGAAGCGATGATGATTTCGCCGTCGGCGACCGGGAAGACCTGGTACGGAGTGATATTGGGATGCGCGTTGCCCATGCGGTGGGGGACTTTGCCGGACACGAAATAATTGAGCGCCTGGTTGGCGAGCACGCCGACGGTCGAATCGACCAGCGCGGTATCGACATAGCCGCCGCGGCCGGTGTGTTCCCGCCGCGCCAACGCCGCCAGGATACCGACCGCCGAATAGATTCCGGTGACAAGGTCGGAGACCGGTATGCCGACGCGCAGCGGCTCGCCGTCGGGATTGCCGGTCAGATCCATGATGCCGCCCATGCCCTGCGCCATGAGGTCGTAGCCGGCGCGCGAGGCATAGGGGCCGGTCTGGCCGAAACCGGTCACCGAGCAATAAATCAGCCGCGGGTTTTCGCGCGCGAGGCTTTCATAATCGAGGCCGAACTTGGCCAGCCCGCCGACCTTGAAATTCTCGATCAGGACGTCGGAACGGGCCGCGAGTTTTTTGACGATACGGCGACCGTCTTCGCTGTCGAAATCGAGCTCGATCGAACGCTTGCCGCGGTTGGTGCCGTGAAAATAGGCGGCGCCGAGATGGCCGCCGTCGGCGGCGGGGACGAAAGGCGGGCCCCAGCCGCGGGTATCGTCGCCGGCGCCCTTGCGCTCGACCTTGATCACGTCGGCGCCGAGATCGGCAAGGATTTGCCCGGCCCACGGCCCCGCCAGGATGCGGGCAAGCTCCAGCACTCGCAGACCGGCCAATGGACCCGGCATGACGGCTCCTCAACGCTTCGCGGCGGTTTCGCCACGCGTTCGTTAACTGACAAAGCGGCGCGAATTTGTCTACGGTGCTCCCTTCCCTCCCCCGGATGCGGGGGAGGGTTGGGGACCAGCTTGTCATCGCCGCCGGCGATCATTAGCTGTTTTCCGTCGGGGGCAAGGGCGGATGGGATGGTTGCGGTGAACACGGCGTTCTTCAGCGAGATGCTGCAGAGCATCGCCGACCGCAGCCGCGCCTTGATCCTGCGCGAGCGCCGCGAGCCGGCGCGCGAGCGCTCGGCCGGCCTCGTCGAGCTCTGCGAGGCGCTTCTTTCGGGCCGCGGCGAGGCCTCCGGCGTCGCGCTCGCCAACGAAATTCTTGCCGATTACGCCGAGCTGACGACCGGTCCGCGCATCGCCTTTTTCGAGGCGCTGGCGCGAACCTTCGGTCACGATCCCTCCCGCATCGATGCCGCCATCGCCGCCTGGCGGCAGTCGCCGTCGGCCGGCACCGCGGCCGAGCTGCATCGCGCCGCCGAGCCGCGCCGGCTCGAACTTCTTCGCCGGCTCAATCTCGCGCCCGGCGGCACCGCCGCGCTGGTGCGCATGCGCGCGCAACTCCTCGACGCCATGGATCACCGCGACGATCTCGGCGTCATCGGCAATGATTTCGTGCACCTGTTCGCGTCATGGTTCAACCGCGGTTTCCTGGTGCTGCGCCGCATCGACTGGTCGACGCCGGCTTTGATCCTGGAAAAGATCATCCGCTACGAGGCCGTGCACGAGATTCGCGACTGGGCCGACTTGCGGCGGCGCATCGACCTGCCCGACCGCCGCTGCTACGCCTTTTTTCATCCGGCGCTGGTCGACGAGCCGCTGATCTTCGTCGAGGTGGCGCTCACGCGCGAAATCCCGGCGGCGATTGCGCCGATCCTTTCCGACAAGCGCGAGGCCGTCGAGCCGGGGCGGGCGACGACGGCGGTGTTCTACTCGATCACCAATTGCCAGCGCGGCCTTGCCGGCGTGACCTTCGGTCATTTCCTCATCAAGCAGGTGGTGGAGGAGGTCTCGCGCGAAATGCCGCGCATCGCCACGTTCGTGACGCTGTCGCCGGCGCCGAATTTCGCCGAATGGCTCGCCCGCGAGCGCGCCAACGCGGCCTCGCTCGCGCTCGATGACGAGGATCGCGACGCGCTTGCCGCACTCGACCGCGCCAATTGGTGGCGCGAGCCGGAGCTGGCCGCAACGATCCGCGAACCGCTGTTGCGGGCCGCCGCCTGGTATTTTATGCGCGGGCGCAACAGCCGTGAGCTGCCGCTCGATGCGGTCGCCCGCTTCCACCTCGGCAATGGCGCGCGGCTCGAACGGCTCGACTGGCCCGCCGACACATCCGAGCGGGCGCTGGCGCAGTCGTACGGCCTGATGGTGAATTACCTCTACGATCTCGATTACATCGAGCAGAACCATGAAGCCTATGCGCAACAGCACGCCATCGTGGCCGCCAGTGCCGTGACCCGGCTGGTGCGCTCGCCGGCGCGCGAAGTCGTCCCGGTCTCGGGGTGAAACGCCTCCCCCCTTCTACGACCGTCCGTAAACCGGCACCACGGCGCCGCGGGTGACGCGGTTCTCCGGCGAGGCGAGGAAGAGGATCGTGGCCGCCACTTCCTCGACCTTCGGCCAGAGAGCGTAATCGGCTTTGGGCATGGCGTTCCGATTGGCCGGCGTGTCCATGATCGAGGGCGCGACCGCGTTGACGAGGATGCCGTCCTTGGCGACCTCCTC
>JBEKNW010000308.1:0-2834 GCA_049522435.1 Xanthobacteraceae bacterium
CGCAACACGTTGGTACGAGGGAAGACGAACGCAGATGGCGCCATCAATCTCTGCCTTGTCGATCCCACAGTCGTCCAACGCCAACTTGAACGCCTCGCCAGCAAGCTCGTAGGCCGAGCAAGGCCTTTTTTGGCTATAAAGGGCACCGAAATTGGTGGCACCTATGCCGATAATCGCGGCTTTATTCCTGTGATTGCCCATCTTGACCTGCTCATGACCGTGGCACAATCTATCGTTAGATGTATACCATATAGCATTTTTGGTGTAAATTGCCTCCGTGGAGGGCGAAAATGGTGCCATTAGAAGGTATTCGGGTTCTCGATTTCAGCACGCTCTTGCCGGGCCCGCTGGCGGGACTGATGCTCGCCCAAGCGGGCGCCGAAGTCATCAAGGTAGAACGCCCTGGGATTGGTGACGACATGCGTGGCTACGAGCCGCGCGTGGAAGGTGTCAGTGTCGGCTTTTCGCTTCTCAATCGCGGCAAGCGAAGCCTCATGCTCGATCTGCGCGACCCAGGCGTCATTCGTTCGCTTCTCAGCTTCGCCGCCGAGGTCGATATCGTGATCGAGCAATTTCGGCCGGGAGTGATGGATCGGCTCGGGCTCGGCTATCAGGCATTTCGCGCCGTCAATCCGCGCATCATTTACTGCTCGATCACTGGTTATGGCGCGGATGGTTCCAAGCGCGATGTCGCCGGCCACGATCTGAGCTATCTCGCCGATGTCGGGCTGTTGGCTCTTTCTGCTGGGTCTGACGGGACGCCCGGCATACCGCCGACGCTCATCGCCGACATCGGCGCCGGGTCGTTCCCGGCGGTGGTCAACATCCTGCTGGCGCTCCGCGCCCGCGACCGCACGGGCGAAGGCTGCCACCTCGACATCTCAATGACTGACAATCTCTTCGTCTTCGCCTTTTGGGCGCTGGCGGCCGGTTTCGGAACGGGACGGTGGCCGGTACCCGGGCAGGAATTGTTGACGGGCGGTTCGCCGCGCTATCGCATCTATCGCACCGCGGATGACCGCTTCGTGGCCGTGGCCGCGCTCGAGGACAAGTTCTGGCACGCCTTCTGCCACCTCATCGAATTGCCGCTCGATCTGTGCGACGACCGTCGCGCTCCCGCCGAGACCATCGCCGGCGTTGCCCGGAAGATCGCGGCGCATCCCGCCGCCTTCTGGACGGACGCTTTTCGCGGCAAGGATGTGTGCTGCAGCGTTGTCCGTACCCTGGACGAGGCCTTGGCCGACGACCACTACCGGCAACGCGACCTGTTCAAGGATCGGGTCATCATGCCGTCGGGAGTGCTGCCGGCGCTGCCGGTCCCAATCGCGGCCGCGTTTCGGCGCAAGCTGGATGCCGCCGCCGCTCCCGCGGCCGGCGACGATAACGAGCTGATTTTCGCGCAGACCTGAAAGTTATTGGCTGGTTGTACGCACTGTACCGTGACAAGGCGCGTTGAGGCGCCGTCAGTTGCCAGTAATCATCTTCCTCAGCTCCGCCTTGCGTATCTTTCCCGACTGCGTCAACGGCAAAGAATTCACCAAAACATATTGGCGTGGGACTTTGTAGCTGGCTAGAAAATTGCGACAGTGCGTCTCGAGTTCCTCGATCGACAATTCGCCAGTCTGTTTGGGAACGACATAGGCAACCGCCAGTTCTCCCTTGATGCGATCAGGTACGCCAATGACAGCCGACATGCTGACCTTGGAATGTCGGTTGATGACATTCTCGATCTCCGCCGGGTAAATGTTGGCGCCCCCGGTTATGATCATGTCCTTAATTCGGTCGACGACACGCAGAAAGTCGTCTTCGAGAATCCCGACATCGCCGGTTTGAAACCATCCTCCCGGCAGGGAATCGGGGTTGACGCGACCGTCTTCCCAATAGCCGCGGATGACCGTCAGGCCTCGCACTACGATCTCGCCGGCAGTACCTGGCGCGACAGGTCGACCCTCGACATCCACGATCTTGGCCTCGACTGTGCCACCGAGGGTGCCGGCACATCGGTCGCGCCGCGGTGCGCCCAGCATCTCGCGCGAGATCGCCGCGGCCTCGGTCGCGCCGTAGATGTTCAACAGCGTCGCGCCAGTGAGCCTTTCGAATTCCCTCACGATTTCGACCGCGATTGGGGCCCCCGCCACGGAACAAACTCGTAGGCTGGACAATTCGCTTAGCGCCGCCGCCTTCCGATCGACCAGCATCGTATACATGGTCGGAACAGCGAACATCGCGGTCACCGAATGGCGCCGGACCAGATCACAGCAACCATCGAGGTCGAAGCGGTTCATGACGACAAGAGAGGCGCCAACCAGAATTATCGGCAGGATGCAATGCAGCGGCGCTACGGTCCAGAACATCGGCGTCGTCACCAGGAAGATCTCCGCCGGGTGGTAGCGGCAGGCGATGACCCAGCTGTGAGCCAAGTGATCTATGAACTCGTGATCCTGCGGCGCGCCTTTCGGCTTTCCGGTCGTCCCTGACGTGAAGAATAACGTGACGATATCCGTCGATGCGCGATCGACAACGCGGGGTTCATCGCAGGGCGAGCCAATCCACTGGGCAAACAGCCCTTGGCGATCGTCATATGAAGAAACGTGGGCCGGGAAAATTTGCGAACCGCGCAACGCCTCGAGCGACGCTGCGCCTTCGCTCGTTGTCAGGACCAGTTTGACGCCGGCTCCCGAGAGAACGTGCGCCAGCTCGGCAGGGCGAAACATAACGTTGAGCGGCACGACAATCGTGCCGGCCTGGATGGAAGCCAGCAGGGTAACGACCAGCTCCCACCGGTTGTTGCCATGATACGAGATCCGATCGCCGGGCTTGATGCCCAGCCCGTG
>JBEKNW010000309.1:0-2712 GCA_049522435.1 Xanthobacteraceae bacterium
CATGTGGCGCAGCTCCTCGGCAGAAAGCCGGCGGTAGGGAGCTTCCAGTCCAAGCTTCTCGGCGACCTGAAAAACCGCCTCCCATGGGCCTCGTGGCACGGGCGTGTTCGCGCTCCAAACGGAGGGAACTAGGCGCAACTCGCATTCGACCTTCTCATCAGCAACGAAAGCATGGATATCGACCAGCGCGTTCTCGCTCGCCCGCAGCACGTCGACCGCGTCCTCGGGGCCGTAGAATCGCACAAGGTCCGGAAGCTTCCCCCACCAATGCCCTGCCGCTCCGCTGTTGCGACCGCTTGCGCCCGTACCGCACAGGTCGGATTCGACGACGCACAGCCGCAGCATCGGTTGAAGTTCAAGGAGACGATAGGCAGTCCACAGGCCTGTATACCCACCCCCTATGATGCAAACATCGGCCACCACCACACCGGTTAGCGACTCCGCCGGATCGGCACTCTCGCGCTCCAACGCCTCGTCAATCCAAACCGAGCGAGCGGGAGGATTGCCCACGGTTCGTCGCCAGCAGGGAAATCCAAGATCGATCTCGGATCGTGCCATCTGCCTACAGTCCCATTGCCGCAAACTGCTTAGCCCCGACCCGCCTCACGTCGGCCAGCGCCGTCTGGATGCCACGCAAAGCAGGCATACTTCGACTGCGCATCCGACGAACCAATAGCCTCATCCCCGATGGCGTTTCCTGTCACGCGCTCTGCCACGCGAAGCGCGTCACCGGCGCTTCCTTGGATTCGACGATCTCCTTTGGCATTTTGTTCTCCAGCCCGGATGCAAACGCACCCCGGGGCTTGCTCGATGTTCGGGCAGCAAACCACTACCGGGCACCGCATCAACGGCTCGGCTCGATGGTTTTGAACTCGACGTTTCCGTAGTGGCCGCCGACCTTTTCAACTCGTCTGATGTAGATGTTCTGCACGATATCACGTGTTTCGGGGTCGATGCGGATCGGACCACGCGGGCTTTCGAGCTTCATGCCCTTCATCGCCTCGATCAACTTGCGGCCATCCGTATCACCGCCTGTCTTCTCGAGGGCGGCATGGATGACCGCCATTGCGTCGAAGGCGCCGACGGCCATGATCATGGGCATGGTGTCGGGTCCACGCGCTTCCTTGTAGGCCTTAACGAATTGACGATTGAGGTCGGAATCGTGTTCCGCCGAGTAGGGATAGGATGTGACGAGACCGTCCACCGCATCACCCACCGCCGGCAAGTCGGGCTCTGTGGTCAAGTCGCCGGTGCCGACCAACACGATTCCCTCCTTTTCAAGGCCTTTTTCCTTAAAAGCCTTTAGGAAGCTCGCCATGGGAGCGCCGCCGTTGACGAAGGCGAAGATCATCTCGGGACGCAGGTCCTTCGCCTTCTGCATGTACGGCGCAAAATCGACGGTCATCAGCGGAGTGCGCACGTTACCTACGATCTCGCCTCCGATCTCAGGAAAAACTTTTAGGAAGGCCGCTTCAACGTCGCGGCCCGGTCGATAGTCGGCGACAATCAGATAAGCCTTCTTATGGCCCTCCCCGAACGCCCATTCGGCCATCGGCCGGACTAGGCTCGGCAGACTGAAAGATGTTCGCACCATGTAACTCGAAGCCGCCGTCAGATTCTCGGCGGCCGCGTTCATGACGATCATCGGCACCTTTGCCTCGGTTGCGATGGGCGCCACCGCAGCGGCATTAGGTGTGAAGCCGAAGCCCGTGAGGATGTCCACCTTGTCGCGAACGATGAATTCCTGCGCCAGCCGCTTGGCCACGTCGGGATTAGGGCCACCGACGTCCTTTATGATGACTTCGACCTCCTTGCCGGCTGCTTCGGTTCCATGCAGTTTCTGAAAGGCCTTAACGCCGGCGGCGAACTGCGCGCCGAATTCGGCGAACGGGCCTGACATCTCGCCGATCAGCCCGATCTTGACCTTGTCCTTGGCTGTGCCAGTCGTCACGCCGAACAAAAGCGTCGCCATCGCGGCGAAGCATATTTCCCTAAAAGCAACCATCGTTGGCACCTCGCTCTGTCTTTGATTGTGAAGTTTACCGCAGCAAAGTCACTTGCGACGGATGAGAGCTCGCTGCAGTCGCCTCGTCCTTCTCCCCCAGTCCCAAGAGACGATCCAAGGTATCAATATCACGCGCCAGCTCCCGGGACGGTGCTGCGTGGACGATCCGGCCACGTTCGAGAATAATGGCGTTCTTGCTTAGTGCGAGCGCCACCACCGGGTGCTGTTCGACCACTATACAAGTCAGCCGGTCGCTTTCGGTCAGCGCCACCACGGTCCGCGACAGTTCTTCGACGACGACAGGCGCCAACCCCTCCATCGGCTCGTCGAGCAGCAGCAGGCGCGGATTCGTCGTAAGTGCGCGACCGATCGCCAGCATCTGCTGTTCGCCGCCGGAAAGCTGGTTGCCGTAGTTGCGCCTGCGCTCCTCCAGCCGGGGGAAAAGCTTGAAGATGCGCTGGGCTGTCCAAAAGCCAAGTGTGGCCGTGACGGTAAGGTGTTCTTCGACCGTCAGCGAGGGAAAGACCTCCCGTTCCTGTGGCACCCAGCCCAGGCCAGCTTTTACCCGGGCGTGCGGCGGCAGCCGGGAGACATCCCTTCCACTGAGAACGATACGGCCCTTTTGTCGGCGAGTGTTGCCCATGATTGTCTCAAGGAGCGTCGTCTTCCCGACGCCGTTGCGGCCAAGCACCGCCAGACTTTCGCCC
>JBEKNW010000310.1:0-2535 GCA_049522435.1 Xanthobacteraceae bacterium
CTGATTGTCGAAAGATCCTGGGTCAGATCGATGTGGACGTTGTTGATGGCGAAACGTACCTGCTCGGCTTGCCCGACGAGAGTGTCACGCTGGTTAGCGAGTTCCTGAAGCAGGCCGCGGATGCGGACCTCGTTGTCGCTGTAGGTGCGTTCGAGCTCTGCGACCTCATTGCGCACCAGCGCTTCGAGTTCGCTCGCGCGCGCCAGCGCGCGCTCGACACCGTCGCCCATGGCGGCGACCTCGCGGCGAATCGCCTGTCCGACGGTCACGATGGAATCCCGCGCCACGCCCTCCGGCTCGGCGAGCCGCACGGCAACTTTCGCCATCGATTGCGCGACCAGCCGCAACTCCTGTGCGCGCCAAGCCATATGCGCCACGCCGAAGAAGAAGATGATCGGCAACAGTGCCGCAGCGCCCAGGCCGATCATGATGGCGCCCGGCGAATGGCCGGGGCCGAGTGCCGCGTTGAGGTCCGCCAGATAGGCCCAGGAAAGGGCGAGGCAGCCGATTACCCAGGCGCAGGAGAACAAGGCGGCGACGAAATAGGACGCGCGCGCAGGCCGGCGCTGCAGCGCGTGCAGGACCTGCCCGATCGACTGCTGGTCATCATTGGCGGCGTGAAAGGTTTGGGCATCGGCGCCGCGAGCGCCAATCTCGTCGGAGTCGAATGGCGCGTCGGAGATCGGCGTGGTCGGGGCGTCGCGCCAGCGCTCGGCGGCGGTGCCGCCGAGCGGATCGGGGATGCTTTCAGGCTGACGATCGGGCTGGTCGTCGTCGTCCCGGATTTTGAGCGCTTCCTGGATCGCCGACAGCGCCGCTTCCGTCGGATCTACTATCTTCTTCGGGTTGTTGGCCATGTCGGTCGTCGCCTCGCGTGTTACGCCGGACTAGGACGGCCCGAGCAAGCTCAAGCCGCGCCACGAGCGCGTGATCGTTCAAATCCTTATCGCCATAGGGCTCCCCCGCCCTCGCGTCATACTGCCGTAGCCCATCCTATCGGTCTGGCGGATCGAAGGAAACCGGGATCGGTAACCTCCTTTTAATCATCGTTAACGGTTTGGTCACCATGATCTCACCTGGCGGACCGTCAGGGGATGGATCTCAGATTGCAGGGCATGGACCCGTCATTCTGCTGCCAACAATGCGGCCGGTCTGGGGCCGACAACGGGCCATGGTCTGCTTCGGGCCCTCTTGGGCGAAGCCGGGAGGAAAGGTCGCATTTCCCGAATTTCGCCGGGATGGCCTCGGCGAAGGGCGACCAAGCCGGATCGGAGTTTTTTGGGTAAGAAGTTTCTTACCATTGAGATGAAAGGAGGCGACCAAATCCCTTTGCGCAAGCGAGATTTACCCCGTTTTCGTCGCTCCGGGCGCATGGTGTCGTTCAGGGTTAAGTCGTCGGGGAGGACGTCATGACCGCAATGAGCCTTTTGATTTTGTCCGGCCAAGAGCAAATGCCGACTGCCATTGATGAAGATCATCTCGGGCGAATGACGCTTGGCGACCGCAGCCTCGAACGGGAGGTCCTGGAGATTTTCGCGCGCCAGACCATCCTGACGCTGAAGCGTATTGCCGGCGCGGAGCCCGCACGCGCAGCAGCCGCGGCCCACACACTCAAAGGCTCCGCACGCGGGATTGGAGCCTGGCGCGTGGCCCGGGCCGCCGAACGTTTGGAGCAAGCCGCCGACGGTGAAGGCGATGAGCAAGCCATGAACGCGGCGATCGCTGAGCTCGAGGCTGCCAGCCTTGAGGTGCGCGCGGCGATCGGGGCGCGCTTAGGTGATCGCTGGGAGGAGCCGCGGTCCGACAGGTTCGGCAACCCATCGCGCAACTGTTGATCCGATCTGCACTCTCCTGTACTGGCGCCACACGGCGTGAGCCGATAGAACAGACGGGCCGTCGGCCGGCTCGTTGAATTTTGCCGCTCCCTCGCCTTCCGGCAGCCCTTCAGCTCCATTCCGCCATGGTTAAGATCACCTTCATCGACGCCGAGGGGACGTCTCGTACGGTCGAGGGTGAGGTCGGTTCGACGGTCATGGAAACGGCGATCAAGCACGGCGTTCCCGGGATCGAGGCGGAATGCGGCGGCGCCTGCGCCTGCTCGACCTGCCACGTCTATGTCGAGGCGGCTTGGCGGGAGAAAGTGGGCGAGCCGTCGCCGATGGAAGAGGACATGCTCGACTTCGCCTATGGCGTACGGCCTAACTCGCGGCTGTCATGCCAAATCAGAGTGAGCGAGCAGCTCGACGGCCTCACGGTGCGAACTCCGGAGCGGCAGGCATAGCTGGCACAAATCCAAGCAAAGCGGGAACAAATCCGCTGCATCAGCTTTGCCACTGGCGCCGTCCTTGCTCTTCCCCTGCCGCAGCCAGCACGCGAGAGCGCCATCGCTTCAGATTGAAGCGATTGCGCCCTAGCTTCCTGAGCGGAGCATGATCTTTTCGGAAAACCGGCTTCCACTTTTCCGGATCATGCTCTAGACACTCGCCACCTCATCAGACGCCACCCATAAAAGACGAGTACGGATGCGACATGGGC
>JBEKNW010000311.1:0-2532 GCA_049522435.1 Xanthobacteraceae bacterium
GCGTCGGCCATCCCGGAAGCAAGGAGCTGGTCGAGCATTACGTGCTCAGCGATTTCGCCAGGAGCGAGCGCGCCTGGGTCGAGGCGCTCATCGCCGTCCTCGCCGACAATGTCGATCTTCTCGCCCGCGGCGAGGACGCAAGTTTTCAGAACAAAGTTCACCTCGCCATGGTCGCCAAGGGATTCGGCGAGACGGATCGGGACTTGCGTCGCGACGGCGATCGTGACGAGGCGTGAACCGCCGATTGACGGGTGAATCGAACTCCATGGGCTTCAAATGCGGCATTGTCGGCCTGCCGAATGTCGGCAAGTCGACGCTCTTCAACGCGCTGACCGAGACGGCGGCGGCGCAGGCGGCGAATTATCCGTTCTGCACCATCGAGCCGAATGTCGGCGAGGTCGCGGTGCCGGATCGGCGCCTGGAAACGCTCGCCGCGCTCGCCAAGTCGGCCGCGATCGTGCCGACGCGGCTCACCTTCGTCGACATCGCCGGCCTCGTTCGCGGCGCCTCGAAAGGCGAGGGGCTCGGCAATCAGTTCCTGGCCAATATCCGCGAAGTCGACGCCATCGCGCATGTCGTGCGCTGCTTCGAGGATACCGAGGTGACCCACGTCGAGGGCCGCATCGATCCGATCGCCGACATTGAAACGGTCGAGACCGAGCTGATGCTCGCCGACCTGGAAAGCCTGGAGCGGCGGCTCGATGCGCTCGAACGCAAAGCGCGCGGCACCGACAAGGACGCCAAGGAGGCGAAGGAATCCCTGGGCCTCGTCAATCGCGCGCTCGCGCTGCTGCGCGAGGGAAAGCCGGCGCGCCTCACCGAGCGCAAGCCCGAGGAGGAGCGCGCCTTCCACATGCTCGGGCTCCTGACCTCGCTGCCGGTGCTCTATGTTTGCAACGTCGATGAGGCTTCGGCGGCGGGCGGCAACGCCGATGCGCACAAGGTCGAAGCCAGAGCCAACGAGGAAGGGGCGGCCGCGATCGTCATCTCGGCCAAGATCGAAGCGGAGATCGCCGTGCTCTCGCGCGACGAGCGCAACGATTATCTTGCCGCCATCGGCCTCCAGGAAGCCGGGCTCGACCGCCTGATCCGCGCCGGCTACGCGCTGCTCGATCTCGTGACCTTCTTCACCGCCGGGCCGAAGGAGGCGCGCGCCTGGACGGTGACGCGCGGCACCAAGGCGCCGCAAGCCGCGGGCGTCATCCACACCGATTTCGAGCGTGGCTTCATCCGCGCCGAGACCATCGCCTACGATGACTACGTGGCGTGCGGCGGCGAAGCCGGAGCGCGCGATGCCGGCAAGATGCGTCTCGAGGGCAAGGACTACGTCGTGCAGGACGGCGACGTCATGCATTTCCGGTTCGCAAACTAGCGATCAGGGTTTAGGAATCAGGGATCGGGCTCCTGATACCTGATACCTGATTACTGATTCCTGGTCCCTGCTCCCTGATTCCTGATGGCGCCAAGGTGCTCGTTGATGCGGAACACGATGAGCACGAATTCGGCGATGATGCGCGCCAGGATGACGCCCATGCAGGCGCCGAGCAGGCTGGCGATAAGAAAGATCATGCCGACGAAGGGATTGAACGCCATGGTGGCGAGCGCAGAGACTGCCCCGGCGAGCCCGAGCAGTACGGAAATGACCACGGCGAGCCAGTAGAACACCTTGATGATCGTGGGCGTCACGAAGCGGTCCCACTGGAACAAGTCGCCGATGCCGAACATGCTTGTTGCTCCCGCGCGAACCAAGGTGACTATGACTGCGCGCCTGACCTGGCGAATCTGCACTGCTTGAGAAGCGCGCACAGACTGCACTCCGCCATTGCGGTGGTCAATCGAGCGCAGTTCCGCGGCGCGCCGCGGGCCCGCGGCGCGAAAGTATGGCGCCGCGACGACACCGGCCGAAGGCGCTTGCTGCTTCCGCGCCGCCAGGGTGTTATAACCGTCACAGCGGTTGCACGGAGCACGGTCATGATTTTACCCACGGCGCTGGCGCTGGGCGCGCAACTGATGATGCCGGTCGCCGACAGCGTTCCGAATCTCAACGTCGAGCAGGTCTGCGAGGGTATCGCCCAACAGGGCGGCGTTACGTTCCGCGACCCCGCCATCGCCCAGGAGAAGAAGAATTGCCTCGACAGCGAGCAGACCACCCGCGACGAGCTTGTCAAGCAATGGTCGAGCTTCGCGCCGGCCGACCGGGTCCATTGCGTGAACGAATCGACGATGGGCGGGGAGTCAAGCTACACCGAACTCCTCACCTGCCTGGAAATGGCGCGCGACGTGCGCGCCTTGGAGAAAGAGCAGCAGGGTCCGCCGAGCGGCGCCAAGCCGGCGCGATAGGACATTTTCGTGGCGCCAATCATCCTCCCCCGCTCCGTTTCACTACGCGGGGGCGGATAAGCGCATTCGTTCTCGCGACGCATCCGCGCCCGAGCTTTGCAAACGCTCTGAAGCCGTAGCCCGGGTTGAGCGTTAGCGAAACCCGGGAGCGGCATTCAAGCTCGCAGATCGTTCCCGGATTTCACTTCGTTC
>JBEKNW010000312.1:0-3420 GCA_049522435.1 Xanthobacteraceae bacterium
CTACGTCGCTCCATCTCGTTTTTGCTGGAGCCCCTGGCACTGGAAAAACAACAGTCGCAAGGCTTATTGGAGCGATCTACAAGGCGCTTGGGTTGCTCAAAAAGGGCCACCTCGTTGAAGTAGATCGTTCCGGCTTAGTAGGGGGCTACGTGGGGCACACCGCGATTAAGACCAAAGAGGTCATCGAAAGTGCGCTTGGCGGTGTGCTTTTTATCGATGAGGCCTACAGTCTCACGAGCCAATCTGACAATGATTTCGGCGGCGAAGCGATTGAGACGTTGCTGAAACATATGGAGGATTACAGGGATCAACTCGTCGTTATAGCAGCGGGATACAGCGAGGAAATGGAGGAATTTCTCGCGTCGAATCCGGGGCTGGATAGTCGGTTTAAAACGAAAATAAACTTTGAAAACTATTCTGTGACAGAACTAACTGAAATTTTTGAGAATCTTGTTATTGAGAATGATTATCATGTCGCGGAAGGCGCGATACAAGTTATTAGAGACATTTTGGATGTAGTAAAAGACGACGAGAAGTTTGCCAATGGTAGGACTGTGCGAAATTTATTTGAAAAAGTATTGATGATACATGCGGATCGCGTTGCGGATTTTTTAAACCCAACAATAAGTGATCTCAAAAATATTACTGTAGATGACGCTGTTGAGTTGGAACGAAACTCCACGATTATGGGCTAGGCGGTTCGTTAGCGCGCAATGTTAGCAGGCCCCGGACCACGCGCTTCAGGCGGCGAGATCATCGCCTCGCAAAATCGCGGGGATCGGGATGCGGCGCTCGTCCAGAGTTGCGCCATTCTTTGGCGCAGTGGGCTTGGCCATGACGTGGAGGGCGGCCGCCAGCGCCGTGATGCCGATCTCCTTATACAGGTGGACCTGCAGATCATGCGGACGACCGGAAGACTGCGGGTCGGCGTATTCGGTGGCGATGAAATCTGACATGGCGGCACTCTCTTACTACAAGGGGAGATCGGCAAAAAGTTGTAGCGCGGCCCATATTAGCTTGATGGGCCGCGAACGCAGGTGTTGAGACGGGGAGGGGAGCTTCCTCTTAGCAGCGTCCTTAGGTGACGAACGCGCCAATGCTCAGGCGAACTGGGGCGGTGGCCGCGAAGGTGGAACGGCGCGTCAATTCCGCAATCTCGTTGGTCTGCCGCAGTAGCGTCGAATAGCGCTCGTTGGCGAAACGAGAGTGGAGTTCAATGGCGTCGGTCAGGGACTTCGCTTGTCCAAGAGCGGTGGCAAAATCGAGGACCGCCGCAGCGTTCGCGCTGAAGAGATCGAACACATTCAGCGGCCAAGCACTGAGATCAAACTCAGCGTCGGACTTATTCGCTTACCTGCTCGGCAGCCACAGGCGCGATGGCGACTGGCTCGGCGGTAAGCTGCTCGGCAGCCACAGGTGCGAGGGCGACTGGCTCTGTTACTGCCTCTTCGTAATCGTCGGCGATTTCCGCTTGGATCGAGATGGGCTCCCGGTTGGCGGCGGGCCGCAGTCTTCCACGGAATTTTTGATTCGTAGTCATCGCTTTGGGTTCCTTTTTTGGGAGGCTCCGCCAAATCAAAAATCAGTATGGCGAGCGCGCTATGATCACCGAACAGCTTCCGTTTCAGCGAAACCATCTCGATCTATCTATTTGTTTCAACGAGCGCTCTGTCCGCAAAACGCACCGCTGCGAAGATTGCGCGTTGTTAGACTTTGGCGGCTGTCGCCCTTTGATAAGGCGGCGACCAGTCCTTTGTCTGCTGTTGGATTGTCTCCAACTTCGTCGTCACGAGCTGGGCCCGCGGCCTATTTTTTCGTCGGCGTGAAGGCTTCCTTGGCTAGATCGGAATAAAGGCTGCCGATCTTGGTGGCCTCGGCGATAAAATCCTCATAGGCGGATTTGGCGAAGTCCGACTGGAGCTGGATCGCGTCGTCGATCTTCTTCACGCCGACCAGTTTCTCGAAGTGCGCACGGCTTTTCTCGAAGGACTTCTTCGAATAGTCCGTGATTTCGGCCGCGATGGCCTGTAGGCCCTTTGTAGTCGAGGCCGTCGCCGTGGTAACCGCCTCAAACGAGTTCGTGCCGAGCGCAGGTATCTGTTGGAAGTCGGTGAACATAAAGCATCCTCTTGGGTCTGGGCAGGTAAGTGAGTCCCGGCCGCTTCGGCCGCTGGCTATTAAATGTGCGTTGCAGCAAATTGTCAAAAACATATTGCGCTGCAAAAATTAAATGAACGCCGCGCCTCGGCATCTGCACCGGCGACAAGCATGTCTATTGGTTCGCTCAAGCAAGAGCGATACCGCCAGCGGCGAAGCAACTACGACGAGTGCCTGAAAAACAGGGAGCCCGGCTCAACCGCGCCCGAGCGTCCGGAGCCGTTGAAGTTCTGACCAGAAAATAAACGGAATGATGGCCGGCGCCGCGTCACACTGGGAATTCTTGTATACTCGGCGAACAGACAGGAGACGAATCAGGGGCGGCTGAGTTACGCTGTTGCTTCGTAAACAAATGCCTTAATGAAGAAACTTAGCCTGAATACCTGATCGATTGCGCCGGAGAGAAAGCTCATGACTGAGAATGCCGCCAACCTCGAACTTGCCGCCGAAATTGTATCCGCCTACGTCTCAAACAACTCACTGCCAGCTTTAGATCTTCCCGCGTTTATACAGTCGGTTCATGTTGCGCTGGTTGGGCTTACGACGGGCCAAGTCACTGCCGCTGAAGTTGCCCCTCGGAAAGAGCCTGCTGTTCCGGTCAAAAAATCGGTGACGCCCGACTTCATCATTTGTCTGGAGGACGGCAAGAAGTTCAAATCGCTTAAGCGCCACCTGCGCACGGCGTATTCCATGTCGCCTGACGAATATCGCGTGAAATGGGGTCTACCGTCCACCTATCCGATGGTTGCGCCGAATTATGCGAAGGCGCGGTCTGAATTGGCGTTAAAACTGGGTTTGGGACAGAAACGTCCGAAGGCTAGGCGCAAAAACGGCAAGTGATTTATAGGGGATGGCGGCGCGGGGCGCTTGTGCGGCAGCCACATGCCGGAGGCCCGTGTGCGGCCACTAGTTGCCCGATTTCGCGAATATCTGAACAGCACCGAGCGTTCAATCAAACATTCGCGGTCGTATGAAAAATGAGGGGATGGCTGAGGCCATCCCCTTGATCCTTTATTGCGTGCCTATCCGGTTAAGACAGACAGCCACTACATATAGTGCGGCCGGTGCGCCGCACCGACACTGCCTGATTGGCCGTACGTGACCCTAAGCGGACGTTCAACGTTGGAGACGAGCGGCTGCCGCTGGCGGTCCCGCTCTCGATTACGCCGTTAGGGCGCACTGATGGACCTGAGCACTTTTATAGAGATCGCACGATCAATACAGCGTTGACGCCGCCGAAGGCAAAGGAGTTCGACATCGCAC
>JBEKNW010000313.1:0-3584 GCA_049522435.1 Xanthobacteraceae bacterium
TGCGGTCGTAACGCCTACGGTTCTGTGCCGTCCACATCGGTGACCCCTCCTCGAATCAGGCCACCACCCTTGAATCACAACTGATTCAGGAGACTCAATATGATTCCGGACAGACACTTAGAAGCTCACGACCCTGGCGTCGGCTGATTTGGCGGCGGCATGGAAATCGTTCATGCCGCCGAGCTTGATGCGGCGGTCGAGTGACGACGCGGCAAGCCCGCGCGCCTCGACGCACGGCTTGCACGCCCACAGCGTCACCTTGGCATGAGCGGCGATTTCCTCGTAGCGGTTCGGCGGACCGAAGGGCACGAGCGTTTTGCCGACTCCATCGACCGCCATCAAGACCGCGTCATGGAACAGCATCAGCGTCACGCTGTCGCCCGCCTGCACGGCGGAAGCGGCGAACAGGAACGGCAGCATCGCGCGGGTCGGGTCGGTCGGTCCCCACGAGCCGGAAATCACCCAGTGCATGGCCGGTCTCCTCTATGAAAGCGTGCGGATGCTACCGCGACAGCGATAGTACTCCACCATTCGCCGCTTGCCCTTCGAAGTGGCCGCCGGAGAACGAAAGCTGCGCCAGCGGCTCGCCCTTGTGATCGCGGATGATCAGCGCGGCGTGCTCGAAAGTCCACTTGCGACTGGTGAAGAAGTTGCCGGGACAGCCGCCTTCGGGCGCAATCGTGCCTTGGACGGCGCCAGGGGAGTTGCCGAAATTCATGAAGCAGCCGCCGCCGCCCGCCGCCGTGAGCTTCCAGCGGCCGGCAAGATCGATCGGCGGCGGCGGCGGCGGCGGTGGTGGCGGCGGGGGCGGAGCAGCGGCGGCTTGCGGTTCGGGCTGGGGACTGGTGGCGCAGGCGGCGAGCGCTACGAGCACCAGCAATACGGCTGCGACTTTCGCCGCGCGCGCCCCCTTGAGCCTCATCTTCGTCAATTCGCTCATTCGCGGATCAGGAAACCCGAAATGCGGCGGCAAAAAAAGTCCCAAAAGCCGCCTTTGCGGTAATGCCCCATTTGCGCCAATATCCCTAACCGAAATCAACCCTTTTATGGGACCCGTGTCGAGGGAGGCATGTCATGATGACGTCATTGTCAGCAATTGCCGCAAGAGCGCGCGCACGCTTCTCGATCGCGGCGCTGGTCGCTGTCGTCCTTGCGCTGACCGGGAGCGTCGCGCGCGCCGAAGACAACGGCAGCACCGGCGCCAGGATCGGCAGCGCCGTCTCGCCGGTGGAGGAATTTTCGCAGCAGCTTGAGGCCTTCCAGAAGAGCGTGCCGAATCTCAACAAGTCGATCCAGGACAGCGCCGGCACCATCGACAGCGCCACCGACGTCGAAAAAGCGCGCGCCGAGATCGGCAAACTGCGCGAGACGGTCTCTACGCTGCTCGGCGCCGTGTCCGACAACGGCCCGGTCTCGCAACTCGGCGTCAAGGCGCTCGATCACGTCCACGACAAGCTCAAGACGCTGGCGCAGGAAACGCGCTTCAAGCCGGAGGAGCGGCAATTCCTGATCGACCAATGGCGCAAGCTCGAGGTTGAGACCGAAAGTGCAAGCAAGGAACTCGACGACGCGCGCGGGAAATTCGCCGGTCTGTTGCAGACTTTGCAGGAGAACGAGGATTTCATCGGCGAGCTTCTGGAAATCAGGCAGGCCGAGAAGGCGCTCGAGGTCATCCGTCACCTCACGCGCGACATCCGCGACGCTTCGACACAGCTCAACAAGCTGATCGGGGGCATCAAGCCGCCGGGAGCGTGAAGTTGGGAGCGTGATCATGCGTCGTGGGCTCGGCCTTCTGGCCAGCGCCTTGATCGTCGGGGCGGCGATCGCGGCCTGCAGGCCGACGGGCGACGTCGGCTATGTCGAGATCAAGACGGTTCCGGTGGCGCCGGTCACGCAGACAGCGCTCTATATCGATTCCGCCAAGCTCGCTCCCATCAAGAAGGGGAGCGCCATCCTGCGGCAACGTGTGGGCACGCTCAAGCTTCAGGCCGACGGGATCGCCGGATCGCTGGCGCCGCTCTGCGACATCGTGGTGCAGAGAAACCGCATCACGACGGTGACGGTTTCCGTCTTGGAACGCCCGCCGCGCTGCCAATGCCGCTATAGCGGCACCGACGCGGCACATGCCTGCGTGAGCTAGGAGCCTGTCCGAGTAGTCGCTGGTCAAGTCTCAGCGAGTCTGATTCAATCTTGGACTATGAGCAAGTATTTTCGCCCCTGGAATATCGATCAGACGCTGCTTCTGCCGCCGAGTGTGCCAGGGACCACGTCTCGCGGTTCATCGTTGGGCTGGTGCGGGAGAGCCTTGATCTCAAGGAGATCGCGGGCAGCTACGTGAGTGGGCTGGGCCAGCCGCCGTTCGATCCGCGCATGATGGTGGCGTTGCTGCTGCATGGCTATGCGAGCGGACTGTATTCGTCGCGGCGCATTGCCAGAGCCTGCCGCGAGCGGAATGATTTCGTGATGATTGTCGCGCTCGATCCGCCGGACTTCCGAACGATCAGCGACTTCCGCAAGCGGCATCTGAAGGCGCTCGGCGAATTGTTTCTGCAGGTTCTGAAGTTGTGCGAGACAGCAGGGCTGGTCAAACTCGGCCACGTCGCATTGGATGGCACGAAGATCAGAGCGAACGCGTCGAAACATAAAGCGATGAGTTATGAACGGATGAAGAAACGCGAGGCGGAATTGAAGGCCGAGGTTGCTCGCATGCTGGCGGCGGCCGAGGCGGCGGATGCCCAAGAGGATGCGACTTTCGGCAAAGACAAGCGTGGTGACGAGATGCCGGATTGGGCCAGCGACAAGGCGAAACGGCTGGCGAAGATCCAGGAGGCGATGGCGGCACTGGAGGCCGACGCCAAGCTGGTCGCGGAGGAGGAGCGCCGCATCGAGGCTGAAAAACAACAGCAGCGCGACGCCGAAGGCCGCAAGAAGCCGGGCAAACCGGCGGCGGCGCCATCGGACGAACCCGATCCCAGGATGCAGCGCAACTTCACCGATCCGGAAAGCCGCATCATGAAGTCGAAGGACGGCTTCGTCCAAGCCTATAACGCGCAGGCAGCCGTCGATGCCCACGCCCAGATCATTGTCGCGCACGAACTCACGCAGTGCGGCAGCGATCAGGGCCAGTTGGTGCCCTTGGTCGAGGCAATCGAGAACAATCTCGGCCGCAAGCCGGCGCAGGCCTCGGCGGACTCTGGCTACTGCAGCGAAGCCAATCTCGAAGCGCTCGTAGCACGTGGTATCGACGGCTATGTCGCCCCCGCACGCGCCAAGCACCCGACGGCGGCAAACGGCAAGGTTGGTGGACCGCTGACGCAACTGATGCGAAAAAAGATCGACGCCGGCGGCTTCGCAACGCCCTACCGATTGAGAAAGCAAGTGGTGGAACCGGTGTTCGGACAGATCAAACAGGCACGCGGCTTCCGCCAGTTCCTGCTCCGGAGCGTCGAGAAAGTGCGTGCCGAGTGGGCCATGATCTGCACCGCCCACAACCTCCTGAAGCTGTTCACCCTCGCAAAGGTCGCCTGAGGAGCCTACCGTGCATTAAATGCCCGGCCGCATTGCCTATCTGGACAGGCTCCTAG
>JBEKNW010000314.1:0-4112 GCA_049522435.1 Xanthobacteraceae bacterium
TCTGCGGGCTGTGCGTAAGATACTGCGCCGAGATCAAACAGAAAAACGCAGTCGGTTTCGTGGACCGCGGGCCAAATCGAGAGATCAGTTTTATCCCGGAGATCGCCGCCAGGGAGTGCTGGGACTGCAAGGAATGTTTCCCGCTTTGCCCCACTTCGGCATTACAGGCGGCCTTTGTTCTGATGAGATCGCTGACATCTTTACCATCATCTTGCAAACCCGAGTCAAAGAAACAGGACGAGACGAATTCTGTTGCGGAACGAAATCGGCATAACGGTTCGCCCGTTGCGAGCGATAGCGATAGGACGTGGCTTCAGGCCACGGCGAAGAGGTAAGAAAATGAGGTACGCAGCGACAGGGTTTGATCTGGAAATCGATCTATCCCGGGGCAGCATTGAAAAGGTGGAAACGGACCCCAGAGACACCGAACTTTACCTGGGAGGGCAGGGGATTGCCGCCAAGATATTGTATGAAAGGGTTCCGCCTGACGTTGACCCGTTTTCTACGGATAATCTGTTGATCTTCAGTACCGGGCTCTTGCATGGCACGCCGGTTCCGGCTGCCAATCGTACCGTTGTGAACACCTTTTCCCCGCAGACAAACCTGATGTCGCATTCATTGTTTGGGGGGTTTTTCGGACCGGAACTGAAATATGCCGGTTATGACAGGATCATCATCCGTGGCAAGGCCCCTGACCTTGTTTATCTGTACATACACGATGACAAGGTAGAAATACGCGACGCGACGCACCTTAGGGGGAAAGGCTGCGCGGAAACCGGAGACTTGCTGAAGAGAGAGTTGAAGGATCAAAAAGTCCAGGTGGCCGCCATCGGCTTGGCCGGTGAAAACAGGGTCTATATGGCATCCATCGACCATAATCACGCCAGCGCGGCCCGCGGAGTAGGCGTCATCATGGGAGACAAAAGGTTGAAGGCAATCGCGGTCCGTGGAACGAAGGACATCAATATCGCCCGGCCGGCTGAACTGTTTGAGATCTGCCAACGCATCCACAAGAAAATGGCGGCGAGCACCGGATGCGGGGATTGGATGGCGGTCGATGAGGATGACAGTTTCCACCACAACCATTTTGCCTGGGGTAACGCGCGTACGCGGCAAAAAAATTACTGGAGCAAGGAACTCCAGGAGAGATGGACGCGGTGGAAATATGACCACATGGATCGGCAAACAGGTTGTTATAACTGTCCGAAGAAATGCCGTAATGTGATCAAGTGGCCGGGACGGCCACGATTTGGTTATAAGTGCTTCGGCAAGGACACCTATCATATGGCGGCCTTTCTGGAGCTGGACTTCAGTTATGAAATTCTTGGTGTGGCCCAGGAATATGGCGTGGACTCCTACGCAACACCGCAAGTGATGGCCTTCGCCCTCGAGCTTCTTGAAGCCGGTATATTGACCGATAAAGACTTTCCAGGAATGCCGGCCGATTCCAAGGGCAGGTTTTTCTACCTGCTGGAAAAAATTGTTCACCGGGAAGGGATTGGAGACGTCCTGGCCAACAGTGTTTCTCATGCCGCCCGGCAGATCGGCAACGGCGCGGAAGCATACGACCACAACACCACGAAAAAATTCGAGCAGTTGCCCATCAAGCTGGGCAGGTTGAACCCCGCCTACTTCCTCATGATCGCCACCGGCGAGAAGATGAGCATCACCCAGATCGAGGGGTCCTTCCCGCAGGATCCCCTTCCCACCCGGGAGCAGAGAGAAGAGTTTGTCAATAACTGGGAAGCGGTACCCGATGAAAAGTTCAAGAAATATTTCCTGGATTGGGAAAAACGCAGTGATATTTCCGATGCGGCGACCTGTGACATCGTCGACTGGAACGAGGCGATGCATTACATCGATGACTCGATCGGAACCTGCGGATTCGTTTCATCATTCAGGGGCCAGTTTGGTGGGGATGTTCCCTATCACATGAATAATATTCCCCAAATCATCTCGCTTGCGACCGGCATCGAGACGGATAAGGAGAAACTATGGAAGAACTTCCAGAGAATCCGAACGCTTGTCAGGGCGGTGAATGTAAGAAGAGGTTTGCGGAGAAAAGATGAGCGGCCGCCTGAGGACCACTGGGCGGTAAGGGACGAAAAGTACGAACAAGAGCTGCTGAGCAAATATTACGCATTCAAGGGATGGAACCGCGAGGGCATTCCTACCCGGCAGACACTGGAACGGCTGGATTTGGGTTACGTGGCCGATGATCTGGAACAAAGAGGAATTTTGTCGGCTGATGAAAACATTTCCGCCAGAAAGCCCTCGGCGGAAATGGCGATGAGCTAGAGAGAATGGGAGAATTGCCGTGAAGGCCGGTCTAACGACAAAGACTGTCAAGGAAATCAAGGTTGATCTTGACAAATGCACGGGCTGCCGTGCGTGTGAGATGGCCTGCTCGGCCTATCACGCACGTCCGAGGTACAGCAGCATTAATCCGGCTAAGTCCCGGATCAGGGTGGTTGTCGATGAGTTGAATGATGAGTATGTGCCGATACGTGCCGGTGATTACACCCCCTCCGAATGCAACGGCAGACATATTTATTTGATCAACGGCAAGGAATACAGCGAGTGCAGCTTCTGCGGGGCTTCCTGCCCGTCCAGGGATTACTTCGTAGAGCCCGACTCCGGCCTGCCGTTGAAATGCGATATGTGTGAAAGTGTGCCACCGCTCGCGGAACCGATGTGCGTCCAAGTATGCGGAACCAACGCCCTGACCTACGTGGAACGGGAAGTGGAACGCGAGGAAAAACCGCAGGGGAAGCGCGGGCAGATTGAGATTGGATTGGAATCGTTGGTCCATCAATACGGAATAGAGGCGGTCATTGACAGCCTAAACCAGCTGCCCAATGTGGGCAAAAAGGCGTAATCCGAACCAACGTGACTGATGTTTCCGGGCGAACGTGAACCGACGATTCCGGGACGCTACCAGTCATTCCGCGCCTGCCGCTACAGCCAGTTCTGCCGCAGGTTGCCGAAATCATTAGTGATCTTGGCCTGCTCCCCTTAAACGCTTCCGATTTTAGGTAGAGTCCGTTCCTTTAGGAGACGGACATGCGTAAGAGCAGGTTTACCGAAGAGCAGATCATCAAGGTACTGAAGGAGCACGCCGCTGGATTGTCGGCTGGCGATGTGTGCCGGAAGTACGGCATCAGCGATGCCACGTTCTACAAATGACGATCACGCTATGGCGGGATGGAGATCTCCGATGCCTGCAAGCTGAAGACGCTTGCTCCGCCATCTCGCAGAGAGCGGGACGCACGTAATAGGCATTGTCGCCGCCGATTCCCGCGATCCGCTCTCCGCCATGCAGGATGCCGCCGGCCTCGCGGAATCTGGGGGTCAGGAGTTCGAATCTCTTCGGGCGCGCCAACTAATAAAATCAATGACTTAAATGGTACTTTAGCGGCATTAGCAGCAGTCATTAGCAGCAGGCATTAGCAGCAGTCATTAGCAGCAGTCATTAGCAGCAGTTCGGAAACCATTTTGAGCGATTTCGAGACTGTAGTGCAGCGTGGACCGGCGGCTCCGGACTGCGGAGCGTGCAAGCTCGAAGTAAAGTCGCCGGATCATGTCGCTGTTAGGGCTGACATAGCTCATTGAGCCGGACCCGTTGCGCCTCAGCTTGCGCCACACCTATACGAGCCTAGCAGCGGCGCTCGGCGTCGATGAATTGACTATCGACATGCTCACGACACACATCCCGCGTGGCGTCACGCAAAAATACTTCGTGCGGAATGATCGTAAACAGCGGCCCGACGATGCGCGAGGCGCAAGCCAAAATCAGCCGGGATATTGTGCGACGGCTTGGGATCAAACTAGAGCGGAGATTGCGACAAGAATTGCCGTAGCAGCACTCCAGCGCGCAGCAATCCCATTTAAACGCCCACATTCCTGAGCCGCCGCCAGCAGGGGGTTTGTGTTGACTTGAACCATTCCGCCGATTGGAGCTATGCCACGAAGTTCGCGTGGGTACGGAACCCTAGTCGCCCGCGTCCTTGATTCTGCGGTGTTTTTCTGAATCTCTGTCGCCGCGATGCAGCGATGGAGGTGGTTCGTGGCGGGGAAAGAGATTGCGGTCAAGAAGTACGTTGTGCGGCTGA
>JBEKNW010000315.1:0-4015 GCA_049522435.1 Xanthobacteraceae bacterium
CGCCGCTTGGCAGGACCATCGAAACAAGCATCACGCCAAGGCCGATTGGCAATTCACGACAGATCATGCCCGCGTCAAGCTCAAGAGGCTCTACCCCTCATTTTGAGTGACTCGGGCGACTACATCGTCCCCTACCGCGTGCGCCACTCAAAAAACGAGATCGCGCGCGTCTGCCACGCGTCTCGCCGCAGGCCCGACCGCCTCTAGCGTCAACGCTACGGCCCGCGACACGCGCCACGCGGCGCTAACGGCAACCAACGTCCGTGTGCGGCTCAACCAATCCCCGACGCCACCTATTCCCTTCCAAAATCCGTCGTGTATTCCGCTCAGCAACCAACGCTGGCACCGTCCATGGTATACTTCTGGCATATGAAAGAAAATGAATTTGAGGAACGATTCGATCGCCTCGAAACACGCCTTCAGGAGGGTCTCGCTCAGGTCGCCAGCCTTATCGATTCACTTGCCACTCTTTGTGCTCGCGAATTCGCGGCCATCAGCGAACACTTTACCCAAGTCGACAAGCGCCTCGATGACATTGAAGACAAGATTGAAGCCTTTGCTCATCGCGTGGACTTCGAGGTCGAGGAACGTCACAAGCTCGGCGAACGGATCTCCAAGCTTGAGCGCTCTCACCGATAGCCTTCCACAGCATCGACGAATCTCTCCATGCGTGTCCTCCCCTAAATATAAGCTAGTCCGTCAGCCGCACCCTCAATCGTCCCCTCGGACGACGCCTCATCCACTCCGACCGACAGCTCAATCACCGACTCCACAACAACAGGCTCCATCCCAACCGACGCCACCTCCACCACCCAATAACTGAAGATGTCGTCGTCAACGGCAGACTGCGGCGCCCATCATGTCCGAGTGATACTCGGATGATCAGACGGTCGGGTGCGCGGAACGTGATCGTCTAGCTAGTACCCGGAATCACCAATCCGCGCAGGCAACGATGCGAACAAGTGTCTCATCCGACTCTCGAATTCACTGCCCGCGCGAATCACGTTTCTATGAAAGTGGGTACTAGGCCACGTTGGCGTGTGGTGCAGTGTGGTTATGGGGCACTATGCACGATAGCTCGTGACCGCACTCTGCGCAGACGAATATCTCTTTCTCCAAATCAAAGGTTTGGTTGCCTGACTCGATCTTCTTGAGTCGCAATTCGCCACCGCAGAGGTCGCAATGCGACGAGGGCGGCGGCTGAACGAGGGTGCGCATAATATTCCTTTTGCCCGACATGCTTCGGAGCCAGGGAACGGGACGCGCGAAAGGGTCCCGATTGAAAGGTTGGATTGAAAGCCCGAACGCTTTGCGTTGGCGTCTCGACCGCATCTAAGTAACGCTCGAACGCTTCTATAGTTCCCACGTGATAGGAGCTTTTGGTCGCGGTGAACCATCCCCGCCCCGTGGCTCGCCGCGCTTGACCGCTCCCCCTTCTGGCGCTCAACCGAGCCCCACCTCTTCGGGGTGCGTGTCTCTTTCCACATCCCTGATCTAGATCAAATTGCTGGCCACTCCAGAGGCGCATAAAGGCTCATGTGGCAGCCGATATCTACCGCGCCCTTCGACTGCAATCTTGAGCTCGCCGTCATGGACAAAGACGAGCCGCACGCGCTCGTCTTCCCCTGCCGTCGGATTCCGGGCGGCTGGATAAATGCCGAATTGAGAAAGTGGATCGACGTGCGCCCAACCCATTGGCGCGAATGGGTCGAAAAGCCCTAAATCCGTTTTCGTTCTTTGGGAATTTCCGCCAGCCTTGCCTCTTCCTCGGCTAGCAGACGGGCGATTGATTCGCGCTTAGTTGCGTCAGTTTCGGAGGCCAGCAACTTTTTGTAATGCTCGATGTTGAGGTTAGCGACTTTCTCATCCATCGAATGATGCTATACGCCCGGCAACCGCGCGTCCAGGCAATTGTCGGCTAGCCGCCCTCGTCTCCCGCCCAGCGTCCACCTCGACCCGCACCGTCCTCATCGAACCCGCAGCGACCTCAACCGCAAATTAAATTCTCGACACTCCCTTGTGCTTTGGTCTCGGTACTACAGATACGTAGGTACTGGCAGGCAGCGGCTTGCCCGAGAGCTGTCCACAAAACGGCGACCTACCGATGTCTCCGTTTACCCACTGGCAGCGCTGATGCCATCGGCTGGCACAATCCTAATCTAAAAGTTGCTTGGCTCGTATTGCGAGTGCCGTCGGCACCCGCTGATCGGTCACGCGCGCACCTCCGATCGCGTGCGTACTAAAGAAATTTTCACAAAGGAGACAACCGATGAATAACGAAAACCTGACTATTCACCTCAAGGTCAAGGACTTCAATGCATGGCGCACGAGTTACAACGGAAACGAGAAGAACCGCGTGTCTGCCGGCATTACGAATGGGAGGGTGTTCCGCAGCCCCGACGACCCGAATGACGTGGTGATCCTCCAGGATGTCGCCGACTTTTCAAAGGCCCGCACTTGGTTGGGCTCGCCTGAAATGAAGACGACGATGGCGAAGAGCGGTGTAGTGGGCTCACCCAGCATCCGCTTCGCCGCGGCGGCCTAAGTCGTAGCTAAAACAGATCGTAACCGGGGCGGTGCGTAGCATAAGTGTTGTGTTGCGTGGCCGTCCCGAAGATGGAAGCCCCAGCCCCCGCCCCCCGACTGGCTGGGGCAACCAAAGCGGTACTGATTAGGGGGCCGAATGCTCATAAGTCAAAGAGAAATGTAAGAGGGCGGAGCATGTCTCTTCCGCAAACGAATTATTTTGACGCCAACTTGCCCGGCGCCAGCAAATCCGTCCGAATAGCTAGCTTCTATGATGCCAAGGTGTTTGTGTGCCGGTGGGTGATCAGGGACAAAGATCCTGCTCTAAAGGCGCTTCTTCGGCATATGGAACAGGCCAGGAGCTCCGCAACAGCGGACAGCGCCATCCGACAATTGCAACAGGCGCTCGCCTCACGGGGATTGTTGGTTATGGCGAGTCCGTAGTCATATTTCAGCAAGATCAGCGTTGAGCTTGGCCAATAGCCGCCTGAGTGCCGCTTTTCCCGCTTTATTGGCTGCCACCATGGTGCCTTGCGATTATTCGCTCATCTGCTGCTTTTCTTTTGACCGACTTCCAGCTACAAACACCGGCGACTCATACATGGAGATTCGCATGAAAAATGGATCAAAGAGACGCCCCTGGACATCCGTACAGGTTCGCGAGCTGAAGACACTCGCTCGAAAGAAAATGCCAGCTGCAAGAATTGCGCGGACCCTGAAGCGCACTGAGGGCGCGACGCGCCAAAAGGCGTTCGCCATCGGCCTCTCGCTGGACTCTCGCGGATAATCTCCCGGACAAGGTATAGTAGTAGCGTCGCACCCGCGCTACGTGCCGTATGGCATTGGATGCAATGACCACTACGACTCTTCAGATAGTGGCCGTCGTAACACGGTCTGGAAACTAGAGCGAACAACTTCCCTTCATACTTCATCGCGGCCTTGTACGATCGCGGCGACATTCGGGAGGCGTCAAGTACTTCACTCTCTGCAATCCACTGGGATGCGAGAAAAAATTTCTGTCCCTCTGTAAGCACCATCGTGGTCAGTCCGCCTCATTAGCAACCAACTGCCCCAACTCGCTAGCGTAGCAACCACAACCTCCTCAAGCGAGGGTGGCCTTTTTGAATTTATGGATGGCCGTTTTGGCACTGCCCTAATTCCGGGCCTTCTGTCTAAAATTTGTCCTCGCAACTGTCCTAATTAGGCTTACATATGCTTCATCACCGACAGCGGCTCCCTGCCAGGCGTCGGCGACTGAGAGTTCGGTAGCGCTCCCGCCTGTTTCAGTGGAGTCGCACATGACGTATCACACGCCCGCAACCCCTGCCATCGAACGCTCGCCCCCAGTTCCGGGCAACACGCCGACGCTAGTACCCACTTTCATAGAAACGTGATTCGCGCGGGCAGTGAATTCGAGAGTCGGATGAGACACTTGTTCGCATCGTTGCCTGCGCGGATTGGTGATTCCGGGTACTAGTACCCACTTTTC
>JBEKNW010000316.1:0-8262 GCA_049522435.1 Xanthobacteraceae bacterium
AAACGAGTTCTCCCTGAAGAGCCGTGGTAGACCACCACGTTGATAGGCCGGGTGTGTAAGCGCGGTGACGCGTTCAGCTTACCGGTACTAATCGCTCGTTCGGCTTGAACGCTCTCATTTTCGATACGCATCGTCTGCTAGACGTCAGAGTCATGGATGACGGATGACAGAGGTCGGATAAGAAAGAATCAGCTTGCTTCTCGGAGGATACGATCGTGTGGCGGAACCTCGTTTTCCGTCATCCGACATCTGTCATCCGACATCCGTCTTTAGCTGGCCTGGTGGCTATAGCGAGGAGCTTATACCCGATCCCATCCCGAACTCGGCCGTCAAAGTCCTCTGCGCCGATGGTACTAAACCTCAAGGTTTGGAAGAGTAGGTCGCTGCCAGGCCTGCCAAGGACGGAACGCGCAATTCCTCTTCACGAAAATGAGTCCCGCGGAGCATCCCTCCGCGCATCGAATGCGAAAGCCACCGCGGAGTATTCCGCGGTGGCTTTTTTAGCTCTGCAACAAAGGACGATGGAGTTTAGACGCGCCGTCCAGTGGCGCGCTTGACCGCGCCTACTTCTTCATTTTGAGAGCGCCGCCGTCGAACGTGGTGACCATCGCCTGCATAAACCCGTCATGTGTGATGTAGGCGTCGGAGCCCCTGTATGGCTCCGCCAAGAAGGGCGCGGTCGCAACCCATTGGGTCGCAAACGTGCTTTCAATCGTCGTGCTGTGTTCGACCGCGAAATGAATGCCGTTCAGGCCACCGTCTTTGGGCTCCTTGCAGAATCCGGCGAACATATCGCCGATTGCCGCGCGCCCCTTCACAATCGTTCCGTTGGGCAGATTGATTTGGGCGTCCTCGGGATACTGCGCGAGTAGCCGGTTCCAGTCACATTTGTTGAGCGCCTCGAGGTGTTCATCCAGAACGGCTTGGGCGCTCGGTTGTTTCTTTAGATCAGGCAATTTCATTTCGGCCTGCGCTGCGAAGGTTCCTCCCATCATGGCGAGTATGACCGAGACTGGCAGGATGATTTTCATTGTTCCCTCCCTTTTTTAGACTGCTATGACGCTAAATGAAGCAAGGTGCCTCAAAAGGCCACGACGCTGAGGCTATCTCTACCAAGTGGCTTGCACAAGCTGAGCCAGTGACGATTAAGCTAAAGCGTTAGTGCCCGTGGTGCCACAGCGTTTCCAGCCGATGCCGGAACGCCTTCGGCCGCTCGGCGAACAGGCGCGAGGCGAGGCGGGCGGCGCGGTGCGAAAGCTCGGCCTTGCGTTCGGCGCACGGCGGAATAAGACGCGAGCGCCAGTGCGCCAGCGGCCGATGCGGGCCGGCGAGCCGCTCAAGCACTTCGAGGTCCTGACATCTGCCGAGCCGGTCGCGCAGACGCTCGGCTTCCTCGGTCCAGACGCGGCCGAAGCGCGGCCACAGCGGCTCGATCAGCTCCATCTGGTAGCGGTGTTCGACGACGCGCTGGCGCAGCTGGTGCCGCTCGGCGGCGCTCGCTTGCGACCAGTCGGGTGGAATCAGCTGGCGCGCAGCGCGGTACCCCGCGGTGAGGCTGCCCGCGAGCACATTGAAGTCGAGCGCATCGAGCTGCCAAGCCTCGACCGCGGCGGCCATCGCATCGAGCCAGCGGATGATCCCTTCGCGCTGCGCCGGGGTGAGCACCGAGCGCTCCTCGTTGTCGCGCACCGCTTCGAGCCGGCCGCGGATGGTGGCGATCGACCGCGGCGACAACGCTATGCTCTTCTTCACGAGGTCATCGACCGCGTTGAGCGCCGATTGGCCGTCGCGTGCGGAGCCGAACGAGCGCGCGTGGTCGCGCGCCTCGCGCCGCCAGCGCTCCGCCTCCGCAAGAGAAGGCTCGAGCAGGCGCATCAATGCGCGCCATCGCTTCATGGCGCGGCGGAACTCGTGCACGGTATCTTCGCTCGATCGCTCCGGATCGCTGATCGACGCGCGCGCATCGGCAATAATATTGTCAGCGATCGCGCGCAGCGCCGGTCCGATCGCCGCTCGCGGCTGCAAGGCAGGTTTGTCGGCCATTTCCGCTTCTAGGAAGGCGTGCATGACAGTTCGATAGGGCTGCGGATGACAGTATGGCGAAAAATCGGGTTTCCTGCACTTCCCTTATCGGAGGTCGCTTGCTACATGATTTTCACGATGATGGCCCCGCGAAAAACGGGGGCCAGACATACCTTGGCGCGGGGTGGAGCAGCCCGGTAGCTCGTCAGGCTCATAACCTGAAGGTCGTAGGTTCAAATCCTACCCCCGCAACCAAATTACGCCGTCAAGTCAAAGGCTTGGCGGCGTTGCCATTTTTGCGATTATCTTTCAATCCTATGTTTGGAAGCACTGTGGAAGCAAGAGGGAGCGTAGTTGTAAGAAAATCAGTGAGATAGGAGTATGCCGAGTCGAATCTCGCGTTGAGAGGTTGTCCCGCATCGATGTAGCCTGTCGATGAGACGAACGCATTGACGCGCGCAATGCGGGAAGTTTCAGCCCCTTAGTTCGTCTGTCACCACCGTCACCACCTTGGCGGAACTGGGTCGGGATTGGTGTCTGCTTTTAGGTCGCGCGAGGCATTCATCCTATGGCCCACCAGGACGGGAATGACCCGTCTGTGACATTGTCGTTCCTCGCCAATCGGTTCACGACGTCGTCGGTTTAGGGGCGGCGTTTCGTAGTACTCGACATTCGTGGAGGCCTGTAGCCAGGGTCGGTCGAGTTACATCTATAGGTTGATAAAAATCAAAACGTATCCTATTACTCGAGATTATTAATTTCGCGTGCCCCGTGTCTGGGGGCCTCTGGACAACTCAAAAGTTACGGGTTAGTTGATGGTTCCGTCATATTTGCAGAGCGCACTTGATCGAACGGCCGACGCAGCCTTCGTCACGAATAGCGAGGGCTTTATCTGTGCCTGGAATCGTAAAGCCACGGAGCTCTTCGAGTACTCTACTCCGGAGGCTCTCAACGTCCTATGCTCAAAATTATTGTCTTGCCGGACAGCTTTAGATACCCGGGTTTGCGGTGAGCGCTGTGGAGTCATAAGCAACTGCTTGGTTGGCCGCAACGTTCCGAATTTCGACATGAAGGTGAAGGTGCGTTCTGGTAGGTGGATCTGGATCAATGTTTCGATACTCGTATTTGACGACGAACGTATCAATCGCTGCTTGGTGGCGCATCTCGGCCGCGACATCACCCGAAGGAAGGAGGCAGAAAGTCTAAATCAACAGTTGATCCAAGCCGCGAAACGTATCGCTAGATTTACTGAGGAAGCAAACTCATTGCCTCCAACCGCGCCGCTCACCGGAAGGGAACAAACAATCTTACAGGCTCTCAGTAGCGGCAAAAGCCCTAAGACAGTGTGTCGCGACCTCGGCATAACGGCAGGCACCTTGAGAAACCATCTCCATCATGTGAACCAGAAGCTCGGCACACACAATCGTCTCCAGGCTATAACGCAGGCGAAATGCCGGAGCTACATATAAGGGGGCCCATTTTCAGTGGATTCCCGCCGCCGTCTACCTGCGGCTATTATTTCACTCAGTAAGAGTTTCGTTCGCTGCCTGGGCAAAGAGCCGAAATCAAGACCGGCGACCAGACTTCCGATTTGTTCCCCCACGCACTGCCGTTGGCCTCGCTGACCGCGGCGTTATAACGAAGCAACAGAAGCCGCGGATCTAGCATGCATTCGATCAGAGCGTCCCGCCCATAGTTCTTCTCTACAATGGCGGCCATGTGCCAGCCGACGGTGTACCAGGGGCCTTGTCTTCCATAGAAACCCATTCCTATTCTTTCCGCCTGTTCCCGTGTCAAGCGCTGATCGACAACGTCGAGCAGGAATCTCTCGATAGCCTTCAGGTCGGCGCCGAAATTAGCCAAACTACGATCCCAGCGGTCACGTTCGGCAGCTCCGTCGACGGCATGCGGATGTATATCAGGTCCGCCCGCCGCAGCGAGCATGGCATAGCCTTCGCGAAATGCGCCCAACAACTCGACGGCATGCCTGACCGGCGACGGCAAAAATTTGATCCGCTCCTGCGCGAGGCACTCAAACGGAAAAAGGCCAATGTGATGCAACTCGTGTGCGATGATAGTTTCCAATTGCGTGGCGCCCAAGGCGGGATCGACGTAGAGAAAGACCATCGGGTCGGCGCTCGACCCGTAGACGAACGTATTGGGCAGCGGCTTGATGACCGGGAGAACTCTGGCCTTTATTCGGCTCTCCGCAGGAAGGTAATCAAGCGTGCGCAATGCGGTTGGAAGCAAATCGATCGCGGTCCATAGCTCGACGGTGTCTTTCAACGATGAGAATTTTCGCACCATTTCAGGCGATAATAGGAACTTCTTGAAATCGCCATCGGTGAATTCGATGCCCATCTCTGTTTCTCGCTGCTTGAGCAGCGCATAGGGCTCGGATGAAAATAGCTTGAACCAGTCCCGATGTTCGATTGTTTCCTTGGCATGAGCCTTGAAAAGGATGCCAAGCGCGGCTTCGGCCTGCTCACTGTGGAAGCGTAAAACCACGCACCGGTCGCAAGGCTCGTCCAGCTTGTTCGTTCCGGTTGCCGACATTCAAACCGCCGGCGTCGCCCCCATCGCATCCGAACGGTAGCCGTGCGTACGGTAGAAAGCTATGGTTCCCGCCAATCCTTGCTTGAGACTGCACGTCACGCTCCTGCCGACCTCGTGCGATCTGGGACATGAACCCAAACAGATGGGCAGCAGCTCACAGCCGCGGCACGCGCTATCATACGGATCGAAGCCGGCGTAAGGTACTCCTGGCCGGCTCGTCTCGTCCATTGTCCGGTCGATGTCGTCGGGATAGATGCGGCTGAATACTGATTCCTCCGTACCGATGGCAGGAACGCATTTGCCGATCCGCCCCTCGGGGTCGATCGTGAAGTTGTGCAACAATGGTGCCGCACACGGATATTTCCTTGCCTCCGGCTCGCCATAGACCCGGTAGCCTTCGGCGGCCAGGTAACGTCGAAAGTCCGCTTCCAAATCGGCGAATTCCCGGTTCGAGAAGCAATCGTGCGGTATGCAATCAATCATGCCGTCCCTGGTGTTGAGAAAGCCGAGCCTGAAATCGATGCGCGGATCGCGGCAGCCATGCTCTTTGAACATCCGGACGATTTCCTTGCCGGCCGCGCCATTGTAGCGATCAACGTTGATCCTGATCGTAACGCTGCCGGTCGCGTCGACGAGCGACTGCATGTGATCGAGCAGGAAACGGTGAAACGCCTGCGCCCGCACCAGTGAGATTCCCTTGCGCAGCGCATAGACGGCGGTGTCGCCGTCCAGCGGAATTTGGACGGCCTTGAGCGCTATCTGCCGAAAGCTGTCGATTATTTTTTCCGTCAACAGGGTGCCGTTGGTCAGCATCTCCGAATGGTAGCGCATGCCCCGCTCGGCACATATGCGCTGAAACGCCTGCGTCATCGAAAGGATCTGGTTATAGCGCAGCAGCGGCTCGCCCCCGAACCACTGCACGACAAGTGCCTTGCTACCTTCGACCTTGCGCCGCACGAACTCGACGACGCCCTGCTGCACGTCCGGCTGCATCGTCCGGCACGGGCCAAAGTTCTGCTGAAAGCAATAGCTGCAATGCAGATTGCAGGCCATCGTCGGCACGATGGTCACCCGCAGCGTTTCGGTGGCGGATTTGGTCACCTGGAACCGCGCCCGTTCTCTGCGGACCTCGTTCTCGTCCATCGGCACGATGAAGCCGAGCGCGAAAAGGCTGCGCAGCATCGCCTCGTCGGAGCATGACCCGGATCGCTCGATTTCGGCGAGGCTGTCGTTGAACACCGCAACCTGCGCATCGGTCATTTCCAGCGAATGGGCAATCAGACTGTTGAATGCGAGATGCTTTCCGTTGTGCCGCACCTGCACGTTGAATGTGGACGGTTTCCACTTGGCAGTCGTGCCCATTGGCCATCCCCTCAGCTCAGCCGCAGCCCCGGGCGGGAGTTGTTCGGGCAGAGCGGCGGCGGGTGATAGATTGATCCGTAGGAGAAGTAGGCGTTCCGGTAGCATCGGCCTTTCTCCCAAATGCAATTCTCGAAATCCGGGCAAGCATGGCATGCCGTTCCGGCGAATCGATCGCGCTCTGGATAAATGAATTCACGCATTGGCTCGCCTTGCCAGATTTCTTCGATCGACTGGTAGCTCGCGTCGCCGACAAAGAAGGGCTCGGCCATCTTCATCTGTTCGCAAAGGAAGGCCTTGCCATTGGGCGATATTCCCAGCGCTGACCAGCCGCCGCCGCATCCGAGACGGGCGTCCCAGATGGCGCGTGCGGCTTCGGGCGTGCGCTCTCCCTGCGGTTCCTGCGTCAGATTCTCGACGAGCTCGATGTCGCTATAGCGACTGCGGATGTAATCAAACTGACGACGCAGGGAGGAGACGGCGCGTGCGTCGACAAAAAGCTCGTCCCTGTGCCGATGAAACGAGCGGGAGTATTGGATGAAATGGAAGACCCGGGCGCCGCGCGGATAGAACAGATCGACGATCTTTTCCGGCTGATCGTAATTGATCCCCGTGATGACCGCCTTGATCTTCGGCATGATCCCGAAGGCCAGGAAATTCTCAAACGTCTCGAGAGACTTGCCGACCCTGGCATGCTTGACGTTCAGGATTTTCCGGGAAACCTCGTTGTCCACGGCGTCGATGCTCAACTGCACGTGACGCTGCATGACGCCGCGAACCTTTCTGGTGAACCCGGCATCCACCAGCCGCTTCACATGTTCCTTGCTGACATGCGCCTTGGTCGAAAGCAGGAAATGCATGTCGTTTTCGATGAGGCACTCGAGCAGGTCGATGCCGTCTCTGCGGGCGAAGGTGTCGCCGTTGTCGGGGCAACCGAGCCACATGCCGAGGCTGCGCATCTCGCGGATGATCTCGCGCCATCGGTCGAGGGACATCTCCGTCATCTTGCAGCGGTCGGCATAGCAGTAGGCGCAGTCAGTCAGGCAGCGGTGCGTGAAGACGGTATAGACGGCGACGGGCGTGTCGAGCCGGAATGATATCTTGGGGTTGCTCTTGCGCGCATGGAACGCGGCCGGGCTGATGATGAATTGGCGAGAGTCGAATGTCTGTGCGTCTGCGATCGGCGAATCCGAAACTTCAATCAGCCCGTCGGTGCCGATGCCGGTCTGCGACGGGGAGAGCCGCACCATCTTGTCGATCGCCTTGAGCAGGCTCGCAAGCGTCGTGTCAGCTTGCGGAAACAGGATCGTGTAGACACGGTTGAGCTCCGAGAATGGCGTGCGGCCGTCGAGCAGCGACAGCACAAACCCCTCGATCGGCGTCAGGTAATAGATCTGAGTGTTGATATAGTCCAACGAATATAGAATTGGACGAGCCCCGTCGATCTTGAGAATGAACTCGTGTTTGACGCCAAGGTAATGGGTGTCCTTAATGTCAAGTTCTTGCATGACCTGTCGTCCTTTGACCGCAATGTCGCCTTGCGCAACCCCACGCCCCCACATCCGATTTGCCGGCGGCCGGATGCGCCTTCATCCGTCGTCGTCTTGCGGGGCCCGACCCGGCAGGCGCGTAGCGCCGAAACGCATGCGATTGCGCGAGGCCAGGCCCCTCGTGACAAGTTCAGGCAGGCGGCATTGCCGCGATGCGCTGGACTAGTTACAGATCATGCACGGACACATTGTGCATGTGGAGCAGCCTTTCAAAGTCGGTCCGGCCGGCCGAGCCATGGTCAGATTGACGTCAAGCTGCTTGTCCTGGATCAGCTGTTGCATCTCCTCGATCAATTTCGTTCGTTCGATTTCGGAAGCTTTTCCTTTTCCGATTGGGGTTGCCATGATGCTCTCCTTTGGAATGAGTTTGTACAAATACAATCTCCAGGTGATGATAGGCCGTATCAATGGAACAAGCGTGCTAGAGGGGATGACAAATGTAACCTCTGCCCGCATCGGTACTGGAAGAAGAACGGATAGGCGGGAGTATGGATAGACTGCGATTTACCCACGCGTCTATTGTATGGTATTTGATGCTAGTCGATTGATTTTCCGCTCTTGGGTTTCAAACCTCCGTCTTCAGACGGAGACTGGCTTGAGCCGTAGTTTCATACTCTTCTCTCCAAAAAAAGGGCGCGCACCCATGGGGTGTACAGGCCCTTTTTTGGAGAGAAGAGTATGTCCTACAGCACCGGCAGTCACACGGTTTTTTACCACCGCTATCACATCGTCTGGATTACCAAGTATCGCTACAAGGTGCTGCAGGGGAAACTGC
>JBEKNW010000317.1:0-3569 GCA_049522435.1 Xanthobacteraceae bacterium
CCACGGCTGTCCGGCACGGTTTGTGCTTGATGCGGTGCACGGCATTGATTCTACTCGGTTCCAGTTGGTTTCGAATCATCTGGATACGAAAAGGGGTCAACGCCGTGCACCAGCAAAATAGCGTCTTTCGCGATGTTCTCAAACTTATTCCTTGGACTGTTTTCGATCGGCTTGTGGAAGAGCACGGGAGCGATGAATTGGTGCGCAAGTTCAAGACCCGCCACCAGCTCATCGCCCTTCTGTTCGGCCAATTAAGCGGCGCCAGCTCGCTGCGCGAGATTGAAGCGACAATGGCGAGCCATCAAGCTGGGCTCTATCACCTCGGCGGTAAGGTGCCGCGTCGCTCGACCTTCGCCGATGCCAATCGTATCCGCAGCCCGCTGGTGTTTTCCGGGCTTTTCCAGCACATGCTGGCGATGACGACGCGCCCGGTCAGGCGGCAAATGGATGACGTGGTTCGTCTCATCGATTCGACCGGCCTGCATCTTGCCGGCATTGGCACGCAATGGGCACGTTTCTCGGCCGAAGTGTGCGGCGCCAAGGCCCATTTCATCTATGATCCGGACCTCGGCCGCCCGATCTACCATGCCGTGACCGCGGCCAACGTCAACGACATCGTGGCCGCCAAGCAGATGCCAATCGAGGCGGCGGCGACCTACGTGTTCGATCTGGGCTATTACGATTACGCCTGGTGGGCCAAGCTCGATCAGGCTGGCTGCCGCATCGTGACGCGTTTCAAGACCAACACGCCGCTTCGGCAGGCTCGTGACATGCCGCTTGAACCGGGATCGAGCGTGCTATCCGATCGCATCGGCTTCTTGCCCGGCCGTCAGGCCAAAAGCCGCAACAATCCGATGCAAGTTGCCGTTCGCGAAGTCGTGGTGATGACCGAGACCGGTAAACGACTGCGCGTCCTCACCAATGATCTCGACGCGCCGGCGCAGCAGATCGCCGAACTCTACAAGCGGCGCTGGCAAATCGAGCTGTTCTTCCGGCTGATGAAGCAGACCTTGAAGATCACCTGTTTCCTCGGCCGTTCCGAGAACGCAGTACGCATTCAAATCGCCGCCGCACTGGTCGCTTTTTGCTCCTGCATCTGCTGCAACAGATCACCAAAGCCAAACACGGCTTCCTCGAACTCGTTCGACTCGTGCGCGCCAACCTGATGCACAGGAAAGACTTCACGCGCCTGCGTCAAAGCCAGACTTCGCCGCCACTCGACTCGGCACAATTGGTGCTAGACTGGCCAAATACATGAACCGGACAGCCGTGGGTCAAGCCCGGCAATGACGACGGAACGAATGTAGCCCGTATGGAGCGTAGCGGAATACGGGAACGATCGAGCGGCTCAAACACCGATCCCGGATTTCGCTGCCGCTCCATCCGGGCTACGCTTGCTAGGGGCTGCTCAGGTTCGATACCGATCAGATCGTGCAATATGTAAGGTGTCACCGTATTTCGCCGGATTTTTCGCTGCCGCTCCATCCGGGCTACGCTTGCTGCATAATAGGGCGACGAGGATGAGTGATGGGTTTCGCAGGGCTCAACCCATCCTACGGGCTAATCAAAGCGAAAGACCGAGGCGCGCCAATTCATTCGTCATTGCCGGCACACGGGTCCGGCCTTCGGCCGGCCCGAGTATAAACCTTGAGCCGGCAATCCATGATGACGCGCGGAATATACAGGCTCGCTGGAATGCTCTCGCTTGCCGAACGTCAGCATGGATGCGCGGGTCAAGCCCGCGCATGACGGTTGAGATGGTGCACTCTTAGAGACTATTTGAACGAGTCTGTCACAAGACTCCGTATGACTTGCGAAGAGAATGAGTTCGACGGTTGGAGCGGGCGATGGGAATCGAACCCACGACATACAGCTTGGGAAGCTGTCGTTCTACCACTGAACTACGCCCGCAAACCGCACTTTTTCTGCATTTTCGGCCGTTTTTGTTTGACGCTTTTTCGCAGAACTCCTCGGACCCGGCCAGAACTGCGAACAAAATTTGCGTCATTGCCCATGGTTCAAGGACTTTCAGCTAGCAATCACAGCTTAACCGTGGTCATCCTATTCGGCAACGCAAGTGAGGAAGCACTACATTAAGCGCAGCCGGGCGATCCGCCAAGATCGCCGTTGGTCGAAGACAAGAGGTGCCGATGACCCAAAGTATTGACGAGATACGTGAAATGACGGTGACACCCACGACCGACGCAAGCACTCCGGTCAAGACCAAAGTCACCCTCGACGAACGTGATCTTTCGACAATCATAGGTCTGGCGAAAGACTCGACGGCGCCAAAAATCCGGGATGCTATTGAGCGGGCCTTACGCCAATGATGCGCCTAAGCACCGGAGGGTACGATGGTAGAATATAAACGGCGCTACTGGGGCGGGATAGAAATCCCGCCGCTAGGGTGGGGACCCTGGCGTGGAGGGAAACTGCCGCCCGGAGTGACCTTGGATATGCTACCCAAGGAGGAACAGATCGCGATGATCCAACGCGACAACGAGGAGCGCCAACGAGAACTCGAAGCCATGACAACAGCGGATTGGATAGAGCGTCTTGAACAAGAGAGGGAGTATTTTCGGAAACGAATTCGGGAACTAGACTCCAAAAACACGCGTCTGTGGCTATCGCTCTTTGTTCTCGGCTTAATTATAGTGCTTTTGATCCTTAGCAACTACTTTCCGCGCTCGATAGGGTAGAGGAACTGGTTGAGAGGACTTCCCAATGACACGCATCGGGCTAGACATGACTGGAGAGGGCAGAGCGCTGAAGGGCGCGCTTCTAACAGAATATGGCCATTTCGCGGACAAGCGGATCAAGAACATCGATCGTGCATCGCGGTTCATCATCGATGACCGAGACCAAGGAGGCCTCGCAAGTGATGGACACCCTTTTGGTTGGTTTTGCGAAGTACTGGCCGACGTTCTAGGCGACGACAAAATAAGGGTAACCTTGCAAGGGCAGATACCGCAGGGCGACGCCGTTCAAGTTTGGATGACAAAATACAATGCCCAAATATCCAGGCCATTTTACAAAGATCAAATGACATTCGAAGTTGGCCGAGGCGATGCCGGAAAACTAAGCGAGCTAGCTGACGCATTTATTTCGATTGTTAAGCCTCCGGCGCGGTACGAGGTAGCGAGTTACAAATACGCCTGTCCGAGGGTTGCCGCCGCTCTCGAAAGACTACACGAAATTCTGGATCGGCTCGACCCTTAAACGATTAGCAAGCGTAGCCTGGATTGAGTGAAACGAAATCCGGGGCAAACGTCGCGGCCGATCCCGGATTTCGCTGACGCTCAATCCAGGCTACGGGCTATAAGCACAAGGCATACGAGACCGAAAACGAGTATCGCCTGCTTATAATTGGCGAACGCGACAAAATCGCCGAAGAATCTGATCGTCATCATATGCGAGAGCGAAACGGTTACGGAGTTACGGGAGTTGCGGTGACAGTGCACTTAATTCCTACGCACCCGAACAAATTAGTGCACTGAAGATCATCTAGCCGGCTTCCCGAAACTAAGGGGGGCGGTGGAGTTAAGGTGAAGTTGGAATCACCTTTTGAC